>JAICNB010000045.1 GCA_025928935.1 Acidimicrobiia bacterium
CGAGACCGGTTGAAGCGTCGATCGACTCCTGACTGCACCCGTCGTCGCAGCGGGTTGAACAAGGCGGCCGCCGCCAATGTGGAGGCAGCCACCGCCAACGGGGATTGGGTGTCGAGCAGCGAGGTGAGCCCGGTCAGTCCTGCCGCATACACCATGGCAAGAACGACGACGACGATGGCATAGGACACGGTTCGAGAGATGATCCGATCGATGTCGTAGAGCCGGTAGCGGAGGATGGCCAAGGTCGCCGCGATCGGTATGGCGATGATGGACAACGAGATCCAGGCGTCGACGAGGAAGGGGGGTTGTCCGACGCCAATCGCCTCCAGAGCGATCTCGGCCCCCAGCGCGACGACGAAGGAGGCGCAGGCGAAGAGAAACCACTTCAACTGGAGTCGTTCGACCGTGCCCGCCTTCCGAAACCGCATGAACAGGGACAGGACCGCCCCGCCCATGAACACCGGATAGAACGCGAAGAGGGGCCCTCCAAGCCAACCGAACTCCGGGTTGGGCATCCCAGGGATGCCGATCGGGTTGGCGGCCCAGACTGCACAGCCCGTGTCGGAGCCATCGACACAAACCTGTTCCGTGAAGGTATACGTGAGCAGGGTCACAGCGAGGAGGATGAAGCCGACCCATTCCAACCACAGCCAACGTCGGCTCGGGACCTGCCCCGTGGGGAACCACAAGACCAGGGTTCCGATCAGAACGATCCAACCCAGCCATAGGGCGCCCCCGATGGCTTCGAAGGCGAGCGATCCCTGCTCGGCCAGGCCCCCGGCGATCGCAGAACCGAGAAACATGAGCCCGATAGCGCTGAACACCCAACCGATCCGATTGCCTGCTGCCTTCCACAGGACCAGTTGGCCCAGGACGAGAAAAAAAAGCATCGTCCCCAAGTTGAGAAGGGTGTCCGAATCCCAGGTGACCTCCCACCAACCCACCAGCCCTCCCACCACCAGGGCTGCCAGCAACGCCAGGGTGACGATGGCGAAAGCGAGCGAGACCTTCCAGCCCTCGGTTGTCGGAGCCTCCCCATCCCTCATGCAGGACGCAGCTTGGTATCGGGGCGTTACGTAAGTGAAACGGAGAATCGTCACGGAACACGTCGCGTTCCGCGCTGAGTCGAGCTCCCGGTAGCCATAACGCGCCCGCTACGTTGCCCGCTGCAACGCAGAGGTGACGGGGTTTTGCTGGAAGTCAATCTCTTGGGACGTCCCGAGGTCCTCCTGGACGGGAGGCCGGTCGTGGTCGATACCCGCAAGGCCATCGCCCTACTCGCCTTTCTGACTGTCGAGACCTCGGGATCCAGGGACTCCCTGGCGGGTCTGTTCTGGGCCGACGCCCCACAGGAACGGGCCCGGGCCACGCTGCGACGCACTCTCTCCGCCCTTCGCGGGGCCACTCATTCCGATCTGATCGGAGCGGACCGCAACCTGGTCACGCTCATCGGCCCGGTGCGTTCGGACCTCGACATCCTGGACGCCGAGATCGCCGCCACCCGGGACCACGGGCATGACCCCCGTGATGTGTGTGAACGCTGCATCCCGCATCTGCGCAACGCTGCCGACCTGTATCGGGGTGACTTCCTGGAGGGCTTCTCGGTGAAGGCGTCGCCCGAATTCGAGGACTGGGTCCGGAACATGTCCGAAACGGTGCGGATCCGGATCGGGGAGACCTACCACCGGCTGGGCACCGCCCTGGCCGCAGCTGGTGATTACCCGGGTGCCATGACGACGGTGAACAGGTGGCTGGAGCTCGACCCCCTCCACGAACCGGCCCACCGCTTCCTCATGCTGCTCCATGCGTGGTCGGGGGACCGGCCCGGCGCGATCGAGGCCTATCGCGCTTGTGTCACGGTTCTCGAGCAGGAGCTCGGGGTCGCGCCGCTCGAGGAGACCACGGAGCTGTACGAGGCCATCCTCGACGAAGACCTGCCCCCGGCCCCGGGTGCCCCACGCCGGGTCAAGGCGGAGACTCCAGCCAGGGAGATGAACCAACCCGATCTGATCGACCGTGAGGACGAGCTGGGCCTCCTGGGCCAGACGCTACGCCAAGCCGTGGGTGGTCAAGGACGCGTGTTGTCGATGACCGGGGCGCCATGGATGGGGAAGACCCGTCTGCTCGAAGAGTTCGCCTCCCATGTCGGCCGCGAATACGACGTCCTGATCGGCCGGGCCTTCCGGATGGAACAAGACCTTCCCTACGGAGTCGCCACCCAGGTCCTGGCCGCTGCCGCCCCAATGATCGAGGGGAGCCGGGATGGGATCGCGGATTGGGCCGTCCACGAGGTGGGGAGACTGGTGCCCGGGCTTGGATCTGGAGAAGACGCATCGACGCCCGATCGATTCGGCGAGCTCAGGCTGCTGGAAGGGATCTTCACGGTTGTGTCGGCTCTCGCTGCGAAGCGGCCACTCGTCGTGGTCCTCGATGACGTGCAGTGGATGGACCAGGCATCGGCCGGGCTGTTCTCCTACCTCGCCCGCCGTATCGGGGAGCTCCCCATTTTGATCGTGCTCGCGGCCAGGGCCGAGGACGACCTCCTCCCGCCGGTGGCCGAGATGATGTCCGGCGCCGCCGATAGCGTCGAGGTCCAGCCCCTGACCCTGCGGCACCTGATCCCGCTGACCGGTGACGATGAGGAAGAGGCTGCCCGACTGCTCGAGCAGACCGGAGGGGTTCCGCTTCTGATCAATGAGGCCCTCGCACCGGACGCGGGGCCGGCGACTCCCGGCATGGCTCGCTACATAGAGGCGCGACTGCTCGAGGTCGGAGACCTCGCCCGTCAGATCCTGACCGCTGCTGCGGCCCTGAATGGGATCTGTGATGCCACCTTGCTGCGTGAGACCAGCGGTCGGAGTGAGGAGGAGGTGGTCGAAGCCGTCGAGGAGCTCGTCGCCGCCCGCCTCCTTCGGGAGATACCCGAGTCCGATGGCCTCGCATTCACTCTCGACGCCCTTGAGCGCCTCACCTACGAATCGACTTCGATGGTGCGTCGGCGGCTGCTCCACCGCAGGGCGGCGCGCGCCTTGTCCGAGCGGGGGCAGGCCCGTTCCGATGCCCGGCTCGCTGCTGCCGTAGCCGGTCAGTATCAGGCAGCAGGCGACGAAGAGGCTGCGGACTGGTACCACCTGGCGGGGGACCTGTCCCGGAGCGTGTACGCCAACGAATCAGCCCGGAAGTTCTACGAGACCGCGCTGGCCCTTGGCGATTCCGACGTCGTCGGTGCCCGCCTGGCTCTCGCCGAGATGGCAATGGCCGCCGGGGAATACGATCGGGCCAGACGTGAGCTCACACTGGCGTCGGCACATGCCGGACCGGATTCGGTGGGTGTCATCGAACATCGCACCGGCGAGGTAGAACGCCTGCTCGGACGCTTCGACGACGCGGAAGTGCATTTCGAGAGATCCATCCTCACCCACCCGGCCCCCGCCGAAGTGCTCGCCGACTGGGCATTGCTGGCGTATCGGGTTGGGGACCCGGCCAAAGCCGCCGATTTGGCGGAGCGAGCCCGATCGGCTGCCGAGGAAGAAAACAGCCCGGCTCATCGATCCAGGGTGCGCAACATCCTCGCTGTCGTCACCGACGACAATGAGGAGGCGTTGGGGCATGTTGACGAGGCCCTCAGGCTCGGTCGAACCGACGACCTGCTCCGAATGGCAGCACTCAACAACAAAGCGATTCTCCTCTCGGAGGACAGGAACAGTTCGAAGGCGGTCGAGCTCGTGGAGGAGGCGATCGGGATCGCCGACCGGACCGGTCATCGTCATCGCGAAGCCGCGCTGTGGAATCACCTCGCCGATCTCCATCACCGCGCCGGCCGTGACCCCGAGGCGCGGGATGCCCTGAACCGGGCGGTGTCACTTTTCGCCGACATCGACTCGGGCGAATTCGAGCCCGAAGTCTGGCTCCTCTCCCGCTGGTAGCGAGAGCGGGATTCGGTTCCCTCGGCCCATCCCCTCGCCTCAAGAGAATCGGGGCCGTTGCCGACATTACGGCACGATGACAGCCACCACGATCACGGGCACCACCATCGACCAATGGGCCGCCCACCCATTCGGCAAGGCGGCCCGCATCGCCATCGCCGTCCTCGGTCTCTCCTCGGCGATGTTGCTGCTCTTGGTGGCAACCATCTACCCCGAGGCAGCCTGGGCCCTCGTGTTGCTCGGCGCGACGCTGGCCGCAGTGTCGGTCCGGGCAGCGACCAAGCCCAGCCTGATCCGTCTGCTCAGCCTGGGTGCGGTGATGGTCGCCATCCTCTATCTCGGGCAGACCTTGTAGAGCTTGAGCGAAGGGCCACAACGGCCCCGGCGCCCTGCACACAACGGCCACCGGCTAACGGTGGCCGTTGCTGTTGCGCACGCAACTGGGGGTAATCCCCTATTCCTTCTTTCGCAAAGGGCTGGATGATTGTGATGCGGGGACTTCAGGGCATCACTCCGTCCCTTGAAGCGACAATGGGGACCATCGGGGGACCGCGGAAGCGGTCCCCCTTTGACTGCGAGAAAAGCCATTCAGATCTCCAACACCACCAGGGCAAACCGACCCTCCGCCCCGCTACCTTCGGGGGTGATGAGCAGCTTCACGAAACGGGGAAGCGCCGATCTCGAAGCAACCCTGCGTCGGATGGTGGTGGTGTTCCGTTTCCTCGGGCTGATCTGGATGCTGATCCTGGTCGCGGTCACCTTGAGGGTGGAGGCGCCACCACGCGTCTGGATCGTTTGGGCGTCGGTCGGCCTCGCCGTCCTCTGGACCTTCCTCACGTGGCTGATCTCGAGGACACAGCCTCGCTTCATGGCCGGCTGGTGGTGGTTCGCCCTGGACACCGTTGCGATGCTCGCCATCGGTGCGGCGTCCGTGGCCTCGGGGGCGACCGAGTTGTTCCATGGCGGACTCCCCCTCTCCTATGTCTTCACCGGCGCGCTTCTCGGAGGGCTCCCCGGCTCCCTCATCGCCGCACTTCTCCTCGGTGTCGAGCAACTGGTGGTCCACATCATCGCCGGTTTCGGGGCGGTCCGTGCGGCGGGCAGCGTCATCTTTTTCGTGGTCGGGGCCATCGTTGGCTGGACCTTCGACAAGCTGCGGGATTACGACCTCGCCCGTCAGGCGGCCCAAGACGAGCTCGCCGCGGAGCAGGCTGCCGTTGTCCTCCACGAAGAGCGCGCCGTGCTGGCCGACCGTCTCCACGACTCGGTGCTGCAGACTCTCCATGCCATCCGGATGGGAGCCGACGACCCGAGCCAGTCGCGTTATCTGGCCCGTCGCCAGGAGCGAGAGCTAAGGCGGAACATCGAGGAGTGGCGATCCGAGTACCGGGAGAGCTTCAGGGCGAGCCTGCTGTCGGTTCGTGACGAGGTAGAGGACACCCACCGGGTGGAGATCGATGCCGTGATCAGGGACGACGCCCAGATCAGCCCCAACCTCAGCGCAGCGATCGAAGCAGCGCGCGAGGCAATGACGAACGCCGCCAAGCACTCCGGGTCCCGCAACATCTCCCTGTACTCCGAGTTCGCCAACGGCGAGGCCCATATCCATGTGAGGGACAGCGGCTCGGGCTTCACCAACGAAGACCAGCGCAACCGGGTGCATGAACGACTGGCTCGCCGAGTCGAGAGCGTGGGCGGCCTGGTCGAGATCGACACCGCGCCGGAATCGGGGACCGAGATCAAGATCATCGTGGGCAGATGACGGACCGGCTTCGCTTGATACTGGTGGATGACCATGACGTGGTCAGAGCAGGGATGCGGGCCATCCTCGACCCGTCCTTCGACATCATCGGCGAAGCGGACAACGTCGACAGCGCCATCGAGTTGATCAAGGAGCGACTGCCCGATCTCGTGGTGCTGGACGTCAAGCTGCCCGGTGGTGGCGGGGCGGCGGTCATTCCCGCCGTCCGCAGGGACTTTCCCGATATCCGGTTCATGGCCCTGACCGTGTCCACGTCGAAGGAGGACGTCGCCCGTCTCCTCGACGCCGGAGTCGACGGGTACATCACCAAGACCACACTTGGCGCCGACCTACCCGACCTGATCCGACAGACATACGTCGGGGCCCGGCCGGTCTCTCCCGACGTCGCCGCCTATCTCCTCGACATCGACGAGGGGATCACGAGTGAGACCCCGATCTCACGGCTCACCCCCCGGGAGCGGGAGGTGGTCAACTTGATCGCACGTGGCTACACCTATCGGGAGAGTGCCGAGCGGCTCGGGATCACCGTAAAAACGCTCGAGAACCACATGGCCCACATCTTCGACAAGCTCAGCGTGGCCAGCCGTCACGAGCTGACTGCCCTCGCCTACGAAGAGGGATACCTTCGACCCGACGACGAACGTTGATCTGGGTGCCTTGATCCCATGTCGGGTGCACCCACCCACCCGTGAGGTCGAGATTTGGACACGAGAAGCGGCCACGCGGTCCCGCGTGGGCCGACCCACACCCAGGGTGGCGGCCTGCACATGCGATTGGGGGAAATCCCCCATACACAGATTGGCGAAACCCGGATACAAATATCCCTGGGTGGGCAAGAGGACCTTCCTCCCGGAGCCACATCCCGGAGGGGTGAGGAGACGAATGGCTTCTCTCGAAGCCGGCAAGCCCCCGTCGCAAGACGGGGGCTCTTGCATTCAGAACTGGAGTGCGACGGCCGCCCAGTGGAAGCCCGCCCCAAAGGCGGTCAGCACCACCAGGTCGCCCTTCTCGATCCGCCCGGTCTCGACGCACTCCCAGAGGGCGAAAGGCACGGTCGCCGATCCGGTGTTGCCGTACTCGTGGATGTTCACGTAGACCCTTTCCTGTTCCGCCCCCAGCTTCTTGCGCACCGCATCGATGATGCGCAGATTCGCCTGATGTGGGATCACGAGGTCGACGTCGCCGACGGTCTTCCCGATCCGGTCGAGGACGTCCGAAACCGCGGTGCTCATCCTGGTCACTGCCTCGGTGAACACCCTCCGCCCATCCATGACCAGGCGGTTGTAGGCGCCGGAGTCGATGGCAGCCTGGTTGAAGGGGTGCCGGGTACCACCCACGCCCAGCGTCAGGATCCCCGCGGCAGAACCGTCGGTTCCCGAGACGATGTCGAGCACCGTTGCCCTGCCCGGTTCGGGACCGAGGACGACGGCACCTGCGGCGTCACCGAAGAGGACCGCGGTGGACCGGTCGTTCCAGTCGATCAGACGCGTGATCAGCTCCACACCGACCACCAGGATCGTTCTCGGGCTGAAGGCGATCCGGGCCCGGGCCACGTCCAGGCCCTGGACGAACCCGGCGCATCCCGAGCCGCCCAGGTCGTAGGTGGGGACGTTTCGGCAGCCGAGGAGGTCCTGGAGGAGGGCGGCAGTGTCCGGGGTGTACACCTCGGGTGTGTCGGTGGCGACGATGATCTCGTCGATGTCGTCGGCGGAGAGACCGGCGTCCTTGATGGCCACGGCGGCGGCCTGCCCGGCGAGAGTCAGCGTCGATTCGTCGGGGCCTGCCACCCGCCGTCGCTTGATGCCGGTACGCTGGGTGATCCATTCATCCGACGTGTCGACCAGGGCCGCCCAGTCGTCGTTGGTCATCACCCGCTCCGGCACATAGCCCCCAAACCCAAGGATGTGACTCATCGAGGCTGGATTATGACCGTTCGTCTTCTGTTCGGTGCCGGCCCATGACTTCGACCAGAGTGTCGAGAGGGAGGGCGTGGGCGACATGGCCGGCGCGGCCGGTCATGGTCGTGGCACCGCAAAGGGCGTTCACGATCGCCTCCTCGGTTGCATCCGCCGCGGCGTGGAAGAGATCGTCCATGGAGTCGAGCGGAAGCGTGGTCACCGGGTAGGGGGCGTCGTGGGCCCCGCCCAGGTGGTTGCCGGTGGAGAAGGCGATGAAGATGTCTCCGCTCGACTCATGCCCATAACCGCCGACCCGGGCCAGCCCCACGGTTGCCCGCTGGGCAAGCCGGCGACACTGCACCGGGAGGAGCGGCGCGTCGGTGGCGATCACGATGATGATCGACCCGCCCACTGGCGGCTCGCGCCACGCCGAGGGGACCACGTCGTAGCCGATCTCACGGCCCACCGGGACACCGTCGACCCTCAGATCCGGGCGTGACCCGTAGTTGGCCTGGACCAGCACGCCCACCGTGAACGGCGCGCCGGCAGAGGTGGCGATTCGAGACGACGTGCCGATCCCGGCCTTGAAGTCGTGACAGATCATCCCCGTGCCGCCCCCCACCGAGCCCTCCGCCACCGGGCCGGAGGCTGCCGAGCCAAGCGCCTCGGCGGCGTGCTCGGGGGTGAGCGGGAACGAGCTCGGCGTGCTCAACCACCCGTCCCAAGTCTCGCCGACCACGGGGAGGTAAAAGCCCCCCCGCACCCCGAGCCGGTAGGTCTCGGCCACCAGGAAGTCACGCACCATGCCCACCTGGGAGGTGCTGGTGATGCCGATCGGGGACCCGAGCATGCCCGACTCGGCAACCCAGATCAGACCGGTCATCTCGCCGTCTCCGTTGAGCACATGACTGCCGGCGTAGACGTAATCGGTCCACACATCCTCACGTGGGACGACCATGGTTATGCCCGTCCGGACGACTTCTGGCTCATCGCGGATCAGGGTGGAGTGGCCGACGAGGATCCCGGGGACATCGGTGATGGCGTTCTCGGGGCCGGTTTCCATCGTCCCGATGGCGAAGCCGAGATTGCGCAACCGGGCACGAACCGCAGAGCTCTGTGACACCGCCGGGAAACTTACCGGGGGCGTAACGTGCCGCGGTCCATGAGCGAAACCTCTGTCTTCACCCGGAGTCGCACGCCACCGCCGTTGGCGGTGAAGGCGGCCGGGGCCTGGATCACCGATGCCGAGGGAAAGCAATACCTCGACGCGGCGGGCGGGGCAATCGCCTCGCCGATCGGCCACGGCGATCCTGCGATCGCGGCGGCCATGGCGGCCCAGGCAGAGACTCTCGAGTGGGTGCACGCCTCTGCGTTCACCACCGGGCCGGTCGAGGAGTATGCGGCCGCCGTAGCCGGCCTGGTGCCGATGGACGACGCTCGGGTATACCCGGTGTCGGGCGGGTCGGAGGCCATCGAGACCGCGCTGAAGATGGCCAGGGCCTATCACCTCGCCCGGGGGGAAGCGGATCGATCGATCGTGATCGCCCGCGGCTCGTCGTATCACGGCAACACGAGGGGCGCACTCGACGTTTCGGGAAGGGACCCTCTGCGACGACCTTATGAGCCCTGGCTCGGCCAGACGATGCGGGTGCCCACAGTGAGCGAGTATCGGTGCCCCAACCCGGATCATCCCAACGGGTGTGCGATCTTCCACGCCGAACGACTCGAGGAAGCGATCGCCCAGGCCGGGCCAGATCGGATCGCGGCCTTCGTTGCCGAGCCGATCGGGGGTGCCACCAGCGGAGCCGCAGTGCCCCCAGCCGGGTACTGGGAGGAAGTCGTCCGCGTCTGCCGCCGTCACGGTGTCCTCATCGTGGCCGATGAGGTGATGACCGGGTTCGGGCGCACCGGGGAGTGGTTCGGGTCCGATCACTTCGGTCTTCGCCCCGATCTGCTCGTCTCGGCCAAAGGAGCGTCATCCGGCTACTGGCCGCTGGGGCTGGCCATCGCCGACGGCTCGGTGCACAGCGCCATCGAAGAGGGCGGCGGTCTGATCCACGGTTTCACGTGGTCGCATCACCCGGTCGGCGCCGTGGTCGGGCTGGCCGTGCTGCAGCGGATCATCGAGATGCGGCTGGTCGATCGTGCCCGCACCCAGGGTGACAAGCTTCTCGGTTGTCTCCAGATGGCACTCTCCGGGAACGCACTGGTGGGTGATGTCCGGGGGCTCGGGCTCCTCATCTGTGTCGAGCTGGTCCGGGATAGGGACACCAAGCAGCCCTATCCCCGGTCGGCACGGATCACCGAGCAGGTCCTGGAGCGTGCGCTGGAACTCGGCCTCCTCCTCTACCCCTCGACCGGTACCGTCGACGGAACCGATGGTGACCTCTTGTTGATCGGTCCTCCGCTCACGCTTGTCGACGACGAGATCGATCTGATCGTCGACCGGCTCGTCGCCGCGCTCTCGGGGATGGGTTGAGCCTCGTCTCGGTGTGGTCGGACGGCTATCTGGCCCATGACGCGGACTGGTTGGTCTGGGCCGGTCTGAGGCTGCCCAGCGACGAAGAGGCCGACCGGGCTGAGATCATCCGCACCGAACTGGAGCGAGCCGGGGTGGAGATGGTCCCGGCCGAAGAGCACGGGCGAGCGCCCATCGAAGCGGTGCATCTGCCCGACATGATCGACTACCTGGAGACCGCCCACCAGAGATGGGTGGATTCCGGGTACCCGGACTACCCCGGTGTGGACCTCGTCGTCCCCTATGCCTTCCGCCATCCTGGGGCCTTTGCCGCATACGCCTCACGGCTACCGACCAGCCGCGCCGCCATGGCGGGGGTGTATTGCATGGACACCGCCACCACGATCGGCCCCGGCACCTCCCTGGGGGCACGTTCCGCCGTGAACGGGGCTCTCACCGCGGCAGGCCTCGTCAAGGATGGCGCGCGTGCCGCCTACGCGCCGGTCCGCCCCCCTGGCCACCATGCCGGCACTTCCTACTTCGGCGGGAGCTGCTACCTGAACAGCGTGGCGGTGGCAGCCAACTGGCTGGCCTCGGAAGGTGAGCGCCCGGTGGCCATCGTCGACATCGACGCCCACCACGGCAACGGCACGCAGGAGATCTTCTACGAGCGCAATGACGTCCACTATCACTCGATACATGTCGATCCCGGCGAGGGGTGGTTCCCCCATTGGTGTGGTTTTGCCGAGGAGACGGGAACGGGCGATGGTGCCGGCGCCAACCTGAATCTTCCCCTGGCCCCGGGCAGTGACGACGGAGTGTTCCTCGAAGCCCTCGACCGGATATGCGGGGACGTGGCCAGCCTGCGCCCTTCGTTCATGGTGGTGTCACTCGGCGTCGATGCCGGCGCCCCGGACCCCGAGAGCCCGCTTCGTGTCAGCAACCGGGGGTTCGCCGCCGTCGGTGAGAGGCTCGCCTCACTTGGTCTACCGACCGTCCTGGTGCAGGAAGGTGGGTACAACCTCGAGGCGCTCGGCCCTGACGTCATGGCTGTGCTGGCCGCCTTCCGCTGAGCCACACCCCGGAGCTATCTTCCCGTTTCTCGGAGGAACCCCACGTGAGCAAACCCGTCTTCGTCGGCAAGGACCTGGTTGGTGGCATCCCAAGCCAGCCCAGGCCCGATCTGAAACCGCCCCGCCACTGGCGGTTGGAGGACGTGTTCGCCACGGCCCGGCCCCATCATCCGGCGCTCAGTCCCGCCCGGTCCACCGTCGCCTTCGTGCTCGACCTGGAAGGGACCTCCGACATCTGGTCGATTCGTCTGGCGGACAGAGTGCTCACAAGGCTCACCTCGAATAGGGGCGCGGTTGCCTTCTGGGATGATTCCGCCCCGGTCTGGTCCCCCGACGGACAGACCATCGCGTACGACTACGAGGGGAACGTCATGCTCGTCCCCTCGTCGGGTGGACCTGTCCGGCGTCTGGTCGCCGGATCTGCCGGGGTCTGGATCGACGACCGACGTCTGTGCGTGATCGTGGATCGGGACCGCTTCACCCGGCTGGCGATCGTGGATGTGGATGACGCCTGGCCGGCCCCGATCGGGCCGGGTGACGGGGACGTGGGCAGGCCGGTGGCCACGGCGGATGGGCGGATCCTGGTCTCCTATTACCCCAATACAGACCTCAGCCGCAGCGACATCGTCGTAATCGACCCCGACGGATCGTCGCGCACGCTGGTCGGTCACCCCGATCGCCGAGCGGGCAACCATGCGGTATCTGGTGATCGGGTTGCCTACACCCTGGAGGACGGTGAATGGGCAGGCGTCTTCCTGACCGTGCTCGACGACGACCGCCACGAGAAACTGGCCGGTGGCGATCGTGACTTTCATTCGCTGAAGTGGGCAGACGATGGGCAAAGCCTCTACGCCATCGCCACGGCGCGGGGGACGGCCGATTTGGTCCGGATCGATCCCAATGGGTCGGTGGAGACGGTGGCGCCGGGCGGGAGTTGGGACTGGCCCCTGGTCACGCCGGCCGGGGTGCTCGCCATCCACGAGGCGTCCGACTCGCCGGCGGCGATCTACATGGTGGGAGTGGACGGGGCCAGGAGCACGCTGTACGACGGCGCTCCAGCGGCGATGCGCTCGGCTCCGCACTCCAAGATGGAGCGAATCACGTTCACCTCTCACGACGGGCTCGAGATCGAGGGATTCCTCTTCAGACCGGCGGACACCTCCAACCCCGTGCCTGCCGTGGTCTATCCCCACGGGGGACCGACGGACCACTACGGCGACGAGTGGGACGGTCACGCCCAATACTTCGTCGACAAGGGGTACGCCTGGCTGGCGATCAACTTTCGTGGCTCCACCACCTACGGGCTCACCTTCGAGCGGGCCAACCACGCCAACTGGGGGGTGGGTGACGTTGAGGACTGCCAGGCCGCGGCTGTCTATCTCGGCGAGCTGGGCTGGGTCGATCCCTCCCGCATCGCCATATTCGGCCCCAGCTATGGGTCCTACATGGTCTTCTCATCACTGGTGCACCCCGAGAACCGCTTCGCGTGCGGGGCGTCGAAGTACGGGGACATCGACATCCTGACCTCCTGGGCGCAGAGCGACCGTGCTGGGCGCGAGGACCTCGAGCGACAGATGGGCCATCCCTCGCAGGACCGCCGGGCCTATCACGCCGGCTCGCCGATACACCGAATCGAACGGATCAACCGCCCGTTGCTCCTGGCTCACGGCGAGAGGGACGCCAGGGTGCACCCCAAGCAATCAGAGGAGCTGGTCGAGGCCCTCGACAGGATCGGCGCCACCTACGAATACATCACCTATCCCGCCGAAGGGCACGGTCTGCTCCACCGGGACTCGCAGCTCCACTTCTACCACCGGCTGGAGCGTTTTCTCGACTGGCACCTCATCTAGCGGGCCCGGGCCACCCCGGTTCAAGAAAACCGCCGGAAATTCCGATTTTTCTCCGGTGAGAGAGGTCCAACGCGATCTGGCCCGGAGGCCATGGAGCTGGTGGATCGTGCTGAGCGCGATCTGCGCCGCATTGACCGCCATCGCCGTGATCGGGGCGGTCATCGTGCAGAGGGAATCGACGAGGCTGACCGGTGAAGGAGCGATCTTCCTCGCCGACAGCGGGGTGGCCCGGGACATCGTCAGCACGTCGGAAGACATCGATCTCGGCGTCCGTCGTGCCCGAAACCAGTTGCGGGTGGAGGCGGTGTCGGTCCTCGATCGGAACGACGTGGTAGCTGCCTCCACTTCGGCTCCGCTGGTCGGTGGGTCGGTCCACGAGCCCCTGATCGCGATGGGAGCGGCCGAGGGCCGGTTGATGGCGTTGGCCACCGCCATCGACTCCGATCTCGAGCTGGACGGCGTGGTCTCATGGCCGAGTGGGAGTGTGCTCTATCAGGTCGTGGCACCCTTCGGGCCCGAGAGATCCATCCTCCTTCACTACGACGTGGCCCAGCTCCTGGGACGTCGGACCCCGGCTCCGAGCGCAGGCTCGACTCCGATCCAGCTCCTGGGTCTGGCCGCGATTTTCGCGTTCCTCGCCGGCGCCGTGCTCGTTGGCCACGCCAGGGCGGCGCAGCGTCATCGAAACATCTCGCGCGAGTCTGAGATCCATCGCGCCAACTCCATCGAGTTGAGCCGTGCCAACGCCAGCCTCGAGGAGGCCCGGCACCAGGCGGAAGAAGCGCTGGCTCTCGCCGAGGAGAAGATCCGGATCCGCTCGGAGTTCGTCCTGATGATCAATCACGAGCTGAGAACACCCCTCACGAGCGTCGTGACCGGGGCCGAGCTCCTCCGATCGAGGGATCTCGCCGAACCCGACAAGACGGCGCTGCTCGATGCGATGGTCGCTGACGGGTCGAGGCTCCAGGAGATCATCGACCAGATCCTCGCTGTGGCACGAATCGAGAACCGCGGGCTGTCCTATGAGTTGACCGACGTCCCCGTGGCGGAGATGACCCAGGCTCTCTGTCTGGCCCAGCCCGCTGCCCGTGTCGATATCGAGCTCGACGGTGTCGCCGGCACCGTCAGCACCGATGTCGGCGCTCTCTGTCTGGTGGTGGGCTCGTTGGTAGACAACGCATTCACCCATGGGGCGACATCGGTGGCTGTGGGTTGCACATTGGTTCCCCAGGTGGACGCACAGATCGAGGTCGGAGACCGGCCTGCCAAAGCGATCTACGTCACGGTCTCCGACGACGGGCCAGGAATCGATCACGAGTTCCTGCCCCGCATCTTCGAGAAGTTCGAGAAGTCGAGCTTCTCCTCCGGAACGGGCCTGGGTCTGTACATGGCGCGGATGATCGTCGAGGCCCTAGAAGGCTCCCTGGCAGTCGCAACCTCTCCCGAGGGCACCACTTTCCAGATCTCGATCCCCGCCTCCGTGATCAGGGAGCGGGTAGAGGCGATGAGATGAGACGATTGGCCGCCTGCCTCCTCTTCCTCGTCGTCGCCTGCTCGACCGGTGCCGTGAGCGATCGCTATTTCCTCGATGAATGGGCTGTCGACGGGCCCGAGCGTCTCCCCGCGGGGACCGACACCATCACCGCCGAGAACAACGGTGAGTGGTCACACACCCTGGTGGTCACCACCGAGGACGGGCACGTGGTGGCCGCCTCCGGTCTGATCGAATCTGGCGCCATGACAACCCTCGACGTGTCCCTCGAACCGGGCCCCTATGTGATCAGCTGTCGGATCGTCGCCCAGGACGACGAGGGTGGGCTGAGCGATCACTATGAGCGAGGCATGAACCACCGGGTGATGGTCGAGACCTGAGCAGGGCCGAATCACACTACGGTTGCGCTGGTGACAAGGGTCGGGATCGTCGAGAGGCGACTGGAAGACGTTCCCCTCATAACCGGCACCGGTTCGTACGTCGCCGACCTGATCGATGACCGGACTCTCCACGCCGTCTTCGTGCGGAGCCCGATCGCCCATGGAGTCCTCGAGCCTCCCCTCCTGGACGATGCCCTATCCATGCCCGGAGTCGTCGCGGCCCATCGAGCAGACACCCTGTCCTTGCCCGACCTCCCGTCATCCCCGGGCGGGCCTGGAGTCGCAATTGCGGCCGGGATGGGTCAGCCTCCGCTGGCACGTGACCGCGTCAGATATGTCGGGGAGCCGCTCGCCGTCGTCGTGGCGGAAGGCGCGGCGCAGGCGGTTGACGCCGCGGACGCAGTCTGGCCGGAGGTCGAACCCTTACGACCTGTGACGAACTCGAGAACAGCACATAGCGACGAGGTCTTGCTGTTCCCCGAGGCCGGGGCGAATCTGGTCGAGGAACGGACCATCACGAGCCAGGGACCTGTCCCCACATACGAGCGAACCGCCGAGATGGAGGTGGTGATCCCCCGGCTGTCGCCGGTGACGATCGAACCGTTGGCGATCCTGGCTCGGCCGGCACCATATGGTCTCGAGATCTGGTGTGGGCATCAGGCGCCGGGACGCCTCCCCAAGACCCTCGGCCCCCTTCTAGGTCTCGACCCGGCGGCCATTAGGGCTCGCGTCCCCGATGTCGGGGGCGCATTTGGGACCAAAGGGCCGTTCTATCCCGAGTATGCAGTAGTTGCTGCGCTGGCCCAGCGTCTGGGTCGGCCCGTCGTCTGGATCCAGACCCGGTCGGAGCAGATGATCACCGGCACGCATGGCCGGGGCATCATCGTGCGAGGTCGCATCGGGGGTGACTCCGACGGTCGAGTCCGGGGACTTCATTTCGAGATCTTCGGCGACTTGGGGGCTTATCCCAACGCGGGGTCACGGGTTCCGTTCTTCACCCAGTATGTCTCCCAGGGTCTCTATGACGTCGAGTACTTCGAGGCGACGGCACGCGCCGTGGTGACCAACAAGGCGCCGACCGGGCCTTACAGAGGAGCGGGACGACCCGAAGGTGCGATGGCCGTCGAGTCTGCAGTGGATGCTTTCGCCGCCGAGATCGGTCTGGACCCGGAAGTGGTCCGCTTCAAGAGCTTCCTCGAGCCTTCGTCATGGCCGCATCGCACCCACACCGGCGCCTTGTACGACTCAGGGGACTACCGGGCTGCACTCGAGCTCGCCCTGGAGACGGTCGAGATCGACCAATGGCGGAGTGAGCAGGCACGGCGCCGGGAGACCGGAGACGACCCCATCGGAATCGGGATCGGCAGCTTCATAGAGCGGGCAGGCGGGGCCTTGGGGACGGGTGAATACGGGATGGTCGAGCTGGGGACCGACGGTTCGGTCGTGGTCCGCACGGGGTCCACTCCTGCAGGTCAGGGGCATCGAACCGTATGGTCTCAGATAGCCGCCGAGGTGTTCTCTGTCCCCTTGGACCGGGTCGTGTTCTACTCGGGTGATACCCACTTGGTGGCCGATTCGGTGGGCAGCTACGGGAGCCGCTCCGCGCAGTTGGGTGGTTCTGCCGTGCTCCGAATGGCGCACCAGGTGCGAGATCAGGCTCGCAAGGTGGCATCGGAGATGCTCGAGGCCGCCGAAGAGGACCTGGAGTTGGTCGACGGTGCCTTCCGGGTCGTCGGGTCACCCGGCTCCGAGCTGCCCCTCGCCGACGTGGCGGCCAGGGCCGGCGATCTGGGCATCGAGCTCGCCGCCGACGAGATCTTCAATCCGGACGCCCAGACCTTTCCCTACGGATCTCACATCGCGGTGGTCGAGGTGTTGCGGGAGACGGGTGAGGTCCGGCTGCTGAGCCTGGTAGCAGTCGACGACTGCGGGAACGTGCTCAACCCGATGATCGTGGAGGGCCAACTGCATGGTTCGGTCATGCAAGGCCTGGGCTCGGCGCTTCTGGAGTCGATCGTCTACGACGACGACGGTCAGCCCCTGACCACCAACCTAGTCACCTATCTCATCCCGACCGCAACACAGCCGATGCCACTCGTCTCCAGGCGCCTGGTGCACCCTGCCCCCTCCAACCCCCTGGGGGCGAAGGGGGCCGGCGAAGCAGGCTGTATCGGCGTGCCGGCGGCAGTCCTCAACGCCGTGCGCGATGCGCTCAGACCCGACGGCGTGACCCGACTCGACCTACCGCTGACCCAGTCGAGGGTGTGGCAAGCGATCCACGAGGCGACGAAACAACGTCCATGAGGTCCCTGCGCGAATACGAAGTGCTCAGTTTCGACTGCTATGGCACCCTCATCGACTGGGAGTCGGGCATCTGGGAGGCACTCCAGCCGATGCTCGCTGCCAACGCTTCAGCTGTTTCTCGATCCGACGTCCTGGCCGAATACGGCCGCATCGAATCGGAACACGAGGCCGCAACGCCAGGGATGCATTACCCGGATCTGCTGGCTGGCGTGCATCACGACCTGGCCGCGGCGCTCCGGTTCGACACCACTGACGAACTAGACCATGCCTTCGGCGCCTCGGTTCCCGAGTGGCCGCCATTCTCCGACTCACCTGGGTCGCTCGACGCCCTGTCCGAGAGGTACCGCCTGGCGATCCTCTCCAACGTCGACCGGGCGAGCTTCTCGGCCTCCAACGAGAAGCTGGGGGTTACGTTCGACGCCGTCTACACCGCCGGGGACATCGGGTCCTACAAACCGGACCCGGCCAACTTCGACTACCTGCTCGATCACCTCGCCACGGACTTGGGGATCGAACCGGACTCGGTCCTGCACGTGGCCCAGAGTCTGTTCCACGACCACGCCCCCGCCAAGGCGGCATGTCTCGACACGGCTTGGATCGACCGGCAGAGGCTCTCCGCCGGTGGCGAATGGGGGGCAACCATGCCGGTCGAAGACCCACCGGTGCCCGACCATGTCTATTTCTCGATGACCGACTTCGCCCAAGCCTGCATGGGTTCCTGACCCTCTGGATACCATTCGATCCGATGACGGACCGAACCGCCCTGATTCGCCCCGTCCCCGATTCTTTCCCACAGGCCTTGGTTCGCCATGGGCGACCCGGCCTCGATCTCGGCCTGGCCAGGGCCCAGCACCAGGAGTACCACCGCATGCTCGAGGAGTCGGGGCATATGGTCAGCGTCGTTCCGACCGACGAAGCGCATCCCGACTCTGTGTTCATCGAGGACACGGCCGTGATCGTCGGCACGGTTGCCGTCATCGCTCGGCCGGGGGCTGAGTCACGTCGGGGGGAAACGCCCCCAGTGGCCGAGTTTCTGTCCCGACATTTCGACATCGCCGAGATAAGTCCTCCGGGGACACTCGATGGGGGCGACGTGATCATCCTCGACGACGTCGTCTACGTGGGCCGGTCGTCGCGAACCAACGACGATGGCATCGGCCAGTTGCGGGCAGTCGCCCATCATCAGGGCCACACCGTGGTGACGGTCGACGTCGAGGACGCCCTCCATCTCAAGTCGGCGGTGCTCCCCATCGACGGTGAGACTGTGGTGGTGACCCCGCGGAGCGTGGACGAGAGCAAGCTGGGAGGGCTCCGGATCTTGTACGAGCACGACGGGGAGCGTCATCGGTTCAGCGCCCTGCCCCTCGGCGGAGGGTCGGTCCTGGTCACCGCTGATGCACCGATTACGGCGAGGGTCGTGGCCGGATTGGGACATGAGATAGTCCCCATCGATGTCTCCGAGATCCAGGCGGCCGATGGAGGTCTGACCTGCATGTCGATCATGATCCGATGACCAGGGTCACGCCGATGGTGGGTCGCTCTCCCACCGAGGCACATCGATCCGCCACCCCCCTCGAGCTGTTATTCGACCTCGTGTTCGTCGTCGCCGTCGCCTTCGCCTCGTTGGAGCTCCATCACGCCATCGCCGAGGACCACCTTTGGGTGGGAGTGGTCGGTTACGCCATGGTGTTCTTCGCCGTCTGGTGGCCCTGGATCAACTTCACCTGGTTCGCGTCTGCCTACGACACCGACGACGTCCCATACCGGGTCCTTACCCTGGTGCAGCTGACCGGAGCCCTGATCGTGGCGGCCGGCGTGCCCCGGCTCTTCGAGAGCATGGATCTCGGCGTCGCCCTCCTTGGCTATGTCGTGATGAGGCTGGCCGGGGTCACCCAGTGGCTACGTGTGGCGAGATCGGACGAAGCTGGGAGGCAGACTGCACTCCGCTACGCCATTGGCATCACGCTGGTCCAACTGGCCTGGATAGGCCTCTACTTCTCACCCGAAGTCGCCCTCGTCCCCGGTTTCGTCGCCCTGGTCGTCGGCGAGCTCCTAATCCCGGCCTGGGCGGAGAGAGCCTCTCCCACACCGTGGCACCGAGAACACATCGCGGAGCGCTACGGGCTGTTCACCATCATCGTGCTCGGCGAGTCGATCCTCTCCGCCTCGATCGCGATCCAGGCCGCCTCGGGCGGGGCCGGGCTGGGAGAACTGGCATGGATCGTCGTGGGTGGGCTGCTGATCGTCTACTCGATGTGGTGGCTCTATTTCGAGCGGCCGAGCCACGACATCCTGACTTCATTGCGACGCGCCTTCGTCTGGGGGTACGGCCATTACTTCGTGTGGGCCAGCGCCGCCGCGGTGGGAGCCGGCATCGCGGTCAGCATCGACCAGGCCAAGGATGCTGCCGTCATCGGAAGGACGGGCGCCGCCACCTCGGTCGCGGTCCCGCTCGCCATCTACGTGGTGGGCGTTTGGGTCCTGCTCGATCTGCCCAACGGCTTGTCGAAGGGCGAGAAGGCAGCGGGGCCCGTCGGCGCAGGCGCCATTCTGCTCACGCCGTTCACGGCCCAACCGGTCATGTTCGCCGGTTTGGTCATGACAGCGCTCATCGTCTTCAAGGTGGCTCACCGCCCCCAAGAAGGCGCCACATGAGCCACGACGTCGTCATCGTCGGGGGAGGGGCAATGGGTTCGTCGACTGCCTACCACCTCATGAAGGAGGATCCCTCTCTCTCGGTGGTGGTGATCGAGAAGGACAACACCTACACCCATGCCTCCACCGTCCTCTCCGATGGCAATGTCCGCATCCAGTTCAACCTCGAGGAGAACATCCGCATCTCACAACACACGATGAACGTCCTTCGGACTTTCGGCGAGGACATGGCCACCGCCAGATTCCGACCCGATATCGGCGCCCGGCATCAGGGCAACCTGTTCCTGTCCGACGAAGCTCACCGTGAATCGGCCCTCGATGGCCTCGCGCTGCAGAGGAGCCTGGCCTGTGACGTGGAGTGGCTCGATGCCCCTGAGATCGAGGAGCGATTCCCGGGCCTGGAACTCGCCGGGATCGTGGGCGGGACCCTGGGCAGCAGCGACGGATCGGTCGATCCCGGTGCGGTGCTTCGTGGATACCGGGGCAAGGCAATCGAGCTCGGGGCTCGCTACATCGAGGACGAGGTCGTGACCGTGAGCAAAGAGCACGGCCGCGTGACAGGCGTGCGGCTTCGATCCGGCTCCGACCTGGCCGCCCCGACCGTGTTCGTCGCCGCAGGCGCCTGGTCGGCTGACCTGGTCCGGCCCCTGGGCGTCGATCTACCCGTCGTCCCGGTCATGCGCACTGTCTATGTGGTGTCCACGACGATGGATACCGCGGGGATGCCAAGCGTCTTCCTTCCGTCCGGGGTCTATGCGCTGCCGGAGAGTGACCGAACCTGGGTAATGGCTTGGTCCCGGCCCGATGACCCGGTCGGCTTCGACTTCACGCCTGCCGGGCGGCACCGGTTCACCGATGTGATCTGGCCGGAGCTGCACCGGAATGTCCCTGCCTTCGACTCGCTCGAGGTCCAAACCTCCTGGGCAGGGCTCTACGACGTGAACACACTCGATGGGAACGCCATCATCGGGGAGTGGCCGACGATCGTTGGCCTGCTTCTCGCCACTGGCTTCTCGGGGCACGGGTTTCAGCAATGCCCGGCGGTGGGTCGCTATCTGGCCGAGCGAATCCTCGGCCAGACGCCAACACTCGATCTGTCCCGGCTCGGAGGTGAGCGGATCCTGGAGGATCAGCCCCTCTACGAGCACGAGGGCAGACTCATCTAGGCAGGGGTGACAGACGGGCTGCCAGGGTGTATGTTCGTGTTGCTTGGTCGGACACGTAGGCCGGAAACGGCTGGATCACGAGGCCAGCGGAGCGACCCACAGCGTGGGACCGCTCCCCGGGAAGCCCCGAAGGCGGAGACGTCAGCGGGGCTTCTCTCATGCCCGGCCCGTCATCGTCAGCCCGTGTGCGCTGCAGACACTCTTCGACCCTTGACAGGTGTGATCGCTGGCGCGACGGTGGCGGGGTAGTACGAGGTGTGATGAGACGTCTGCTCGCGGTCGCCCATCAGACGGCCGAGACCGGTGAGTTCCTGGAGGCGGTCCGGTCTGCAGCAGCGACCGACTCCGAGGTCGTGCTCCTGATTCCTGCCACGCCGGTCAAGCATCTCACCAGCTGGACATCCGGCGAATCCCAGGCAATCGCACGTGAGAAGGCGGATTCGGCGCGGAAGCTCCTCGAGGAATCCGGCGTGGAGGTGGTCGACGCCCTGGTCGGTGACCCCGATCCTTATCAGGCGATCCTCGACGTGGTCGGCCTGGACGACTTCGACCGCATCATCGTCTCCACATTCCCGCCCGGCATCTCCCGATGGCTCGGGGCCGATCTCATCAATCGATTGGGTCGGGCCCTCGACCTCCCGGTGACTCACGTCGTCGCCCGGTAACTAGCGTGGGCCTCCATGGGGATCACGAACCATTGAAAGCGCTGGTCAACAGGGGTGAGGGCGACATGGCCGTCGACCTCGTCGACGTCCCCGAGCCCGAACCCGGTCCGAGCGAGGCGATCGTGGAATCGGGAGCGGTAGCAGTCAACCGCGGCGAGCTGCGACTGCTCAAGGCACGGCCCCAGGGCTGGAGACCAGGTCAGGATGTGGGAGGGGTGGTAGTCGAGAAGGCCGCCGATGGATCCGGTCCGGGGCCAGGCACCAGGGTGGTCGCCTGGCCGGAACAGGCGGGATGGGCACAACGGGTCGCCGTGCCCACATCCCACCTCGCCCCGATCGCCGACACCGTCACTTTCTCCCAGGCAGCGACGCTCCCCATCGCCGGGATGACCGCACTCCGGGCGCTTCGCCTCGGCGACCCGCTCGCCGGCAAACAGGTCCTCATAATGGGTGCCTCCGGTGGCGTTGGGCGTTTCGCGGTCGAGTTGGCCGCCGGTGCCGGGGCGATCGTCACCGGCGTGGCCCGTGACGTAGAGAGGGCGGCCGGGTTGGAAGAGCTCGGCGCCACCAACGTCTTCTTCGACCTGAACGATCTCGACGGGCGCTTCGACCTCATCCTCGAGTCGTCGGGAGGACGATCTCTGGAGGCTGCGGTGCGGGTAGTGGCGCCCGGCGGTCAGATTGTGGTGTTCGGGAACTCCTCGAACACGCCGGCCAGTCTCTCATTCAGTGATTTCAGAGGCCGCGCCGGGGCGCAGATCATCGCGTTCTTTGTCTACGAGAGCGGTGAGCCGCCGGCGTTCGGCGACGACCTCCAGACCCTCGCCGACCTGATCGCCGACGACAAGCTCCATCCGAGCATCGGGCTGGAGACACCGTGGACCGAAGCCAACTCCGTCTTCGAGGCACTGGCCGGCCGTTATGTGAACGGTAAGGCCGTCCTCCTGGTGGTTTGAGCCAACGGGATACCTCGATATGGCCGATGCACCACCGAGGATGTGAACGCCGACTATGAGGAGCTGAGTGCCCGCGGGGTGGAGTTCATGGAAAAGCCTGAGTCCCGTCCCTACGGGATCGACTCCTCGTTCCGAGACCCATCGGGGAACCACCTCAGGCTCATGCAGAGGACCGACGTGCCCGTGGGCTGAGACGTACGTCACAGACGAGTGTGACGGCCCGGTCCACCCGGGCCGTCATTCGTCAGCCAAGACGCTCCTCGAGATGGATGGCGACCCGGTCCCCCGCCTCTTTCTTGATGGCCCGGCGGACGTCCGCTTTCACCGGCAGCTTGTGGGTCCCATCTCCCATGGCCATGAATGAGCTTCGGAACGGCTCTCCGTCGATCGTGCCGGTCACCTTGACCAGGCCCCGGGTGCCGAAGTACTCCACGGAGTCGGGCATGACGACGTAGGTCCAGCCGCCTGGGCTCGGGCTCTTCTCCAGCACAGCCTCGAAGGCCCGATCCAACGGCCCCCTTTTCATCTGGTTTGTCTCACTCATCTTCCACGCTCCGTTCTCTTGGCCAGACGCTTGCGCTCGTCCAACCGATCAACCGATTGGACTCCGGCACGGGTGAGACTCATCGGAGTTGGCGGAAGCCGGGCGGTGGTGTGGGGGCGGGAATTAGTGAAGCCCCAACAACTCAGAACCGAAGTTCGAGCCGTCGGGGCTTCGGGAGTATTTATACACGACGTCTCCGCGTCATCCAAATGAACGCGAAAAGAATCGCTAACGAGTTTGCAGAGGGCTACGGGCTCGAGTGCTGGCGATTTGCTCGGCGATGTGCTCGGCGTCTCGACCCACTCCCTCGATCAACGCCGAGCTGAGTGAGTAGAGAAAGAGAAGTCCCATGAAGTAGAGACCAGGCAGCGATTCGACGACACCCCGGTCGTGAACTGGTACCCCATTGTGCATCGGGAGGGGTAGGTCGATCCAACCGAAGTCGGGGACGAATCCGGTGCACCAGATGACATTCGAGACATCCAGGCGACGGCCGTCCTCGAGCACCGGGTACCCGTCGATCGCTCCTGTGGTGCGGGCGACCCGTTCGATGCCGGCGGCGATCAAGTCCCTTCGCCGCACCCGGCCCAGGGGGATGCCGCGAGGCGGGTCGGTGAAGCGGTCGCGGAGCTTTCTGCCCGTCGCGGTGTTCACGGTGAGGCGCGTGGCACCAAGCCACATGAGTGGTGTCAGCAGACGGTCGGGGACGCTCCCGGCACGCGTCGGCTCCTGGCCGGTGTCAGGGCCCGAGAGCCACACCCGATGTTGGCTCACCACGTCGAGGGCTATCTCGGCACCGGAGTTGCCTGCGCCCACCACGAGCACCCCTCCTTCCCGGAGTTGGGAAGGATTCCGATACTCGGTGGAGTGCAGTTGGACGATGTCCTCGTCGAGTTGTGCAGCAAAGGGCGGGATTCGAGGATGGTGATACGCCCCGGTGGCCACCACCACGTTCTCGGCTGCCCATTTGTCTGCACCGGCGAAGATCTCGAAGCTCTGTCCCTTCATCGACACCCGGTCCACCGTGATCCCGGTTCGGACCGGCAGGTCGAAGTGCCGGGCATACTCCTCCAGATAGTCCGCCACTTCGTCCTTGCCGGGTAGTCCGTCGGCCGGGGCTGGAAAGCGCATTCCCGGCAGCCCGTCGTATCGAGCCGGGGTGAACAGCTTCAAGGTGTCCCACCTCTGCCGCCAGACGTCGCCGACCCGCTCGTTCTCGTCGAGGATCAGGAAGGGGAGGCCGCGTGATCCGAGCTGATGACCAACGGCCAGACCGGCCTGCCCCCCGCCGATGATCACGGTCTCGACATGCTCATTCATCAAGCCTCCCAAAGACGGAAGTCGTCCCCTTTGGGCAACCTATGAGATCGGTCGGCGCCTGCCTATCGGGAGTTCTCCCAGGTGGTGAGACCATGTTGCATGGCGAACAGGGTGGCCCCGGCTCGGGTGGAAACACCCATCTTCCGATACGACTTCTGAATGTGGAAGTCCACGGTCTTCGGTGAAATCTGAAGACGGCGGGCAATCTGTTTGGTCTGTAGACCCCGTGCAAGTAGCCCGACGACCTGGACCTCTCTTTCCGTAAGCCCCGCAGGTCGCTCCACCGGCTGGCTGACATGTCCCGCGGTCTCCAGAACGGCGGTGACCGCCTCGGAGGCGAGACGCCCGGCCCGAGCCTCGTCGGTGAGCATCTCCGCGGCCTCGGCCGGGGAGCGCGCCACCCGGTGAGGTCGGTCCTCGATCATGGCGTGATAGGTGTCCGCTGCCGCCAGCAGCCGGGCCAACGGATCGAGGAAGGCTGCCCCCACTCCTCGGTGATACCCCGACCCGTCCGTGTGCTCATGGTGCAGACCGGCGACCTTGCCCAGGACCGAGAGGAATGGGGATCGAGCCAGCAGGCGCTCTGTCTGATAAGCGTGCAGCCGGACCGACTCCCAGTCGTCCTGCCTCAACGGGCCGGTCTTCTCCCAGATGCGCACCGGTACCCCGGCCCTCCCCAGGTCATGTATCAGGGCGGCGCGGACGAGCACCGTCGTCTCCTCCGGATCGAGCGAGAGTGCGGGAGCGGCTGCGGCGCAGATTCGGGCGACCCCGCTGGAATGCCCGACCATCTCAGGAATGGCCATGTCTGTGAAATGACCCGTGGCGGCCAGCGCCCGGTCGATTGCCTCTCCCCCGAGGGTCGACCATGGATGCGGCTCGTGAGCCAGGACGTCGACCCAGACACTGGGGGCAGGGCCCTGATCCAGCAGATCTGTCGCCTCGTCGGCCATGAGCGTGGCAACGAGAGGGTCGAAGGCCCCGCCCGCCCGCCGACCAATCACGTCTGCGACGAAACGGTGGTCACCCTGAAGATGCTGGAAGACGGCGTCTTGGGCGACGTGGGCGATGCGCACGGCGAGAGGTATCGCTTCCCCGGCGACACCGTCGGGCAGCCCCTTGCCGTCCCAACGCTCCGACTCGAACGCGAACAGTTGCGTGACCGACCTGCCCAGCCCGAGCTCATCGGTGAGCATCCGTGCGACCTCACACGTGGCCGCTATCACGCCGGAGAATCCGAGCGCCAGCCGAGGCAGGTGTCTCGCGACCCGCCATGCCCGCACGTAGGGCGCAGCGGTAGGTGGTGCCACCGCACGCGTCATCCCCCTTGCCATCTCGGCTCGCGTCCCGAAGCGGAAGGGAGTTGCATGGGTCGTCAGCGAGGTGTCGTCCCCGAACACATCCCAACCCACGTCGGTCGGGGCGTTGCAGCCCACATAGAAGAGGAGACAGAGGAAATAGGTCTGGAAGGCGGTCTCAGAGTCGACCTCGAGCCGATCGCACAGCCGCATACCCACCAGAGCGCTTCGCAACCCATGCTCCAGGGGGAAGCCCACCGCCAGGTCGGTGGCCAGCGAGAGAGCGGCAATGATCTCCGCGGTGCGAACCCCACCTGGATCGACGGAAGACTCGTCGACCATCGGTGAAGGTTACGCCGAACCAGCCGAGGGCCCCGACCCAGATCCTCAGCGGCGCCCCTACCGGGAAGGGCGCGATCGGCCGACTCGAACACGCACCCTCCTGATGTGCCACTCACCGGAGACCGGTGCCCTCACGCATCCATCCATTGGTGGCTCCGGTACGGGTGCTTCATCTCACTGTTCCACCCATGGAGGCATCGGCGAGTGTCCGGAGTCTACGGTCACGACTGTGCCGAGGGTCCGTGTGAGCGAACACAGCGAACTGTCGGCGGAGGTCGTTTTGGTGGCGGCGCGGGATTTCTCAGATAGGCGTGCACAGATGTGGCCGGACGTGCATGTCGAGTACTTGGAGGTGCATGAGGTCGGCGTGGACTACGCGGAAGTGACGGAAGGCAATCCGTGGCCCATCGGGTACGTCTGGGAGAGATTGCACTACGACTGGTCGGACCCGCACTCGCTGCGGGGGACGGTCATCGATTCCAACCTGTTCAAGCGAGGCAGCACGTGGGAGCTTTGGGCAACCCCCGAGGACGGCGGCAGCAAGGTAGAGATACGCGCCGTACGTCACTTGCGCGGTCGGGGATGGCTTCTCGCACCATTCTTCCTACCTTTCATCCCGGGCTCGGCCGCTCAAACCGTACGGAATCACCTCCGGCATTTCCTGGCCAGCATCGAAGTACCTGGCACCGGAGCAGGTGAAGGGAATTGACTCGGAGCACACACATCACGCGTGTCGGCAACTTTGCATGTCGGTTGGCTCCCGCCCTGGCTCCCGAGTGCGGAGTCGAGCACGGTGCTCTCCTCGAGTCGACTCCCGAAACAGGTCGAGACGAATAGTCGTGGTGTTCTAGCCGAGGTTCTCTCTGCCAATGGCCAAGTCCGGGTGACTCGAGTCAGGCCAGATCCAGATCCCCCTCACGACTTGACCTGCGCTCGAGCAGCCGGTGCGGTCTCGTGTAGGTCATCGCTGCCGTCGCGATAAG
>JAICNB010000138.1 GCA_025928935.1 Acidimicrobiia bacterium
GTCCAGATCGATGGGCCGGCCCTGGGACCAGTGTCGGCGATGGTGACCGTGAACGCAGTGTCTCTCCGGACAGCCGCGGAACCGGCAGCCGCCATCGCGGAACCAGAGTTGACGCCGCAGCCAGGCCGGTATGAGGCGGGAGCGATGCCCGATCCCCAGCACCCGACGATGGTCGGTGACCACACACTCCGCCACGGCGTCCATGTGACCCCGGATCCCACCCAGGGTGTATTGGATCGAGAACCACCGCTCCCGAAACGCATCGAGAGCATCCTCGGTGGAAGGTGGCCGGGATCGACGGGCGGCCCTATCCAGGGCGGCATTCGACAGCCAGCACACTCGGCGATCAACGCCTCCTCGGTGGACGGTGTGGCCAGCTTCGAGATCGCATCCACTTGATCCAGACTCATTTCCCCGGCGGCGAACCGCTCCCGGAGCAGGGGCAGATCTCGAAGACGATGGGAGACCCGAACCAACTGCCCAGCGGTCGAATGACGGAGATCGAACCGGGCCGAGACCCACTGGGCCAGATCCCGAGGCCCATCGACCAGGAACTGCTGGGAGACATCGGCCTCGATCAACCAGTCACAAATCTGAGCGTGGAACACGGCGAGTCCGGAGAACAACTGCGACAGCACCTGCTCCACCTGATCGTTGGTGAACCTCTCCCTCTCCACGTCATCAACGTAGGACGGGGGTGTGACAGAAACGGGCCAGAGACTGACGATCGAGAAAAGAATCAAGAAATATGCAGCACCGCAGCACCGTTGACCCGGTCCTGGGCCAGGTCGATCAGCGCCTGGTCGGCGACCTCGAACGGATAGGGCATCGTGGTCGGCTTGATCGGTATCCGGGCCGCGATCTCGAGGAACTCCTCGCCGTCGAGACGGGTGTTGGCGGTGACCGACCTGATCTGGCGCTCCTCGAACAGCCACTCGTATTCCAGGGATGGGATGTCGCTCAAATGGATGCCCGCGATGGCCAGGGTCCCGCCCCGATCCAAGGCCCGAAGGGCGACCGGCACCAGCTCACCAGCCGGAGCGAACAGGATCGCCGAGTCGAGGGGCTCCGGCGGCTGGTCATGAGCCCCGCCCACCGATGAGCAGCCGATGTCCAGTGCCAGACGACGCGCCGGCTCCGACCGGGTCATGACGTGAACCGTCGCCCCCTCGTAGAGAGCCACCTGGGCGGTGAGGTGGGCGGAGCCGCCGAAGCCATAGATGCCGAGACGCCCACCCTGCGGCAACTCGGCCCGACGCAGCGCCCGATAACCGATGATCCCGGCACACAAGAGTGGCGCGGCCTCCTCATCCCGGAATACTTCGGGGATGGCATAGGCGTACCGCTCGTCGACGACTGCGTGCTCGGCATAGCCGCCATCGGCGTCCCATCCGGTGAACCGGGGCTCGACGCACAGGTTTTCCTGTCCGGAGAGACACCAGCGACAGGTCCCGCAGGTTTGGCGTAACCAGGGGATGCCGACCCGGTCCCCAAGGGCGAAGCGGCTCGTCCGCGGGCCGAGCTCGTCGACCACCCCTACGACCTCGTGACCTGGGATCACCCCGGCCCGGTGAACAGGCAAATCACCTTCGACCAGGTGGAGGTCGGTGCGACAGACCCCGCACACCGAGACGCTCAACCTGAGCTCGCCGGGGCGGGGCGAGGGCGGCGCCATCTCGGTGAGACGAAGCGGTCGGCTCTCCACCGGCCCGGGACTCGACACCTGCCAGGCGCGCACCGACCGAAAAGTACCCCGGCCGACCCCCCACCCGGAATCGGGCCGTTCGACTCTGGTCGACGTCTCGGGAAGGAGGCACGATCGAGACGATGAGCCTCGGCTGCACCGGGCCGCGCCGGATCGAAAAGGCATAGGGCCCGGGAAGGGAGGTGAAACTGGATGGAACTGAGGTTGTGGTCTCCCATGTTCGACGTCGACAAGGAATGGCGTCTCGATTTCCCCCGCCTTCTCGACTTCCCCGTGCTGAATCGTGAGCTGACCGGATTCGATTTCCGGCCGGCGATCGATCTGGTCAAGGAGGATGGCGAGTTGGTGGCCACGGTCGAGCTGCCCGGAGTCGATCCGAAAGACGTGGAGATCTTGATCGAAGGCGACTACGTCCTGATCAAGGGCGAGAAGCACTACGAGAAGGAGGTCTCCGA
>JAICNB010000122.1 GCA_025928935.1 Acidimicrobiia bacterium
CGGTCTCGCTATGACGCAGAGCGCGTGGTGCTCGGGTTCACCGGGAGCCTGCGAGATGAAGTCGATCCCGGACGGGTGCTGGGCGGCTGGGTGTCGGTGGTCGACGAGACCATGCATCCGTCATCGGTCGGGGTCTGGGTACGGGGAGAATGAAGTCGAACAAGCTGGTCGCTGTCCTTCCCTGGGTGCTACTCGGTGTACTCGTGGTCTCCTGGGGCATGGCCGCGTGGTTGGACCAGTGGTCGGACGAGGTCACCCGGGCGATCGACAAGGTGTGGGCCCTGTCCTTCTTCGCTTTCCCGGTGGTAGGCGTCTTTCTGGCCAGACGGATCCCGACGAACGCAGTCGGATGGCTGTTCATCGTCGGCCCGCTCTTGGTCGGATCAGGGGTGGCGTTGCAGGAGCTCTCCGAGGCTCGAGACCTCCCGGGGATCGTGACTGCCTCGGAGGTCGTCTTCGATGCGGGGCTGCTCACCCTCTTCTCTTCCCTGACCCTCTTCCCGGACGGGCGTTATGGGAGCCGATGGTGGGTTTTCGCCCACATCGCCACTGTGATCGTCACCAGCCTCCTCGGTGGGGGCTTCCTGGCGCTGGTCGTATTCCTCGGCCTCTTTCCTTTGATTTACCGGCTGATCAGGGGGGACGCCACGATCCGCAGACAGATCGCGGGTCCCTTTGTCGTCATCCTCATCGGGGTGGTGTCACTGGTCCTGGTCAACATCTTCGTCACTGACGCTCCGACACTCGCCCAGACGGCGCTCACCGGTATCACCATGTTGTTCACGATCGGCGTTCCGGTATCGATCGCGATTGCGATCACCCGGTACCGCCTGTACGAGATGGATCGGCTTCTCTCCCGCACCGTTTCGTACGTAGTCGTCATCGCTCTTCTCGGAACGGTCTATTTCGTTGGGCTGTCCGGGTTGACCCTGATCCTGCCGGGTGAGTCCTCCCTGGCAGTGGCAGGCTCGACGCTCGCAGTGGCAGCTCTCTTCAACCCCCTGCGCAGGACAGTGCAGGGGATGGTCGATCACCGTTTCAATCGGTCCCGCTACGACGCGGAGAGAGTGATGTCCGGCTTCACCGGCAGCCTTCGGGATGAGGTCGACCCCGAGAGGGTTGTCGGTGGATGGGTGTCGGTGGTCGCGGAGACGATGCAACCGGCGGCCGCCGGGGTCTGGGTGAAAGAACGATGAGGAGCACGTTTGCTCGCCTCGCCCTCGCGCTGTGGGCGCTGCTCATGTTGTCCGCCTCGGTGGTCTGGTTGGTCCTCCAGACCGACATCGACTCAGAGGCTGGCGTCCTCTTCGCATCGGTTTGCGCGGTGGTCGTCGGCGCAGTTCTCACGGTGAAGGTGCCGTCGAATGCGGTGGGCCCCCTGTCCCTGATTGCCGGCTCTGCCTGGGTCCTGTACTCCTTCGGCAGGGCGTATGCAGTGGTCGCAATTGGTTCGAGCAACGGGCTGCCTCTCGGCTACCTCTTGGGTTGGCTCGGCGCCTGGACCGGGGCGTTGTTCCTGATTGGCGTGGCCTCGTTGATCCTGTGCTTTCCGACCGGGAAGCCGGTTGGATGGTGGCGGTTGGTCGGGCTGGGACCCGTGATCGGGGCGGTTTCGACAGTCATCGGGGCATTTCTCCTCTGGGGACTTCCCTTGGAGGTGCTCGCATACGAAGAGGCGGTGAGCCAGACCCGGTGGTACCCGCTCATCGACGCCGGCTTCGTCATCGGATTCGTCTCCGTCATCCCGGCGACTCTGTCCGTTTTGGCGCGGTACCGAAGGGCATCATCAGTGGAGCGTCAACAGATCAAGTGGTTGCTCGCCGCAACCAGCGCTCTGGCCATCGCATACATGGTCGCGGCCATGTCGGATGATTCCAACGGTGCCATTTGGTGGGTGGTCTCCATGGCTGTGGCTGCGATCCCGATCGCCATCCTGTTCGCGGTGCTTCGCTATCGGCTCTACGAGATCGACCGGATCCTGTCCAGAACCGTCTCCTATGTGATCGTCCTTGGTGTCCTCACCGGGGTCTATCTGATCGGGCTGAGCGTCCTGTCGTCCCTCTTCTCGGAGTCCTCTTTGTCCGTCGCGGCTTCTACTCTGGCCGCCGCCGCCCTCTTCACGCCGGTACGAAGACGGGTCCAGGCAGGGGTGGAGAGGAGATTCAACCGCTCGCGATATGACGCCGAGCAGGTGATGGATGGGTTCTCTGGCTCGCTACGCCAGGGCCTCGACCCAAGCACCCTGGTGGAGGGCTGGGTGGGCGTCGTGTCCGAGACGATGCAGCCGTCGTCGGTGTCGGTCTGGGTTCGTAACGATTTCGGGACGTTGGGGGGATAGAAAAGAGCATGGTTCAGCTGATGAGACGACGCAGAGCTGAGGACACAGAGTCGGCGCAGGTCGAGGAGACCGCTCCGGAGTCGAAGACGAGGCTCATCGACGCCATCCCGATCCCGATCGGTGACCCTCTCGAAACACTGCTCCTGTCATCCGGAGGGCCGGTGGTCCTTCGGGACCTCGAACTTGAGTCGGAAGCGCTCGATGGCTTACGCCAGTCCGGGGTGGAGCTGGTCGTGCCACTGATTGGCCAGGGCGAACTACTTGGTGCGCTATATCTAGGGCCCCGGCTCTCCGACCAACCCTATTCGACCGACGATCGGCGTCTATTGGGGAGCCTTGCCTCCCAGGTGGCGCCGGCGATGAAGGTGGCCCAGCTGGTCAGGGAGCAACAGGCGGAGGCCAAGGAGCGGGAGCGAATCCAGCAGGAGCTCCAGGTCGCCGCGCTCATCCAACAGACACTGTTACCAAAGGAGCTCCCCGCCATCACCGGATGGCAGGTCGATGCGTTCTACCGGCCGGCACGAGCCGTCGGAGGCGACTTCTACGACTTCATCGACCTCGAGGACGGGCGACTCGGCGTCGTCATCGGGGACGTCACCGACAAGGGTGTGCCCGCGGCACTCGTGATGGCCACCTGCCGATCGATGCTACGGGCGGCGGCCCAGCGCCATTCCAATCCCTCCGCGGTCCTGGCCGACGTGAACGACGCCCTGGTCCCGGAGATCCCGCCGGCCATGTTCGTCACCTGCCTCTACGCCATCATCGACACCGGGGCCGGCGAGATCGTCTTCGCCAACGCCGGGCACAACCTGCCGTACGTGCGTAACAACGGTGGGGTGATCGAGCTGAGGGCGACCGGGATGCCGCTCGGGCTCATGCCGGGGATGGATTACGAGGAGACCAGTTACGGGATGGGAGCCGGCGAGGTCATGGTCCTGACCAGTGACGGGATCACCGAGGCCCACAGCCCCGAAGGTGAGATGTACGGGTTTGCCCGGCTCATGGGGCGGGTCGGTAAGAAGACCGCCGGGGACGATATGCTCAATGAGCTGGTCACCGACCTGGAGAAGTTCACCGGGGCGGAAGCAGAGCAGGAAGACGACATCACTCTCGTGGTCGTAAAGCGGACCTCGTCTGCCCAGGATGCCGCGTCGACGTTCGAGGAGCAGCCCTACGTCCTGGCGAGGTTCAGTGTCCCCAGCGAAGAAGGCAACGAGCGAATCGCCATAGCC
>JAICNB010000082.1 GCA_025928935.1 Acidimicrobiia bacterium
CATCGGTGACCGGGGCAGTGGCCAACGCGGCTGGATCCTCGGTGTACCGGTCCAGACCGTCCCAGCTCATCCAGTCGAAAGGGATGATCAGGCCCAGCTTGCCGAGACGCTCCCTTACCTCCTCCACGGATTGGGAGTACACCGGGTATGGCATCTGGCGAACCGGCCGCTCTTCGCCATCGATGATTGTCGTCCCCACGATCTCACCTCCGCTCCAGGTGGCGAAGGTGGTCTCAGCGGCGAGCACGTCGACGGCGGCCCAGAGCGCTTCCCGGTCCTCTTGGCGGGCACGAGCAAGCGTGGCATGTATCTGTGAGTCGACCGGAGCATCGTTCGGAGCCACAGATTCACAGTATGCGCCGCGTTTCGGGGCAGCGGCTGGGCTTAGGGTGTGGGCACGGGCGAAGGTCTGACCCCGTCCATCTCGAACGAATTCGAGGGTGCCGGACACTTGACCAGTTGATGAATAGCCACGCGTTCCGACGACAGCGCTTCGATGCGCTGTTCGAGGCCCACAAAGTCGATGTCGCGTCGTACTGCAGCTGGCGAAGCGCATCGAGGGCCGACGCCGAGGACGCGGTGGCCGAGGTCTTTCTCGTCGCCTGGAGGAAGATCGACCTGATCCCGCGGGGTGACGGGGCCCGGGCCTGGCTGTATGCCACCGCTCGACGGGTCACGGCCAACGCCAGAAGGTCGATCCGGCGACGGGACGCTCTCGACGACCGGATGTCACAGGACCGGTCCGTCAACGGCCCGCAGCCCGATGTCACGTCGGAAGAGGACGCCCTGGTGCACGAGGCGCTGGCCGTGCTCCGTGAGCGAGACCGAGAGGTCTTGCTCCTGGTCGAGTGGGAGGGGCTTCGACCCGCCGAGCTCGCTGAGGTGCTGGGGTGTCAAGAGGTCACGGCTCGGGGGCGTCTCCACCGCGCTCGTGCCCGTTTTCGTGATGCCATCGAGACGGCGCGCGGTCAGCAGTCGATCTCAGGCTCCAGCGAGTTCCAAGCCAAGGGGCGCGTGGAGGTCCCATCGCAGAGGCTCCTACGTGACATGAGAAAGGCGCAACCATGAGTGAAACCGACACGCTCGACGCCCTGCGACGAGCCAACCCACGTGGTCAGCCGGACTTCAACGAGTGGGCCGGTCAGATCACGTCCAGCCCAACTGCGACCAGGCGCCGGTTGCGGAGCCGATTCGTGATCGGGATACCCGCGGCGACCACAGCCCTCGTCGCGGCAGCTGTGACTCTGATCGCCGTCGGTTCTCCGGTGGGGCCACTCGCCATCTCGCCGGCCGCAGCAATGGAGCAGGCCGTCAACGCCAGTGCCCGGGCCGCCGAGAGCTCGGGGACGGTCCAAATCGAGATCACCGAGAACGGTGCGCTGTGGGTGGGAAAGACGCTTCGCTGGGATGGCACAGATCTGTCGATCAGCGGAGACGACCCGTCCCGGGTCGGGCGTGGCGACCTACTGGTCGTCGGCGGCGTCATGTACGGGCCCCACCCCGAGGTCGCCGGTGGTTGGATCGAGCTCGGTCCTCCGGACAGCGTGGACCCCGACTCTGGCACCACTCCGGCTGAGTACCTGGCTGCGGTCGCGGAGGATGCCGGTGGCGAGACCATGCGACGGATCACCGCAGAGATGACAGAGCTGACGACCAGTCAGAGCGAAGACGGCTCCACCGTCTATGACGGGAAGGTGCCGGCCGGCGCCCTGGCCCGGGAGAGCGGAGTCAAGGAGGGTGAGACGATTCGGGTGCTGCCCTACGGCAACGTCGCCCACGACGACGCCAGCGACCCGACCTCCTCGATCGACATCAGCATCACCGTCGGCCCAGATGGCACCATCCGCGAGATCCATGCGACATGGGGAGGTGGTTCAGCCTGGAGCTACCGCCTCATCTTCAGCAATCTCGGCACGACCGGCCCCCTCGAGAAGCCGAACAACGTCGAGCCCTGCACACGCTGTTGGCCATCACCATCGAGTTGAATGGTCGGACGGCGCCTTACTTATCGAAGAACCTGGCCAGAAACCCGAAGTTGGGGGCCCAGCCGACACCGAATACCTTCGCCGAGACGAGCGGGCCCTCCGGATTCCAATAGGTGTTCCGGACCCGCTCCCAGGTTGGCCGACGAAAGTCGTAGGGCACGAAGTTGGCGACCGTCCCGTTCCAGGTTCTCTCATGTGGCGGCTTCTTGAGCTCTTGGATGACGGCGATGACCCCAATGGTGGCCAGTGCCAGACGCCACATGTTCCTGGCGGTCAGTGTTCGCCTTTTGCCTTCGGCCGTTTCGCGGTCCACCGCGGTGAGGGTAATGGAGTTTCCCATGATGTATTCCACGATTCGTGACCCACACCGGCGGTGAGCGACGCGTAGGGTCCTCGGGTCGAGGAGGCGCCTGCCGATATGGCGTCCGACCAGCCCGCCGGGTCTGATCGGACTCTCGCTGGAGCCGAGTTTCGATTGGGGGTGTACCTGTGGCCCGGATCTTCATCTGCTATCGGAGAGAGGACACATCCGGCCATGCGGGTCGTCTCTACGATCGCCTTCAGGCGCGGTTCGGCGCCGATGTGTTCATGGACATCGATGCGATCGGGCCAGGTGCCGACTATGCCCGGCTGATCGATGAGACGATCGACACCGTGGAGGTGGTGATCGTCGTCATAGGTCAGCATTGGCTATCCGCCCTCGACCACGACAACCGCCGTCGGCTGGATGATCCGAGAGATCTGGTGAGACAGGAGATCTCGGTGGCGCTGGCCCGCGATGTCCTGGTAATACCCGTCCTGGTACAGGGCGCCGTTCTTCCCGTAGCCGAGGACTTGCCCGCAGATCTGACAGCTCTGGCTCGTCACAACGCGTTCGAAGTGAGCGATGGACGCTGGAATTACGACGCGGACCGTCTCGTCCAGGCTGTGGAGGCATCGCTCGCCACGGTGGCGCCGGCTGCCGCCAAGCCTCCAGTAGATCGGCCCGTCGTGAAGGGAACGCCCAAATCGGAGAGGCTCCCGAGTTCGACGCCTACCGTTCTCGCAGTCTCCGGCGCCCTGCTGGTCCTGCTGTTCGGGCTCCTGGTTTTGCCCACCTGGCATGACGAGCAGTTGTGGTTCCGGATCGTCGTTTCGCTGGCAGTAGTCGCACTCACTGCAATCGGTCTGTACAGGCAGAGATGGAGTTATGTGATGGCCGCCGGCGGTGCGGGTCTGGCCGGCCTCGTGGTTTGGGTGCTGATGCTCCTCGGGGGACATGAGTTGTCGGAGCTGACGTCTCTCGAGACGGACGGGGTGACCAATGGTCTTTTCGTGGTGGGCTCAGCGCTGGTGCTCGCCGGGGGCTGGCTGGGCGCACGGTCCGCTCCAGGACAGGCACGGACGCTGTGAAGGGTCTCCCAGATGACGGGTGATGACCGCCTCATCGTCGTGTGTGGAGCGACCGGTCGTCAGGGCGGGGCCGTCGTGAGGAGTCTCCTGGGTCAGGGCTGGCGTGTCAGGGGGCTCACCCGCAAGCCCCAGCAAACCAAGGCCCGGGAGCTGGTCGCGGTGGGAGCGGAGATGGTTGCGGCGGACATGGAGGATCCGGCCACGCTTCGGGGTGCCTTCGAAGGTGCCAATGGGGTCTTCAGCGTGCAGAACGGTCTGGTCAGCGGTTTCGACCGCGAGATCGCCCAGGGCCGTCATGTCGCAGATGTGACCAAGCAGTCCGGCGTGTCTCATCTCGTGTACGCCTCGGCGGGCACGGGAGAATCCGGGACCGGCATCCAGGCCTGGGAGGCCAAGCTCGAAGTCGAGAGGCATATGCGCCGCTTGGACCTGCCGCACACCAGCCTTCGCCCGGAAGCGTTCATGGAGCTGATGACCGACAGCTCCTTCTACCCGGCGGTGGGGACTTGGAGGATCTGGCCTCGGTTGTCGGGGGAAGACCGCCCGATTCCCTGGCTGGCGGTCGAGGACGTCGGGCAGGTCGCAGCCGCCGTGTTCGCCGACCCCGGGCATCACATTGGCCACAGCATCGTGCTCGTGGGAGACGTCCTGTCCCTGGCGGAGTGTCGTGCCCTGTACCGAGAGGTGATGGGTAACGACCCCAGCACCTTCCCATTGCCGATCTGGCTTTTCGACCGATTCACCCGGCACGACGTGACCGAAATGTGGCGTTGGCTTCGTACCGGCGCCGTGGAGCTGGATACCGGGCCCACCAGACAGATCCACCCCGGAGCACTGACCGTTCGCGAATGGTTCGTGAAGATCCGGGACCTCGGCCAGGGGTAGGGCCAACGGAGCCCGTTCGTGCCCCGAAAAGAAATCCTCACCGAAGACTGTGCCTAGCTCCGCACGGCCCGAAAGATCCTGACAGGGTCGGCGATGCCTTTGAGATCGAACTCACCGACTTCGGTCAGTCGGAATCCGTCTCCAGTGACGATCTGGACGATCGGCTCGCCGACGTACACCTGGGCCGCGCCGGCCTGGGATGCGATCCGGGACGCGATGTTGACCGTCCTCCCGAAATAGTCGCCCTCGTCATAGAGCATCGGCCCGGCGTTGACCCCGATGTGGGTATCGGGTAGCCCCCGGCTGGGTGCGCTGTCCACCATTTCGAGGGATGCCATCACGGCATCGTCGGGATCGTCGAACTGGAGGAACACACCGTCGCCGAGCAGCTTGATCACGTTGCCCCGATATCGGACCGCCACCTCGCTGGCCAGCTGGGCGAAATTGACGGCGACCTCGGCCGCCACGTCGTCACCGGCATGCTCGGTCAGCTCGGTGAAGCCGGTGAGGTCGGCGAACACCGCAGTCTCCATCTGGCGCGCCGGTCGTTGCCGCACACCGGCATGCTCGAGCGCGGTCTCCACATGACCGAACTGATGATCGGTGGAAAACGTCTCCGAGTGTCGACGAAACAGCCAGCTCAGCAGGTCCTCCCCCGAGCGCCCCACCCGGAGACCCACTTCACGCAGCGCCGCCTCATAGGCGTCGTTGTCGTTCAAGCCCCTCTGTCGGAACTTCTCCTCGACGGTGTGGTGGAAGTAATAGGGCAGGTACTGGGCGACGCGCCGGGTGTTGTCCCCCCACACCCGCGCCATGCGTAAGACATCACGCTCCTCCAAACCCGCGGCGAAGAGAATCCCGATCTCCCTCAGGGCTTCGAGGTCCTCTTGGCGAACGAACTCGTCCATGTCGGGGCGGGGCAGGCCAAAGGCCATATAGACACTGTCCAGGGTGGAGAAGGGGATGCCGATGTCGCGGGCCACATCGGCGAAGGTGAGGTCCGATCGGGGGAAGCGCCGACCCGCACTCTCCAGATAGCCGAGGGACAGATGACCGGAGGCCAGCGCGGTTGCCAAGGCATCCTCATCGATCCCCATGGCATCGAGCTGGCCAACCACCCGGACATTCATCACGTCTCGCCGCTCGAAGGTGCCGTCCTCGGAGCGGAGGATGCCGAGGTCTACCAGCCTCTGGATCCGCTCGATGGTGGTGCTGGACCTTTCGGCGAGCTCCTCTCGACTCAGGCGGTCGGCCATCCGACCACCCTCTCAGTCGGCGTAGGCCACAGGATCGGTCATGAAAACGTCGTGACAGACCTGGGAGCAGAAGTAGTAGGTCTTTCCCTCGTACTCGGCTGTCGCCGCAGCATCATCTGTATCGATCTTCATCCCGCACACCGGGTCTGTCACCATCGTCAAGACGTCCTCCTGAGCGTTAGAGACAAGCGACCTTACCGTTTGTCCCTGTCGATCTCCCCACGCCAGCCCCCGGTCTCGGAGCCGCGCTCTTCTATGAAGTCCTTGAACCGCTCCAGGTCGCCCTTGGCCCGGGCGGAGACGATCTTCAGCTTGTCACCAATCTGCTCGACAATCCCTTCGGGCTCCAGGTCCACCTGCAGCGTCACCCGGGTGTTCTCGTCGTCCAAGGGGTGAAACGTGACCACGCCTCCCTGGTCGACTCCTGTCCGTGATCGCCACGCGATCCGCTGATCGGGGGATTGCTCCGTTATCTCGGCCTCGAACTCACGGTCGATCCCGGCAATGTCGACCTTCCACTTGAGATGGCGGTCGTCCAACTGCTCCACCGACTCCACGCCTTCCATGAAACGCGGGAACTCCTCGAACTGTGTCCACTGGTTGTACGCGGTGCGGGTGTCGACCGCTACATCCACCGAATGGGTGACTTCGCCCATCTTCGACCTCCTTGATGTCGAGGCGGTGTCATACCCGCGAGATGAGCCAGGAAAACCAAGACGATCCAAGACCCGCTTTCATGACGGGGTGAGGGCAGTCGTCTACGACCGGTACGGGCCACCCGAGGTGCTTCGGGTGGAGGAGGTGCCGGTCCCGTCACCGGGCGAGGGTCAGGTGCTGATGGAGGTGTTCGCCACATCGGTCAACCTCTCCGATTGGGAGTGCCTGCGCGGGACGCCCTTCTACGCCCGCTTGGGCGGGCTGACCAAGCCTCGTCGCCGCACACTCGGATCTGACGTGGCCGGGCGGGTCGAGGCAGTCGGTTCCGGTGTCGCCCGGTTCCGTCCCGGGGATGAGGTATATGGCGACATCCCCATGGGTGGCTTTGCCGAGTACGCCTTGGCTCCGGAATCGGCATTGGCCCACAAGCCCGAGTCGTTGACCTTTGCCCAGGCTTCGACGATCCCTCAGCCGGGTCCCATCGCACTCCAGGGGACAGCCACCGTGAGACCGGGCCAGCGGGTGCTCATCAACGGCGCCGGCGGTGGCTCAGGCTCGTTCGCCATCCAGCTGGCCAAGCGGGCCGGGGCACACGTGACCGGCGTCGACAACGCCGGAAAGCTGGATCAGATGCGGTCGATGGGGGCCGACGAGGTGGTCGACTACCGAACCCAGGACTTCACCAGGCTCGAGCCGTTCGACTTGGTGCTGGACATGATCGCCCACCGCTCCGTGTTCGCCTACCGGAGAGCGTTGGCGCCCGGTGGTCGATACCGCTGCGTCGGGGGTTCGGTGCCGACGCTGCTGCGGGTGTTGACCTTCGGAGTGATCGTCGGCCGACTCACGGGTCGCCGGTTGGGGGTGCTGGCGGTGAGACCAGGCCCGGCCCATTTTCAGCCCTTCGCCGATCTCTGTGCGTCAGGCCAAGTCCGAATCCCGATCGACCGCACTTTTCCCCTCGACGAGGTTCCTCGAGCGCTGGCCTACGTGGGTGAGGGTCAGGCCCTGGGCAAGGTGGTGGTGGAAGTCGGTAGGCAACCCTCCGGCGCCCCCTCGGAGAAGTAGCTTCGCTTGCGTGCCGAGGGTTGGAGTGAAGGAGCGTCTTGGTGATGTCGGCGCCGAGATGGCCGCCGCGTTTCGTCATCTACTAGAGGCCCTTCGTGTCGCGGACTTGAGGAGGGTGCTGGCCGCCTATCTCGGCTTCACCATCGCCGAAATGGCGAACTTCATCGCCATCCTCATCTACGCCTACGAAGTAGGCGGATCCTCGGCGCTGGGTCTGGTCGCCTTCCTCCAACTCGCTCCCGCGGCGATCTTCGCCCCGATCGGCGCCACGCTGGGCGACCGGTTCCGCAGGGAGGTCATGCTCATCGTGGCGTACTCGGTCTTCGCGGGCTCCTCGGCCTCGGTGGCGATCGCCCTGTATGCGGAGTGGCCGCTGGGGGGGATCTATTTCCTTGCGGCTCTCAATGCCACGGTCCTGACCCTGGTGCGGCCGTTCCACGAGTCACTGCTACCGGCCCTCGCTAGGAGCACCGAACAGCTCACTGCGGGCTATGTGGCCGGAGGGACCATCGAGAACCTGGGGCTGATCGCCGGACCACTTCTCGCCGGTCTCATCGCGGCAGCCTGGGACACGGGTGCCGTCTTCGTCATCACGACGATCCTTCTCCTCGTTGGTTCTCTCCTTGTCTGGCGGGTGCAGACCAGGACGGCGGCGGACCGGCACGCCGACATCAATGCGATTCGGATGACACTCGAAGGGCTTGTCCCCTTCCGGGACACCAGACCAAGGGTGATCCTCCTCCTGCTGACCAGCGTGATCTTCCTCGCCGGAGTGCTCGACGTCGCGATCGTCGTCCTTGCCTTCGAGGTCTTCGGCTCGGATGACACCGGCACCGCCTGGATGAACGCGGTAGTCGGCGTCGGTGCGGCGGCGGGCTCTGTACTGGCGGTCGTTCTGATCGGGAGGCGGCACCTCGCACCTTCGATGCGACGCGGGCTGGTGCTCGTTGCCGTGTCGGTGGCGATCATCCCCATCGTCGGATCGCAGGCGGTCGCCCTCCTGGCTCTGGCCGTTACGGGCGTCGGATGGACCTTCGTCGATGTCTCCAGCCGGATCATGCTGCAGAGGGTGATCCCGCTCGGAGGGCTGTCCCGGGCGTTTGGGGTCCTCGAGGGAACCTCGATGGCCGCCGAGGGGCTTGGTTCGGCGGCAGGAGCTGTGCTCATCGGCCAGGTCGGCGTCGGCTGGGCATTGTTCGTCGGTTCCGTGTTCGTCATCGTGTTGCTCCTGCTCAACCGCCGCGCTCTTCAGGAGGCCGACGTCGGAGTGCTGGTCCCGATCGAGCACCTCCATATGTTGCGGTCGGCTCCGATGTTCGCTGCCCTCGGGCCCGCAGAGCTCGAGCGTCTCGCCAGGACCCTGGACCGGGAGTCGGTCGGCCCGGGCGCTGCCGTCTGCGTACAGGGAGAGCCGGGCGAACGCTTCTATCTCGTGGAGCGCGGTACGGCACGGGTGGTGCGTGACGGCGACGATGTCGCCTCATTGGGCACCGGTGATTTCTTCGGGGAGATCGCGCTGCTGCGAGACCTCCCGCGCACCGCCACGGTCGAGGCGACCAGCGAACTCGATCTGCTCTTCCTGGAAAGAGGGCCGTTTCTCGATGCCGTCAAGTCGACGAAATGTCAGATCGAGGCCGCCCGGGTGGTCTCCCAAACCCGTTTGGACGAGCTGGGAATGTGAGCATCGACCTGTTCTGGTCTCGCGCCGACCCTGGGTCCGCCTAGCCTCGTCACGATGAGCTATGGCTGGTGGAAGTTCATCCATCTCGCCGGCGTGGTCGGATTCGTTGCCGCCCATGGCACCTCGATGGCGGCGACAGTGATGCTGAGACGTTTCCGCGAACCGCAGCAGGTAGCCGGGATCCTCCAGCTCAGCGCGGCCACGGTCACCGCCTTCTACATATCGACATTGGTGCTATTGGCGGGAGGAATCGGCGCCGGAGTGGTGGGCCAGTGGTTCGACCAAGGGTGGATCTGGGTCTCTATCGCCCTGCTCATCGGGGTCGGGATCATGATGTTCCCGATGGCCCGGCGACACTTCCGGAGGATCCGTATGGTGCTCGAGCTGATGGAGACCGGGACAGCCGTCTCCCGCGATGACTTTGGCCGGGTGCTCGGTGCAGGCAACCCGGCCTTGACAGCAGGCACTGGGTTCGTCGCCGTTCTGCTCATCGTCTATCTGATGGTCCTGAAGCCGTTTTGAGCGTCTACCGGAGGATCCTGGTCGGCACGGATGGGTCGGCAACTTCGGAGTTGGCCGAGGACACCGCCGCCCGGCTGGCCAAACAGCTCGACGCCGAGCTCATCCTCCTCTACGTCGGAGAAGGCGGAGTACTCGCCGAGGCGGCGGAGCGGGCACGAAAGGCCGGTGTCGAGGCCCGCACCGAACAACGCAGTGGCGACGTACCCACCACGATCATGGACACGGCCGCCGAGCTCCGCGCCGACCTGCTCGTGGTTGGTGATCGCGGCATCGGCCCGGCGCGTCGCATCGAATTCGGTGGGATCCCGGCCGAAGTGGCCCACAACTCGCCGATCGACATCCTGATCGTGCGCACCGCAAATCCCGATGCCCATCGATTCCCCTACGCCAGAGTCCTGATCGCCACCGATGGCTCACTAACCGCACACCAGGCCGCACGTCACGGTCATGCTCTGGCCCAGGCTCTCGATGCCCGGGTGTCTCTGATCTACGTAGGCGACGAGCTGATCGGTGACATCGTGCTCCGTGACGCCGCTTCCCGGCTGGGCGGAGACGGAATAGAGCGGCTGGTTCTCAAGGGGAACCCGAGCTCGCAGATCACCAATGCCGCCGGCGACTATGACCTCTTGGTCGTGGGCAACAAGGGCATGACCGGGTCCAGGCGATTCTTCCGCAAGGTCGTCCCCGATCAGGCAGCGCACGAGGCGGCATCTGACGTCCTGATCGCCAAGACGGTCAGCCGCTCCTTCTTCGACCTGCGACCCGGCGAAGGAGCCGTAGTAGATCTCGACGGGGAGACGGTTGCGGCCTATCTCCACGACGACGGCACTTCCTATCTCCTCTCGGCCCGTTGTCAGCACATGGGATGCGTCGTCGACTGGAACAGCAGGGCGCGGACCTGGGACTGCCCCTGTCATGGCTCGCGATACCAATACGACGGCGCCGTCCTCAATGGACCGACAACGAGGCCGTTGCCGCCGATGGACACCTGAGGTCGACGCGGCTTTCGTCAGCCGGCTGGTGGACGCGGCCGGCCCCTGGTGGCGAGTCCGAGGATGACCGCCGCGGCGGCGACGATCCCCGAGTTGACCCAGAAGGCCCAGTGGTACCCATTGGAATCTGCCACCGCCCCGAGCACTGGTGGCCCGATGAGGAGGCCGAGGTCCCCAGCGGTGCGGAAGGCGCCCATCGCCAGCCCGCGCGACTGGGCCGAGCTGACTTCGGCCGCGTAGGCGGCCGGGGCCGGCCCGCTCACCGCGTTGCCAAACCCGAGAACGAGGGATCCGATCACGAACACCGCCACGGTGGTGGCCGATCCGATGACGGCCAGGCTGGCGGCGACGATCCAGAGGCTGGGGACGATCACCCGGGCCCGTCCTCGTCGATCTGCCGCCGTGGAGGCGGCGGGCAATAGGAGCAGGCTCATCAGGGCCATGGCACCGAGAAGGAGACCGATGGTGTCGACATCCATGGAGAAGGTCTCCGCCCCGGCCAGGGGGATCAGGGCCTGGGGGGAGGTGCCCCTGGTGAGGAACTGGGCGAAGCTGACGAAGGCGATGGCGATGAAAGGGACGGTCAACAAGGATCGCATTCCGCTCTCCGCTTTCACCTGCTTCGGTTGATCGTCGGAGTTGGTGTGACTCTCGGGCAGCGTTTCCGGCA
>JAICNB010000021.1 GCA_025928935.1 Acidimicrobiia bacterium
CGCCGATCAGGCCGAGCACGTTTTCACGGTCATGGAGGAATGGAGAGGACGAGGCAACTCGGTGCTGTTCATCACCCACCGCCTTGGCGAGGTGATGCGGATGTGTGATCGGGCAACCGTGCTGAGAGATGGCCGCACCGTGGCGTCCGTGACCCCCCTCGAAGTGGGCGAGTCGGGTCTGGTGGAGGCGATGCTGGGCGAGGTGATTCGTGCCGAGGCCCGGGCTTCGAGGGCATCCCGTGCCGGTGGGGGCCAGGTCCTGCTCGAGGCGGTCGACATCGAATCGGGGGACAAGGTGAACGGCGTCTCGTTCCGACTCCACGCCGGTGAGGTTTTGGGGCTGGCGGCCCTCGAGGGACAGGGCCAGGACCGGTTGTTCGAGGTGCTGGCCGGCGACAGACGGCCCGATCGCGGGGAGGTGCTGGTCAAGGGGGAGCCGCTGCGGGCAAGATCGCCTTATGACGCCGTGGCACGCGGGGTCGTCCTGGTGCCGCCCGACCGTCTACTCGCCCTCCTTCCTCAGCGCCCGGTCCGCGAGAACCTCGGGCTTCCCCTCTACGACCGCATCCGACGATGGTTCTCGATCGCTCGTGACGAAAAGGAGAGGGTGGCGGACGCCATCGACCGCCTATCGATCGACACCCGGGCGGCTCGTCAGGCCGGGCGTCTGTCGGGTGGGAACCAGCAGAAGGTGGTCCTGGGCAGGTGGCTCACCTCCGGGTTCCAGGTCCTGCTCTGCTTCGACCCGACCCGGGGGATAGACGTCAAGACCAAGGCTCAGATCTATGACCTGATCCGCGAGTTGGCAGCCGATGGCGCTGCCGTCCTCCTCTACACGAGCGAGCTCGCCGAGATCCCCCTGGTCTGTGACCGCGTCCACGTGCTCTATCGCGGCGCCATCGTGGACGAGCAACCTGCCGAAAGCGCAACGGAGGAGTCGCTGCTTACTGCGGCCCATGGCATCAGTGCGGAGGAGGTGGCATGACTGCCGAGACCGCCGCGCCCTCCACGCGGTTCGACTGGTCGACCTGGCTTCGGAGGCGGGGATGGACCGCGGGTGTCTGGGTCCTCCTGCTTCTCATGATCGTCTGGTACTCGGTTCTGATCCCCAAATTCGGCGGCTTTCAGATCGCCTCGATCTCCAAGAACAGCCTGCCCCTCGTCTATCTGGCGATCGGGCAGGCGGTCATCGTGATCGCGGGGGGGATCGACCTGTCGGTGGGCGCGATGTTGATCCTCTCCAACTCCATCGCCGCCCAACTCATGTTCGAGCAGCCATTCGCCGTGACCCTCGCCATTGCGGTCCTCGTGATCCTGATCGGGGCGGTGATCAACGGTGTGGTGGGCTGGATCATCACCGTTTCCCGAGTGCCCGACATCGTGGTGACTCTGGCGACGAGCTTCATCCTCTCCGGCGCTGCCCTCCTGGTCCTTCCTTCACCCGGCGGGGGCACCAGTGAAGGCTTCAGGGCCATGTTCACGGGCTCCACCACGGGGAGCGGCTCCAATTTCTGGCCGTCCCTGGTCGCCATCGCGATCCCGATGACCCTTGCCGCCTGGTGGATGAAGAACACTCGAACCGGGCTCTCTCTCTACGCGACCGGGTCGAGCCCCATCGCCGCCTATTTGTCCGGGGTTCCGACCCGTCGGGCGAAGATCGTCTCCTACGCCGTCGGTGGCGGGTTCTCTGCGCTGGCCGGCCTCTCCGCGCTGGCCATAACCGGTTCCGGTGAATCCCGGGCTGCGACGGGATCTCTCTTCACGCTGCGATCGGTGGCTGCCATCGTCCTGGGGGGAGTCGCCCTCACCGGTGGGATCGGCTCGGTGGTCGGCGCAGCCGCTGCCGGGATCATCCTCTTCACCCTGTCGCCGATCCTGAGCGCGATGGGCATCGACCCCAACACCGCACAGGTCGTGCAGGGTGTCCTGATAGTGGTTGTGATGATGGTGGCCGGGATCATCGAGCTCAGAAGACAGAGAGCCGGATGACCATCTCGAATACCCCGATGATCGAGATGGAAGTCCTTCCCGACTCGAAGTGGAGAACCGCCCTTCGCGATCGTCCCCTCCTCGTCCTCGGGATCGTCCTCATCGCCCTGGTGATCGCCACCGCGATCATCGAGCCCCGCTATCTCAGCGTGAGCGGACTGCGCAACACGGTGTTGATCGCCGCCCCATTGGGGATCATGGCTGCGGCTCAGACAATTCTCATGCTGACCGGCGGCATCGACCTCTCGGTTGGGATGATCGCCACCGCCGCCGCCTACGTCGCCGGCAACCAATCCCCCAACGGCGCAGGCATCGCGATCGTCCTCGGCCTCCTTGTGGGCGTCGTCGCCGGCAGCATCAACGGCGTCGGGGTCGGGATTTTCCGGGTCAACCCGCTGATCATGACCCTCGCCATGTCGGCCATCCTTCTCGGGCTGTTCACCGCCCTCTCCTTCACCGTGCTCCAGGGGTCGACCACCGTGGCTCAGTTCATCAAGACCATCGGTGGGGGCTCCTTCCTCGGCAATCGGGTGCCCTATAACGCCCTGGTCTGGGCAGCTGTGTCAGTGCTGATCATCTACGGGCTGCGTCGCACCGGTCTGGGACGTCTTCTCTACGCGGTTGGCGACAACCCGATCGCCGTTCGGTTGGCAGGGATCCGGATCTGGCAGGTCCAAATCGCGGCCTACGCCATCGCCGGTCTCCTCGCCGCCCTCGCCGGCATCCTGCTCGCAGGTCGGACCGGTGCGGTGGACCTCCAGCTGGCCGTCAACTTCCTCCTTCCGTCGGTGGCGGCGGCGGTCATCGGTGGCACCTCGATCTTCGGCGGGATCGGCTCCTACAGCGGCACCATCCTCGGCGCTCTCATCCTTGGCGTGCTGACCACCATGCTCACCTTTCTAGATGCCGGCCAGGCGATCCAGCAGATCGTGTACGGGGGGATCGTCCTCGGTCTGGCCTGGCTGTACGCACGGGTCACAGGAACCTCATAGGAAGAAGACATGGCATACGGCGATATCAAGGCAGGAGTGGTGGGCATCGGGTTCATCGGCGTTGCCCACGTCGAGGCCCTGCGCCGGCTCGGGGTCGAGGTCGGTGGAGTGGTTGGGTCGAGCCCGGAACGGGCGCGGGCCAAGGCCGAAGCAGCCGGGCTGCCTCCCGTGTACGACTCTGTTGAGGCTCTGGCCGATGACCCCTCGATCGATGTCGTGCACATCACCAGCCCGAACTACGCCCACGCCGATCAGGTGAGGATCTGTCTCGCCGCCGGCAAGCACGTTGTCTGTGAGAAGCCCCTCGCCCTAGGCGCCAAGGACACGAAGGATCTGGTCGCGAGAGCCGAGGAAAGCGGGCTGGTCAACGCGGTGTGCTTCAACAGTCGCTTCTACCCGCTGAACCACCAGGCCATGGCGATGGTTGTGGCCGGTGAGATCGGGGAGGTGCGCCTCATCACCGGGTCCTATCACCAGGACTGGCTGCTGCGAGACACCGATTGGAACTGGCGGCTTCAGCCGGAGGAGGCCGGTGAGTTGAGGGCGGTGGCCGACATCGGCTCCCATTGGCTCGACCTGACCCGTTTCATCTCGGGAAGGAGGGTCGAGGCGGTGATGGCGGACCTCCACACGTTGGTCCCGATTCGCCGACACCCCCCCGGGCCCGTGGAGACATTTGCCGCGGTGGACCCGGACCAGGAACTGATCGAGGAGGTGATGGCCAGTGACGACGCCGCCGGGATCCTGCTCCGCTATGAGGGAGGGGCCAGGGGGGCGGTGACGATCTCACAGGTCTCGGCGGGGCGTCGCAACTCGCTTGCATACGAGGTGGCGGGGAGTGACTCCGCACTTTCCTGGACCTCGGAGCGTCCGGACGACCTCTGGATCGGGCACCGCGGGCGCCCCAACGAAGTGCTTCATCGTGACCCTGCGTTGGCCGGTCCGGAAGCTGCCGCACTGATCGCCTATCCGGGGGGGCATCTCGAGGGTTTCCCTGACACCTTCAGGGCAATGTTCAGTCGTGTCTACATCGATGTGATGGATGGGGCCCCGGCACCGAGCCCCGCCTACCCGACATTCGGCGACGGCCACGACGCAGTGCTGGTGACCGATGCGGTGGCCCGAAGCAACATCGAGCAACGCTGGGTGACCGTCCAGCGATGAGGAGGAGATGAGATGAAACTCGGTCTTCTGACCGCACCCTTCCCCGGCACACCCCTCAGCGAGGTCGCCCAATGGACCGCGGCCAACCGCTTCACCACCATCGAGATCGCCGCCTGGCCGGCCTCGAGCGGCGATTCCCGCCGGTATGCAGGGACCAGCCACGTCGACGTCGACGACCTCTCGGAGACCCAGGCCGGCGAGATCGTGGGCGAGATGACCCAACTCGGCCTCGAGATCTCGGGCCTGGGCTACTACCCCAACCCTCTGCATCCGGATGCCGAACACCAGCGGATGGTGATCGACCATCTGAAGAAGGTGATCGCCGCCGCCTCCAAGATGAAGGTCCCGGTGGTCAACACGTTCATTGGGGCAGACAGCGCCAAGAGCCAGGACGAGAACTGGGAGGAGGCGACCAGAGTCTGGCCTGAGATCGTCACCTGGGCCGGTGAGCACGGAATCAAGATCGCCATCGAGAACTGCCCGATGATCTTCTCGAGAGACGAATGGCCATCTGGGCACAACCTGGCCTACAACCCCAAGATCTGGCGTCGGATGTTCGAGGAGTTCGGGGAGACGATCGGGCTCAACTTCGATCCCTCCCATCTGGTGTGGCTGATGATCGACATCGAACGCGCCATCGACGAGTTCGGGGAGCGGTTCTACCACTTCCAGGCAAAAGACGTGATGATCGACCGCAACGGCCTCTACGAGAACGGAAGCTTGTCCTCCGGGATCGGATGGCAGATCCCACGTCTCCCCGGTCTCGGCGACGTGGACTGGGCGATCGTGTTCAGGGCGCTGTATCGGGCCGGTTATGACGGGCCGATCATCATCGAGCACGAGGACCGCGGCTTCGAGGAGACCGACGAGCTGATCAAGCGCGGCTTTCTCCTCGCACGTGACGTCCTGAGCCCGTACGTCAAGTAGGCGGCATCTCGAAATTGGGACCGGGAGATGCGACATTCGACACGGTGACTCCCAATTTCGACGTGGTCGTGGTCGGGTCCGGCTCGGCTGGGTCACCCGCTGCGATCGCATCGGCCCGGGCCGGCGCCCGCACGTTGCTGATCGAGAAGCTTCCGTTTCTCGGTGGCAACTCGACCGCGGTGCTCGACACCTTCTATGGCTTCTACACCCCGGGTGAGCGGCCGATCAAGGTGGTGGGTGGGGTAGGCGACGAAGTGGTCGACCGTCTCCGTCGCCTGGGTGAGGTGGTGGAGCGACCCAACACCTATGGAGCCGGCACCGGGGTCACCTATCTGGCCGAGCATCTCAAGGTGGTGTGGGAACAACTGGCGCAAGAGGCAGGGGTCACGGTGCTGCTCCATGCCTTCGTCCAGGACGCGGAGGTCAGCGAGGGTCGCATCACCACGCTGCTGATCGCCACCAAGGCGGGCCTGAGAGAAGTGAGGGGTTCGGTCTTCGTCGATGCCTCGGGTGATGCCGATGTGTGTCATCACGCCGGTTTCGGCTACGAGCTGGCCGGAGAGATCGATCCGGCCCAGACCCTGACGACCACCTTCCGCATGGTCAACGTGGACCATGAGCGCCGGCGGACCATCGACAAGGCCCGATTCCACCAGTTGATGGAGGAGGCGGCGGAGTCGGGTGACTACCAGTTGCCCCGACGTGAGGGGAGTGACCACATAACACCCATCCAGGGCATGACCGCCACGGTCATGACCAGGATCGAGCACGTGGACCACGACGACGCCGGTCAGGTGATCAACGCCACCGATCCTGGGGTTCTCACCCGTGCCGAGATGGAAGGTCGGCGTCAGGCGCTCGAGTACGCCCGGTTCCTCGTCGATCAGGTGCCCGGATACGAGGGGGCCTCGCTCGTCTCCCTGGGGAGCCAGATCGGCCTGCGGGAAACGAGGCGGGTGTACGGGGATTACCGGGTGACGAGAGACGACGTGCTGGCTGCCCGCCAGTTCGACGACCAGATCGGGCTCTGTGGTGCGCCGATCGAGGATCACGTCCCGGGCAAGACGACGAAGTGGGAGTACCTGCCCGAGGGCACCGCAGTGGGCATTCCGTATCGGAGCCTGGTGGTCCGCGACGGTTTGAACCTCCTGGCCCCCGGCCGGTGCTTCTCTGCAACCCACGACGCGCAGGCATCGATCCGGTCGATGGCGCAATGCATGGCGATGGGCCATGGCGCCGGGCTGGCGGCGGCGACAGCGGCGGCGAGCGGGGGTGACGTTCGGTCAGTCGACCCCGATCGGCTTCGAGATGGGCTGCGTGCCGGCGGGGCCATCCTCGAGATGTCGTGACCGGCTTCGCCCGGACGGTTCTCGGCGATGTGGAGGCCGACCGGCTCGGGATCGTGCTGGCCCATGAGCATCTGATCATCGACAGCCCGATCGTGGCCGAGAGCATGCCGCACATCCATCTGCCATCGGTCGACGAGGCGGTGACGGAGTCGAGGCTCATCGGTGAAGCCGGAGTGGCGACTGTGGTCGACGCCATGCCGGCCGGGTCCGGCGGCCACTTCGACCGACTCGCCGAAGTGTCCCGAAAGAGCGGTCTCAACATCATCGCCACCACCGGGATGCACACCGCGCGCTATTACCCGCCCGATGACCCGCATCTGGTCGAGCCGGCCGAGGCACTGGCCCGCATCTTCATTCGGGCCATCACCGGCGCATGGCCCCGGGCGGGTGTGATCAAGCTGGCCACGATGGGTCTCGATCCCACCGACCAGGAGCTTCGTCTCTTCGAGGCGGCCGCGATCACCGTCGCCGCCACCGGTGCCCCGGTGCTGACCCATTGCGAGGGTGGTGAGGGCGGGATGGCCCAAATGGAGATGATGAGCCGTCTCGGCATCCCCTTGTCCCGAGTCTGCCTCTCCCACACCGACAAAGTGGCCGACGGTGGGTATCACCGCGGGCTTCTGGAGACAGGCGTCCTGCTGTGTCTCGACCAGGGATTGCGCGACAGCGAACGGACGGCAGCGCTCGTCGCAGATTTGGTGGGCGATGGGTTCGGCCATCAGCTCGTCCTCGGCACCGATGCGGCCCGTCGAACGCTCTGGTCGAGCCTCGGCGGTCCCCGAGGGCCGGGGTGGATGAACGGCGGGTTCCGAGCTCTTCTAGCCGACCGAGGCCTCGAGGACGCTCAAATCGACAGGTTGTTCTCGGACAACCCGGCTCGATGGCTGGTGGTATCCGGCTAGCCATCGCCAGCTGCCGCGGTGTCGGCCAGGACGACCGCGCTGTGATGCTCGCGGAGGAAGCTGGCCGGGATCTCCGGGCCGATCGGGCCCGTCATGACCCGGTCGAGCATCCCGGCTTTGTGCCCACCGGTGACCACCAGCCACAACTCTCGGGCCTGGAGCAACTCATGCATCCCGACCGTGATCCCCCAGGAGGGTCGGGTGGACGCCCCGTAGGCCAGCGCTCCATCCGCCGTCGTCTCATGGAGCCGTACCACCCGGGTACGGGACTGCCGTGACGAGCCGGGCTCGTTCATCCCGACGTGACCGTTCCGACCCAGACCGACAACGGCCAGGTCGAGGACATCGCCGGTGATGAGATTCCCGTATTCAACGGCAGCCAGCTCGGGGTCTGCGGCGTCGACATCCGGTGCATGGAACGTGACTCCAGGCAGGTCACCGCGAAGCATGGCGGCGCACCGTGCCGGGTCGTCGGCGGGAAGGCCACCGAACTCGTCGAGAAGGAACACCTCGGGGGCGCCGGTCACCAAGGCGTTCTGGTAGACGGGACGGGTCGTCTCCCCGGTGGCGAGACAAACTCGTGTGCCCTGCTCGACTCCTAACGCCTCTCCCAGCCTGGCGGCGACGGCCATTGCCCAGTCCCCGGGGGGGAAGACCTCGAGGTCGAGACTCAACCCGATACGACGACGTCGAATACCGATCCGGTGTCCTTGTCGCTGAGGATCAGCTTCCGTCTCCCATCGGGTAGGGTCTCCTCTTTGACGATGGCGTGACCCTCGTGAGTGGGAGCGGTCTTGCCGATCTTCGGGGTGGAGCCGGCTCTCCATTCCATTTCGACCGCCTCCCATTGCCGGGATGCCGCCGAGGCATATGCCGCGTCCATGATGGCGTTCACCACATATCCGTCGTAGATGGTCTCCCGTGGCGCCCGCGCTGCCTCGAATGAGTCGAACATGTCGGCGAACATGGCGGTGTATCCGAGCTCGCTGATCTCGTCGCCCACCGGGAACAGCCAGCCCTCGGTCGACTCGAGCTTCTCCGCCACGTAGCCACCGCCTCCCCCCGAGCTGTACATCTCATACCCGGTGCGCAGGAAGTGATTGAGCCAGATGGTCCCTTCGGTGCCGGCCACCTCATCACGGAGGTCCATGCCGCCCCGGAAGGTCCAGCTGACCTCGAACTGGCCCAAGGCGCCGGATTCGAAGCGGATGAGCACCACCGCATTGTCCTCGGCCTCGATGGGGTGAACCAGGGTATCTGCCCAAGCCATCACGTCCACCGGCCGGTTGCCTTTGCCGACGAAGTTGCGAATGATCTCGATGCAGTGACAGCCGAGGTCGACGATGGCGCCGCCTCCTGCCATCTCCTTGTCCCAGAACCAGGCGGAGTGGGGCCCGGGGTGGGTCTCCCGCGACCGGACCCAGGTGACGTCACCGATCGCCCCCGATGCCACCGAGTCGACCGCCTTCATCGTCTTGGGGGTGTAGACCAGGTCTTCGAGGTAGCCCCCGAAGATGCCGGCCCCCTCCACCACGTCGAGAATGCGCTTCGCCTCGGTGGCATCCCTGGCCAGCGGTTTGGTGACCAGGACAGCCTTGCCTGCTGCTGCGGTGAGCGCGATCGCCTCCTCGTGGAGGAAGTTGGGGAGACCGACGACCACCAAGTCGGTGTCGGGGTGGTTGATCGCGTCCTCGAGACTCGTGGTGTGGGCGGGTATGTCCCAGCGCTCCGAGAAAGCCTGGCCCCGTTCATCGGAGCGTGAGTAGACGACCCCTACCGAGTCCCGGCTCCTCGGCCCGTGCAGGGTCATGGTGTAGAAGTCACCGATGAGACCGGTGCCGAGCATCGTGACCTTGTGACTTTGCAAGGGAGCCTCCTCCGTCTGGGAGGGAGGGAAGCTAATCGGTGGGCCGGCCGGCCCTCCTCAGACGCAGGCGCCGGAGGAATCCACCCCACGACCGCAGAGCGCCGTCTCCTCGACGGACTTGAGAGTGAATGCCTCGTCGATCGGTTGCCCGAAGACGTGGACGCGGAGACCGCGCAGTGCGTCATCACCGAGGCCGATCACGTCATAGGTCACCTCACCCAGGTCTGCGACCGTTGGGGCCACCACGAGGACGATCTCCGACGGCGGGTCCACCGAGGCGACTGCCTCGGCCAGCAGGAAGCCGAGATCGAGCATCGTCTCTGCAGATGGGACCCCTTCTTCGGTGGCGATGTGGGTGGTGTCGTTGGTCACACCCAAGTAGCCGATATATCGGAGGTTCACCCAGCCATCGGTTCCCTCGTAGTTGACCGCGATCCAAAAGGAGCCGGGCAGTTCCCGGGTCTGCCCGAGTGCGCTGAGTGCGTCGTAGGTGGGAGGGATGCCCTCCAGGATGTCCTGGTCGGCGCCAGGTGCGGCTCGCAGATTGAGCACGTCGTCGTGGGCCACCCCGACGACGGCCAGTGTGTCGCCCTGGGCAGGCCCGAAGTCGATTGGCGCACCGGGCAGCTCGTCGCCGGTGGTGGTCGTAGTAGTCGCGGGGAGGGTCGTCGTGGTGACGACGGGAGAGGTCGAGGTCGTGGCGACGACCGTGCTGGTGCTGGTGACCGGTGTCGAGGTGCTGGTGGCGGCCGGGGCCGTTGACGTCGAGGAAGCGGTCACGTCATCGCCGGCGCAAGCCGCGACCAGGGCACCCGACAACAGAACGATCCACAGCTGACGTGAGCGCACGATTACCTCTCTGTTCAGGACAGCAACGACGGTCAGACTGGCTTGGTTCCGCTCAGGTGCCCCTGAAATCGGGCTCCCTTTTCTCGAAGAAGGCGGTTATGGCCTCGGTCAGGTCGTTGGAGATCAGGTACGCCGCATTCCACTGGGCCACGAAGTCGAGCGCTTGCTCCACGGTGCGACCATGGTTGGCCGCCAGCACCTGTTTGATTCCTCGGACCACGAGCGGGGAGCATGCCGCGATCTCGGTGGCCAGCCCCCGGGCTGCGGCCAGGGTCGTCAGGTCGTCGGTGGATACATCGTTGACCAGACCGATCGACAAGGCCTTTTCGGCATCGATGTCCTTGCCGGTGTAGGCGACCTCGGCGGTGTGCCCGGGCCCGATCATCGCCGGGAGACGCTGCAAGATCCCGGTGTCGGCGACCAGGCCCATCCGCGTCTCCCGCACCGAGAAGACCGAATCAGCTGCGGCGAGGCGGATATCGCACGCGGTCGCCAGTGCCATGCCACCACCCAGGCAATATCCATGGATGGCGGCGATCACTGGCTTGGGTGAATCGGCCAGGGAGCTGGCTGTCTGCTGGAGCCTCTTGATGGTCCGGTACAGCGTCTGGTTGGACTCGGCGGGCGAGCCCTGCCCCGGCTGCAGGGTGGCGAGGAGCGCCACGTCGATGCCGACCGAGAAGGCCTTGCCCCGGCCGGCGAGGACCACGACCCGGGCCGAATCGTCGTCGTCGATCTCGGCCATGGCGGCCGGGATGTCCTCCCAGATATCCGCCGACATCGCATTGAGCTTCTCGGGCCGGTTCAGCCAGAGCGTGGTCACGGGGCCATCACGCTCGATCTCCAGATGCTGATAGCCCACGTCGTGAGCCTATTTGGGAGGGAGGGTCCCGGCGAAGTCGAGACCCACCGAAACCCAGGTCTCGAGGTCGGCATCCTCGGTGATCCCGTTTGAGCCGACGAGGATCCATCCCTTCATCTGGCGGCCGGACATGTCGAAGGGGCGCACCCCGGGGCTATCGAGGGCGGCTTCCTGGTCCTCTGGATCGATCCGAACCATGAGCTCGTTCTTGCTGACTCCGACCGACATGTTGCCTGCGAGCAGGAAGGCGATCCCCCCGAACATCTTCCGCTCCGATATGTCCGGATTCCCCTCGAGCAACTCCCGCACCCGGGCGGCCAGGACCTCGTCGTAGGCCATACGGGGAGCCTATCCCCTTCGTAATTGGGACCACGAGGTGTCATATGCGAGGCTGCTGCTCCCAATTACGAGTGGGCCCTCAGGCCTCGGCCGAGCGCCAGGCGTCCCTGAGCTTCACCCTCGTCCCGAAGCGGAGCAGGCCCCCGGCGTAGATCCTGCCCGCCACCAGAACCAACCCGACGATGGTGGCGATGGTGATCACCACCGCGGCGATGTATTGCCAGGCCGGGATCGCCTCCAGCGCGGCCCGGACCGGGACGACGAAGGGGGCGGTGAATGGGATGAAGGTCCCGATCACGGCGGCGGTCCCGTCGGGATCCGACAGAGCGGCGATGGAGACGAAGAACCCGGCCACGGCGATCATCGACATCGGGAACGCCACGTTCTGTGCATCCTCCATGCGGCTCACCAGGGAACCGGCCGCCCCGTACAGGACGGCGAAGAGCAGGAAGCCGAGGATGAACCAGACGATCAGGTTGAACACCAGGGCCGCATCCAGGCTGGGTAGCTCCAGCGTGTCGGTGACGCGAAGGGCGATGAGGGCGATCAGGATGGTGCCGGCGAATTGGGCGATGCCCAGGGTGCCGATCCCGATGATCTTGCCGGCCAGGATCTGCCACGGCTTGACGCTGGAGAGAAGAACCTCGACCACCCGGTTCGACTTCTCCTCGGTCACGCCTGCCAGCATCCAGTTCCCGTAGAGCAGGACTGCCAGATAGAGCAGGAGCAAGCCAGCGTAGGCCACTGCCCCACGGGTCTCGTCCCCGGGCTCCTGACCGCTGAGAGTGGTCGTCTCCAACGGGTCCGAGGTCATGACCTCGATCACGTCGGCTGCGGCCTCACCACCCTCGGCGACGATCGCCTCCAGCTGGACCGATGCGGCACCCTGCTGGAGCAAGGCGAGAAGCTCGGATTCACCGAACCCGCCCACACTCTCCACTATCACTTCCGACCCATCGATGAGGGTCGCGTCGAGCTCGCCCTCGTCCATCGCCGTCTCGGCGGCCTCCACGCTGTCGAAATCCACCAGCTCGATCGCCACCGATGGCTCGGCTCCCGGCTCGTCCGCCACGTTTCCCAGCTGCTCGGCGGCGGTGGCGATCGGCTCGTTGCCCTCCCCAACGCTGGCAACGGTGTACTCGGAGGTACCACCACCGATCAGCCCGGGCACGGTCACCAGCGCCCCCACCAGGAGGAACGTGACCAGCGTGGTGATCAGGAACGACTTGGATCGGCCGTGCTCACGTATCTCGCGTAGTGCAACCTGCCACACGGTGCGGGCCGAAGTCATCGCACCGCCTCGCGGAAGAGGTCGGATAGCGAGGGGGTGGTGTAGGAGAAGTGGCGAAGCCTGCCCATCTGTTGTGCCCGGGAGAGGAACCCGCGCACATCGGTGTCGGCCTCGATGATGGCGGTGTGGGTGTGGTCGTCGGATCTGATCTGGCGGACACCTTCCAGGCCGTCGAACAAGTCCTCCATGTCGCCGTCCAACTGCACCTCGAGGTGTCGGATCGGGGCCGCGTCCTTGAGACGCTGCACGTCTCCTTCGACGACGATCTCCCCGGCGTTGATGATGGCAACCTCCTCACAGATGTCCTCGACCAGGTCGAGTTGGTGTGAGGAGAACACCACGGCCTTGCCCTTTGCCGCCTCCTCCCTGAGTATGTCGGCCATTGTCTCGGTGGCAATGGGGTCGAGACCACTGAACGGCTCATCCATCACCAGGAGATCGGGGTCGTGGACCAGCGCAGCAGCCAGCTGGACCCGTTGTTGGTTGCCGTGGGACAGGACCTCGACACGGTCCATTCGACGCTCCGACAAACCGAGCCGCTCCAGCCAGCGGTCTGCCGAGGCGGAGGCATCGGCCGAACTCATGCCCCGGAGCCGGCCCAGATAGGCCAATTGCTCCTGGGCTTTCATCTTGGGATAGAGACCACGCTGCTCGGGCATGTAGCCGAATCGGCGTCTTTGTTCGATCGTGATCGGGCTGCCTTCCCAGCTGACCTGCCCCGAATCCGGAGTGACCAGCCCGAAGATGGTCCTCATCGCAGTTGTCTTGCCGGCGCCGTTAGGGCCGAGGAATCCGAGCATTCGGCCCCGCTCCACCTGAAGGCTGCACCCATCGAGGGCGACTACGTCTTCGTATCGCTTGTGCAGGTCCTTCAGTTCGAGCACCCGGCCAGGATAGGGGTGAATCCCCCCGGGCCCGTCGGCCCGCCGTTTGTACCATGACCCGCTCATGCATCTCCTCGAACGCGACGACGTGCTGCAACGTCTCGAGAAGCTGCTGGCCGGAGCCAGGGACGGCGAGGGCCGGGCGGTGCTCGTCCGTGGTGAGGCGGGAATAGGAAAGACCTCGGCGGTGCGGGCATTCATCGACTCCATCGATGAGGACGCCCACATCCTCTGGGGTGGTTGCGACGACCTGGTCACCGCCCGCCCCTTCGGCCCGGTGTGGGACATGGTCCTGGACGAGCCGTCCCTGGAAGACGTGCTCCGTGGGCCCGATCGTCACGAGGTGTTTGCGGCCGTGCTCGATCTGATGGGCCGGTCCCTCCGACCCACGGTTGTGGTGATCGAGGACATCCACTGGGCCGACGAAGCCACGCTGGATCTGGTCAAGTTCATCGGGAGACGCATCGACCGAACTCATGGCCTGCTCGTGCTGACCTATCGTGACGGCCAGGTGCCCGACGACCGGCCCCTGAGGGTGGCGCTGGCAGACGTCCCGGCCTCGGCCCTGGAGCGAATCGCACTGGAGCCACTCTCTGCGGCTGCCGTCTCGGAACTGGCCACTGTGGCCGGGGAGACACCGGAAGGGCTTTGGGAGACGACCGGGGGCAACCCGTTCTTCGTCACCGAAGTGCTCGGCGGCCAGCGTGACGTGGTTCCCGGTTCGGTGAGAGATGCGGTGGTGGGGAGGGTCGCTCTCCTGACAGCGTCGGGGCGGGCCCTGGTCGATCTGGTCTCGGTGGTCCCGAGCCGGGCCGAACTGGCTTTGGTCGAGGCTGTGCTCGGCCCATCCGAAGACGCGATCGCCGAGGGTGAGGCTGCCGGGGTCCTCGAGCTGAGAGATGATGCCTTGTCTTTCCGCCACGAGCTGGCCAGACGCGCTGTCGAGGCCGACCTACCCGAGATACGGCGTCGTGAGCTGAACCTGGCGGTGCTGGGTGCGATCGAGCGTCTCGGATACAACACCTCTCGGGCCGCTCACCATGCCCGGGTGGGAGGTGACATCGATGCCTTGGTCCGCCTCGCGCCGTTGGCCGCCCGCCGGGCCGCCGATATGGAGAGCCATCGCGAGTCGGTGGGCCATCTTCGGGCTCTGGAGCCCTATCTCGACAGACTCGACGAGGAAGCGCGTGCCGATCATTACGACCTCTGGGCCTACGAGGAATACCTGGGTGACGAGGTTGGCTGGGCAGAGGAGCTGATCGACATCGCGATCGCCCTGCGGCGCCGTCTCGGCGATCCGGCGAAGTTGGGCAACTCCCTGCTGATGGGGAGCCGCATCGCCTGGGTCCGGAACCGGCGAGCCTCTTCCGTCGAGATGGCCAACGAAGCGGCTTCGGTCCTGGAGTCGGTGGGCGGCGAAGACCTCGCCTTCGCCTACTCCACCATCTCCCAGCTGGCCATGCTCGCCGCCGAGGAGGAGCGGGCCATCTGGTATGGGGAGAAGGCACTGGCCGTCGCCGGAGACGGCCCGAGTCACTCCCGGGCTCATGCCCTCAACAACATCGGCACCGCCAAGATGCTCGCCCGCTATCCCGAGGGCATGGAAGACGTCGAGGCGAGCTTTCAGATGTCCCAGGAAATGGGCTACAGCCACGATGAGATCAGGGCGGGCGTGAACATCGCCTGGACGGCGGCCACCTACCGCGACCTCCCCACCGCCGAGCTGTGGGCCGAGCGTGCTCACGAGCTCTCCGTCCAACGCGAGATGCCATCGTTCGACTCGTACGCGTTGGGTGTCCTTGCGTTGATCGAGGAGATGCGTGGGCAATGGGACGACGCAGAGGCAAAGACCTGTTACGTCCTGGAGAACTTGGCCGAGTTCGGCACGTCCAACTTGGTCTCGACCACCCTGCTGGGCCGTCTCCAGGCCCGACGTGGCGAGCCAGATGCGAAGAGACGTCTGCTCGACGGCTGGGAGCGCGCCCTCCACGCCAACGAAATCCAGAGGACCGGTCCCACTGCGATCGCCCTCTCCGAATATGTCTGGATCGGTGGGAAGCTCGATCCGACGATCTTCCCCAGATTACGAGAGGTCCTCGTCGACTGCATCGAACGTGATTCACCGTGGGTCGGCGGCGAGCTGGGCTTCTGGCTTCATCTCATCGGGCAGATCGACGAGCTGCCTGCGATCGCCCCCGAGCCCTACCGTCTCAGCGTGGCCGGGGACTGGGAGGGGGCGGCTGCGTTCTGGGAGATGCGGGAGATCCCATATGACCGGGCGATCGCCTTGAGCTTCGGTCCCGATCGAGCCCGCCTCGAGGCCCTCGCCATCCTGGATGACCTGGGAGCAGGGGCGGTCGCCGCCCGTCTCCGCGCCGATTTGATCGAGGCCGGGGTGGGCGGTGTCCCCAGGGGTCCGACCAGGGCCACCAGGGAGAACGCGTTCGGGCTGACCCCACGGCAGATGGAGGTGCTCGGCCATCTCGCCAAGGGCCTGACCAACGCCGAGATCGCCGATCTGCTCTTCGTCTCGACCCGGACGGTCGACCACCACGTCTCTGCGATCCTGGACAAGATGGGTGCTTCCTCCCGTTCCGAAGCAGTTGTCGCCGGCAACGACGCAGGATTGTGGGATAGGTGACAGCCCGGCTGATCTAGGCACCGCGTCAGCGGTCAAATAGGCAACTCCACCGATTCGCTCCCCACCGTCTCTCCGTACGTTCGCAATTCAGGAGAGACCGACCAGGAGATGGAACGATGATGTTGGGTCAGACCGAATGGGCCAAGATGGTGCTGGTCGAGCGGTACCAGGAGGCGGACAACGCCAGGCTGGCTCGCCAGGTGAAGCGAGCCAACAAGGCCGCGAAAACCCTTTCTTCCAATCGGCGCCGGTCCCTCCGGCGTCTCCGTGAGCTCCCCACCCGTAACTGACAGACCAGGAGGTGTCGATTGCGGCTTCGCTACGACTGCAATTTGCGGGTGGGAGCTCGATTACGGGGAGCAGCTCAGTCGAGAAGAGTCGGCCGGAACAGCCGATCGTGGGTGTGCAGGGCGAATCGATCGGTCATGCCGGCGACATAGTCGACCGCCCGGTCCAGGTCACTGGCGCCGGGCACCGTCGCCGAGTCCGGGACCTCACCCGAGCTCTGGGCGAAGTAGGCCACCAGGTCCTGTATCACCATCATCGCCTTCTGCTTCTGGCTCTCGCTCTCCGGAGTGAGGTAGACCCGCTGGAACATGAAGTCACGGAGCTCCGACATCGCCTCGAGGTGATCCTCCTCCATCTCCACCCTGCCCGCGTCATGGCTGGCGTCGATCACCGAGGTGGCGAGCGAACCGATCCATTCCCGTGAAGTTGCCCCGAAGGTGATGAGGGCGCGGGTGGGAATGTCGTGGTAGCTGATCGCGTCGGCACGCAGCGCATCGGCGACGTCATGAGTCAGGTAGGCGATCCGGTCGGCGAATCGGCAGAGCATCCCTTCCTGCGTTCGGGGTGGCGGGTCGATGCGCCACGAGTGGGCCCTAATCCCGTCGAGCACTTCCTCGCTGAGGTTCTGCGGCTCGATCAGGGAGAGGGTGCGCACCCCATGCGCCGAGTGGAGCCAGGTGCCCTCGACCAATGGGCTGAGGGCCTCCTCACCGGTATGCCCGAAAGGTGAGTGGCCGACGTCGTGACCCAGGCAGATCGCCTCGGTCAGGTCCTCGTTGAGCCCGAGGGCGCGAGCCATCGCCCGCCCCACTTGGTTGACCTGGATGGTGTGGGTCATCCGGGTCACGAAATGATCCCCATCGGGGTTGAGGAAGACCTGGGTCTTGTGCTTCAGCCGACGGAACGCCTTGGTGTGCACGATCCGGTCCCGATCCCGTTCGTATGCGGTGCGAAAGGGATCCGGCTCCTCGGGCTCGGCCCGGCCTACCGACTCGTCTGCCTTGGCCGCCTCGGGAGCGAGCAACTCATGTTCCAACCGCTCCCGGTCGACCCTGGTGCGTCTCAGCATGCCGTGTGCAACCAACTACTCGCACGGTGGTTCGGTGGACACGACATCAGACGTAGCGTTCCCGCAGACGGGAGCTGACGTAGTCCATGCTGGCCACCACTATGGCGATGGCCAGCATCTGGGCCGCCGCCGCCCTGTAGTCGAGGAGGGCGATGTTCTGTTGCAGCAGGAAGCCGATGCCTCCGCCCCCGACGAAGCCGATGATCGTCGACATGCGCACGTTGATGTCCCATCGATACATGGTGAAGGAGATGTAGGGGGGCACGATCTGGGGAACCACCGCATAGACCACCGTCTGTAGTCGGGTGGCGCCTGTGGCCTTCACCGCCTCCACGGGCCCGGCATTGATGCTCTCCACCTGCTCCGAGTAGAGCTTGGCGCTGGCGGCCACCGTGTGCAGGGCGAGGGCGAGGGCGCCGGCGAAGGCCCCCAGACCGACCCAGATGACGAAGACGATGGCGAGGATGAGCGCCTCGATCGACCGGAGGGTGTTGAACAGAGTCCTGAACACGTAGTAGACCCACATCCCCACCGGGACCTGGTCGGTCCTGAGCCCTCTCCAGCCGACGAGCGCACCGATCAGCGCACCGATCACCGCCGGTATGACGATCGTGTTGCGCACGCTCGTGATCTGATAGAGCCAGGCAATCGCCTGCCCGATGGCCAGCGCGATCAGGGCCCCCGCCAGGGCCGCGGCGAGGACGGACAGCGTCCCCTTGAGCGGGGGCGAGGCGCGTCTCCCGATGACGTAGCCGAGCCTGCTCCCCAGGAAGGCCAGCAACCCGGCACCGGCGAGGGCTGTGAACAGGCCGAACACGGCGGCGAGGATGTCACCGCCGACGAGGAGGAAGTTGCCGAGGAAATCGAAGGCGCCGAGGCGCGGGGCGAGCCAGGCCCCGGTGACCTGGGCGAAACGGACCAGCGACTGGGCGGCAAGCAGGAAGGCGAGGGTCGCGCCCGCTCCGGCGACGATTCGAGCGGCCCGGCTGGTGTTGGCCCCGGGCGTCGGCGCCGCCAGGATCAGCAGACGGAAGGACAGCCAACCCAGGCCCACCATCATGATTCCCAGCAGGAGTGCCGAGTCGGGAAGACGACGGATCAGGTCGCCGGACAGGCCCGAGACGAGGAGCCCGAGCCCAACCCCGATCGGGATCCCGGCTACCGCCAGCCCCAGCTGGAGCGGGGGCAGCCTGATCTCTTTCATCAGGTTGCGCGCGGCGAGGAAGGAGAGCGGAACCGCGATCAGGGTCCCCAGAGTGGTGGCAAGGAGCGCCAGGAAGACGGTCTCGATGATCTTGTCGAGTGTGTCGATGGCGTTCTGAGACCACCGGGGGGAGCGGACAGTGGTCCCATCGGGCTGCTCGACCTGCACCGGGCTGAAGATGCTGCCCACGCTCTGCACGCTCTTTACTCGCAGGGTCTGCACTTCGGTATCGGGTCTGGCCGGGACCCTGGCCTCGGTCTGGAAGTTCCCGTCGGCATCCGTTCGCACGTTCTCCAGCCGAAGCTCGACGCCGTTGGGGGGCACGAAGAAGATCCGAACCTGGTCGTTGGGCCGATATCCGGTGCCACTCACCGTCACCACGGTCCTCGGGTCGGCACAGGGGGGGTCCACGGTGAGGGTGGCCTCTCCCGTGACGGCGGCAGGTTCGAAGCCACCGGAGGGACACGGCGTCATGTACTCCAGGTCTGTCGCCGTCTCCGCCACCTCGTAGGTGAGCAGGTCGGGCTGGGAAAGCGCCCTGATCACCCGGAAAAGGGACTCCTGTCGGGTCTCGTCGTTGATCGCGTCCAGGTTCACCCTGGTCACCTGGAACCCATAGGCATAGATCACGAACGCGGCAAGGAGGCCCACGACGATCCAAATAGTGCGTCGCCGGCTCGCCCTCGGTGGCTTCGTGCTCGTCTCCGGCGGCCCTTTCGACTCCGGTGACGCCTCCTCGGGGAGGACATGCAGGTCAGCCAACCCGTTCCGCCTCCTGCCCGTAGATGTCCTTGAACATCTTGTCGTCGATCTCCTCGGGCAGCCCCTCGAATACCAGCCTCCCTTCGTTGAGAGCGATGACCCGTTGCCCGTAGCGCTGGACGAGGTCGAGAAAGTGGAGGCTGCACAGCACCGTGACTCCATCGATCCGGTTGATGTCCTCCAGGTACTGCATGATGGAATGGGCCAGCACCGGGTCGAGGCTCGCCACCGGCTCGTCGGCCAGGATCATCTCCGGCTCCTGCATCATGGCTCGGGCGATGCCGACCCGTTGCTGCTGGCCACCGCTCAGCTCCTCCGACCGGTTCTGCGCCTTTCCGTCCAGGCCGAACCGAGCCAGTTGCACGAGGGCTCGCTCCCGATCGGCCTTGGCGAACCGGTTGGCCATGGCCAGCGCCGGGCTCGTGTAGCCGAGCCTGCCGGCGAGGACATTGGTGATGACCTTCGAGCGGTGAACCAGGTTGAAGTGCTGGAACACCATCCCGATGCGACGTCGGATGCGACGCAGATCCTCCTGAGAGGCGGCGGTGATGTCCTCGCCCTTCCAGATGATCGTGCCCTCGGTCGGGTCGATGAGGCGGTTGATGCAGCGGAGCAAGGTCGACTTGCCCGATCCGGAGAGGCCGATCACAGCCAGGAACTGTCCATCGGGAACCTGGAACGACACATCCTTCAGGGCCACGGTCCCGTCGTCGTACACCTTCGTCAGGTGCTCTACCTGGAGCATGCTTCTCCGAATGTGGGAGAGGGGAGACGGGCCGGGCCCATCTCCCCCCTCATTGTTCCATCGTCTAGAGGTCTTCCAGCTCGATGCCGGCGGTTTCGACCACCGCTCGAAGGGTGTCGTACTCGGCGTCCGTCGCCGGCTCGATCCCGGTCCAGCCGTAGAAGTCCTGGTCGCCTATGGAGGAGTTCCAGGCACAGTTCTCGTCGGTCTCGCACTCCGCGGCGAATGCGACCAGAGCTTCCTCGATCTGAGCTCGTAGCTCGGGTGGGAAGTCGGGCCCGAACGAAAGGGTGTCGTTGGGTATCTCCGGGGAGATCTCCAGGATCCGCACCTGCTGCATGATGTCCGGTGCATCGGTCACCGCGCTGGCGCGGGCATCGAGGACCCGGTACTCCTGGTTGGGGCCGCAGTAGAGATCACCCTCTGCGTCCGGAGCGCACGACTCGATGAGGTCGTCCGGTATCTCCGGCGGGTCACCGATCTGCCACTCCCCGTCGGTGATCAGGGGCGGGCTGAAGAAGGTGGTCGCGAAGTCGGCATCACCCCGATAGACGGCCAGAGCGGCGTTGGGGTGACCTCCGGTCTCCACCGTCTCTCCGGGCGTGACCCCGACGTCGTTGAGCATCACCAACGGAACCAGATACCCGGAGCCCGATCCGAGGTCGGGGATGGCCCAAGTGAGACCCTCCAGGTCCTCCAGACCGTCGATGTCGCTGTCACGGGGCACCAGCACCTGTGCCCAGTAGACACCGAACCCGAACCGAACCGCCTTGAAGGCGACGTCCACCCCACAGAGGTTATTGGCCAGCACGTAGCCGAACCCGGGAATGAACCCCATGGTGTCGGCGGGGGCGGCGCACATCTCCTCGATGGTGGCTGCGTACGAGGTCGGGATGCTGACCTCGTAGCTGAGACCTGTCGCCTCCTCCAGCGCCTGCTGCATCACCTCACCGCCGGCGACCATCACCTGGTTGTCCACCGATGGCACGAAGAGGACCTGGACCGGCCGCTCCGCCGATCCGAGCTCCGCCTCGCCTGCGGCGCTGGTCGTGGTCTCTTCCGCTGCCGCGCTGGTGGTGGTTGCCTCTTCTTCCCCGCCGGCCGTAGTCGTGGTGTCCCCGCCGTCGTCGCCACAGGCGGCGGCGATGAGGGCCATCACGAGAAGACAAGCCCAGAGGGCTCTTCGCTTCATGGTTTTCTCCATTCGTCTCCCTCGGATGCGACAGCCCCGGGTCGCCGGCGCGACCCTAATCAGGGGGCGTGCTCTCGTTCCACCCGTCGCACCAGATCGCGAAACTCGTCGAAGCCGTTTACGTCGACCGCGCCGGCCAGTGGGCGGTTCCATGGCCTGACGAAACGACAGATCAGACGGTCGGCGCGATGGGTCACCAGGTCGGCGAGGATGTGCGGCCCGTCATCGAGATAGGCATCGCAGTCGACCTTCCATTTGTCCTCGAGGATATGGACCTCCTTGTAGGGGATCCCCTGGCGAGCGATCCACTCATGGGTGTCATCCACCGCGAATCTCGGCTTCGTGGTGAGGATCACGATCTCATGGCCGTCCCGGTCCAGTTGGTGCAGGGCCTCGATGGCCCCGGGGAAGGTGTCCAGATGCCAGAACAGGGAGCGGCCGTCCAGATCCGAGCTCCATCGCCAGAACTCCGACATCCTCTCGAAATGAGTGATCTCGGTGACTCCATTCCACGTGACGACCTGCTCCGGGGTCAATTCGGTTCCGAAGTCCCGGTTGTAGAAGTCCACCCACCCCTTGGTGAAGTCCGCCACCACCCCATCGAGATCGATCCCGAGCCTCATGCAAAGACGGTAGACGCGGTCAGACGATCTGGACCCAGGCCAGCACCTCGGGCATCCGGCGTCTCAGGAGACGGCTCGAGATGAGAAGGGAGATCGAATAGAGAGTGATCCCCCAGAAGACACCGGCCGCGATCGCCACCCACGGAGCCAGGACCTGCCCGAAGCCGACGGTGAGCACGGCAACCGAGGCGGGTGGCACCAACAGGAGGCCGATGGCGAAGAACGACACGGTCTGGCTGACGATGGCCAGACATCCCTGCTCGGTCGACTGGGCGAACACGTCGGTCCCTTCCCGTGGCAGCCGTAGAGGGGTGAGGACGGAGACCATGTTGCCCACGGCGAGCTGACATCCGATGGCGGCCAGCGTCAGCGACGGCACCAGCCAGACCCAGGTCCACTGACCGGTGAACAGGGCAAGGCCGACAGTCAGGACCACGGTCTCCAGGACCAGGGCCGTGGCCACGGCCAGGTTCTTCCCGAGGAGGATCTGGTGCGGCTTGGCCGGGAGCACAAACAGATAGCTGGCGGCATTGCGCTCCCACCCGAACAGGTTCAAGGCGATGGGTAAGCCGACGAAGAGCACGAGGATCGGGGCAATGAGCGGTGCCCAGGGCCGCGTTCGCAGGTCGAAGAAGCCGGTCGTGTTCATCACCGCCCCTCCGATCGCGAGGCCCACGAAGATCACGGTGCCGGTCCAGACCAGGCGCTGGCGCGGGTCGCGTATGTAGAAGCGCAACTCCTTCCTCGCCAATGTCGGCACCACCCCCCATGGCCCGATCGTCATGCCGCTCCGGCGAGCCCGGGCCGCGGGCCGGCTCTGCTGGATCGGGGTGGACAGGAGCCATCCGAGCAGACGCCGCCAGAGCATGGCGAGCACGGCGAGACCAACCCCCGCGGCGAGCAGGGCGAGCACCGCCCCACCGATCTGCCCGGAGGCGGCTTCGACGATGGCTCTCTGCGCCGCGACAGGCGGCAAGAGCGGCCACCAGTGCGAGATCGGTGTGGAGAGGACCGCTCCGGCCAGGCCCATCTCGCTCACGGTCTCGCTTAGGGCCCGATAGGCGAAGAACGAGCCGGCCGCCAGGCCGAGAATGAAGAACGTAGCGATGTCCCGACCACGCCGGGTGCGCAGGATCGCCGATATCGCGGCCGAGAAAAGCTGACCTCCCACCGCCAGGAGGGCGAGGAAGAGGATGGAAGCCGGTATCACCATCCACCACCCCCCGCCGATGGCGGCGGCGTTCCCGATGAGCAGGGCAATCGGGACCACGGTCGAGGGCGCGACGAGGCTGGCGGCAGCGAGACCGGTGACCATCTGGGTGGGGGTGATCGGGAACGTCGCCAGCTGCTGAGGGTCCAGGTTCTCGTCGAGCGGGAAGATGATCACGGGAAGGGTCACCCAGACGAGGAAGGCGATGAGCGCGGTCCACGCCAGGTATTCGGGCAAGGCCTCCGGACTGCCGTCGATCAATCCGACCACGTTCTGGTGGTGGGTCTGGGCCAGCCAGATCCCGAGCCAGCCGAGGAGGATGGTGGCCAGGGGCAGGCCGATCCGCCGCTGGCGGTCGCTGCGGAACCCGTTCCAGGTGAGTCGAGCCTTGAGCTCTATTAGCCGGCGTACCACGACGTGTCCGGTGTCCGTCCGCCGACCGCTGCAATGAACGCATCCTCGACGTTGTCGGCACCCATCCGGCGGCAGAGGCCATCCGGGGTCTCTTCGATGGTGAGACGGCCATCCACCATGATGCCGATCCGGGTGCACAGCTTCTCCACGAGGTGCATCTCGTGGGAGGAGAAGACGATGGTGGTACCCCCCTGGGCCGCCTGTTGCAGGAGCCGGCGAATGAGACGGGCCGACACCGCATCGACCCCTTCGAAGGGCTCGTCTAGGAAGAGGACGGGCGGGCGATGGATGATGGCTGCGCCGAGAGCGATCTTCTTCCGCATGCCCCGCGAGTAGTCGCCCACCAGCTTCGAGCCGGCATCGGCCAGATCGAGCAGCTCGAGGAGCTCGTTGCGCCGCCGTGTGGCCTCGACCCGATCCAGCCCGTGCATCGCCGCGGTGAAGTCGAGGAGCTCGGCCCCGGTGAGCCGCTCGTAGAGATTGAACTCCTCGGGGAGGACTCCGATTCGAGCCTTGACCTCGGTCGGGTGCTTCCAGGTGTCGAATTCCCCGATCCCGACAGAGCCTTCGTCCGGGCGCAGCAGGCCGACGATGGTCTTGATCGTGGTCGTCTTCCCCGCTCCGTTCTGACCGAGCAAACCGTAGAACTCGCCCGGGGCGATGGATAGCTCGACCTGATCCACGGCCACGGTCTTGCCGAAGCTGCGTACCAGCCCCCTGGCCCAGACAGCCGGGATGACGGGGGCAGAGTCGGTCGCAGGGCTATCGATCAGGGGCTGGGTCACGCCCGGAAGTATCGACCGATTATGTGTCTAACCGAAGCCGAACCGGCGTGGTGAATGGGCTCTCGCCAGGGGCTCATCCGTCGCTGCGCTCCCGGCGCCATCGGTCAGCGATCCATGCTGGCCCACCTCTCACACCGGTGTACCGAGCCGGGGCCAGCGGGTACCGTGGCGGTGGTGGAGTACCAGGCCCTCTATCGCAAGTACCGGCCCCAGACTTTCGACGACGTTATCGGCCAGGGCCACGTCACGACCACCCTCTCCCGTGAGGTGGCTGACGGCCGTGTGGCCCATGCCTATCTGTTCACCGGGCCCCGGGGTACCGGTAAGACCAGCACCGCGCGCATCCTGGCCAAGTCGTTGAACTGCGTGAACCGGGGATCCGATGGGTCACCGTGCAACGTCTGTCCCAGCTGTGTGGCCATCACCGAGGGCACCTCGCTCGACGTGCTCGAGCTCGACGCCGCGTCCCACAACTCGGTCGACGACATCAGGGACATCAAGGTCAGCGTGACGACGGTGGCGTCCACGGCGACATCGAAGCGGGTCTTCGTCCTCGACGAGGCCCACATGCTGTCGAAGGCGGCGGGTAACGCCCTGCTCAAGACGCTGGAGGAGCCTCCGGATCACGTCCATTTCGTCCTGGCGACGACGGAGCCATACAAGCTGCTCGACACCATCCGGTCCCGGAGCCAGCGCTTCGATTTCCACCCGGTGGCGATCGAGGAGCTGGCCGGTCATCTCAGCGCCATCTCCGACCGTGAGGGTCACAAATCCGATCCGGCGGCTCTGATCGCCATCGCCCGGCACGCCGGCGGATCGGTGCGCGACTCGCTGTCCCTCCTGGAACAGGTCGCGGCCCTCGGTGCCGGTACCGTCGATGTGACAGGAGTGCGTCGGGCGCTCGGCCTGGCCGACTCCGAGGCCTTCATGACACTGGTCGAGGCAGTCGCGGCCCAGGACGCCAAGGCCGCTCTGGAGCTGGTGGCCGAGCTGGCCGCCGACGGCGTCGACATGAGACGCTTCGTCTCCGAGTCGGTCGCCTTCTTCCGGGGGGCTTTCCTCGCCCACTACGCCCCCAACCTCGCCGAGATCTCCGATGAGCCGCCGGACGTCTACGAAGCCTGGCGGAAGGCGGCACAGCTCATCTCGGCCTCCGACGTGCTTCGCGCCGTAGATCTGCTCGGTGATGCGCTGGTCCGACTGCGTGAGGGCCGCGAGGAGCGGCTGATGACCGAGCTTGCCCTGATCAAGCTCACCCGGCCGGAGACGGCCAGCGACACCGAGGCGCTTCTTTCCAGAGTGGAGCGCGTCGAGCGACGTCTCGGCAAGCCCGACCCGGTGCCGCCGGCCGGGTCGTCAGCTGCTCCGACCGTCGCCCCGGCCAACACCTCCGATGACCCGGCTACGGAACTGGCGGCCGACGAGGAGCCTGCCCCGGCACAGGTCGCCGAGGAGGATGGCACCGGCACCCCCGAGCCCATGGTCGAAGTCGCCGCCATCGACGTCTCCCTAGAACAGCTGCAGAAGGTCTGGCCCGGTCTGTTCGGCTCCCTGCGCGATGTGCTCGGGGCCCGGCGATGGGCCTTCTTCCGGGAAGCAGTGCCGGCCGGTGTCGAAGGCAACGTGATCGTGCTCGAGGTTCCCCACGGCTTTCATCTCCAATCGCTCCAGGAGGACGATGCCGTGGCGGCGATCGTGGCCACCCGGGCAGGTGATCTCCTGGGTGGGACGGTGAAGGTGAGGTTCGGGCTCAGGGAATCGTCACAGGACAGCGGGGGGGACCAGACCATCGACATGTCCCAGCTCGAGGAAAGGCCGGACACCTCCTCCGATCCCACCTCATTGCTCGCGGCCGAGCTTGGCGCCGAAGTGGTGGAGGAATAGGTATCAGGTACCTGGTAGCTACCGTTCGGGTCGATGAACCGCCCACCCGACATGCGCCAGCTGATGGCTCAGGCGCAGAAGATGCAAGAGCAGCTCGCCGCAGCGCAGCAGCAGTTGGCCACCCGGACTTTCGAGGGCTCGGCCGGTGGTGGCATGGTGGTGGCGACGGTGACCGGTGGCCAGGAACTGGTGGAAGTCGTCATCGCACCCGAGGTGGTCGATCCCGATGACGTGGAGATGCTGCAGGATCTCGTGGTCGCCGCCGTGCGCCAGGCGATGGAGGCGGCCAGCGCCGCCGCCTCGGAGCAACTGGGAGGGCTGACCGGGGACCTCGGCCTCGGTGGCCTGCTCGGTTGATGTTCGAAGGCCCGGTCCAGCGTCTCATCGACGAGATGGCCCGTCTCCCCGGCATCGGGCAGAAGACGGCGCAACGTCTCGCTTTCCACCTGCTCAGTGTGGAAGAGGCCGATGCTCGCCGGCTGGCGGCAGCCATAGGCGACATGCGGGACCAGGTGAGCGTCTGTGAACGGTGCTTCAACGTGGCCTCGGGCGACCTTTGTGGCATTTGCCGTGACACGCGGCGCGACCAATCGATCTTGTGCGTCGTGGAGCGCCCCCAGGACATCGTCGTGGTCGAGAGGAGCCAGGAGTTCCGGGGCCTCTATCACGTGCTCGGCGGGTCGCTGTCGCCGATCAACGGCATCGGGCCCGGCCAGTTGCGCATCGGCGAGCTGACCGATCGCATCGGGCGCGAGGAGATCGCCGAGATCATCGTCGCCACCAACCCGACCATCGAAGGCGACGCCACCGCCATGTACCTGGCCCGTGAGCTCAAGCCCCTCGGGGTGAGAGTGACCCGCCTTGCCTCGGGGCTCCCGGTCGGCGGCGATCTCGATTACGCCGACGAGCTCACCCTGGGGCGGGCCCTGGCCGGGAGGATGGAGCTGTGAGCACGCCTGCCCCGGTCATCGAGGAGCGGCCTGCCGTCGATCGTTTCATGAGGCGGATCCTCCGGGTCGGCGACGTCGTCGACAAGAACGCCATCCTCGGTGCCCGCCGCAACACCACGGCTGCGATCGTCGTGTCCGGGATTCGCTGCATCATCACCTACCTGCTGATCCCGATCCTGGCCCCCGTGATCGGCCTGTCCGGCGCCGCCAGTGCGCCGCTGACCATCGCCCTTTCGGTGCTCGCCATCTACATGGGGGTCTCCGGCGTGCGTCGATTCTGGATCGCCGACCATCGTGCCCGTTGGGCCTACACCGCCTTCATCGGGGTGGTGACGATCCTGTTGCTGATCGGGATCGTCGTCGACGTCCGCACCATCCTGTCCGGCACCGTCTAGCCGAGGAACGGCTAGTCGAGAGTCTGGGCCGAGATCTCGCTGAGCCGAGCGATGTTGTGTGTCGCCTCCATGTACCGGATCGAACCCGTCTTGGAGCGCATGATCACCGAGTGGGTGACGACATGGTCATCCCGTCGAAACTCGACCGCCTGCAGGTACTCGCCACCGGTTACCCCGGTGGCGGCGAAGAAGACGTTGTCGGATGACACCAATTCGGCGGTGCCCATGACCTGATTCAGGTCTAGACCCTCGTCCACTGCGGATTGGCGCTCCTCGTCGTTCCGGGGCCACAGCTTGCACTGCATCTCCCCCCCCATGCACTTGAGGGCGGCGGCCGCGATCACCGCCTCAGGGGAGCCACCGATGCCGAGGAGGACGTCGGCGGCGGTCTCCTCCTGGTTGGTGGCGATGGCGCCGGCCACATCTCCGTCGCGGATCAGGGAGATGCGTGCCCCGGCTTGGCGCACCCCGTCGATGTAGTGCTGGTTCCGCTCCCGGTCGAGGATGAGCACCCTGAGGTCGTTGACCTCCTTGCGCTTCGCCTTGGCCACCTGGCGAAGGTTGTGATCGACCGGCGCTTCCAGCTCGATGGCCCCCGCCGCCTCGGGCCCCACTGCGATCTTGTCCATGTAGACCAGCGACCCGGGGGCATACATGGTGCCTCGCCCTTCGGCCAGGGCGATAACTGCGATCGCCCCCGGCATGCCGGAGGCGGTGAGGGTGGTCCCGTCGACCGGGTCGACGGCGACGTCCACCACCAGGCCCTGGCCGCTGCCCACCCGCTCGCCGTTGTAGAGCATCGGGGCCGAGTCCTTCTCACCCTCGCCGATCACCACCAGACCGTCGATGTCGAGGGTCGACAGATGGAGACGCATCCCATCGACCGCGGCTTGATCGGCGGCTTCCTTGTTGCCCCGCCCCAGCCAGCGGGCTGCCCCCATGGCGGCAGTCTCGGTGACCCGGACCAGGTCGAGGCCCAGGTTGCGCTCGACGGGCTCGGCCATCAGGCCACCCTGACGATGAGCGCGTCGCCCTGCCCGCCACCTCCGCACAGGGTGGCGGCGCCGATGCCCCCGCCCCTGGCGTGGAGGGCGTTGACCAGGCTGACGACGAGTCGGGCCCCCGTGGCGCCGATCGGGTGGCCGAGGGCGACCGCCCCACCGTTCACGTTGACCTTGGAGTCCGGGATGTCCAGCATCCGCGCCGCCCAGAGCGACACTGCGGCGAATGCCTCGTTGATCTCGACGAGGTCGAGGTCGGCCACGTCCAATCCGGCACGCTTCAGGGCGACGTGCAGCGCCTCGGCGGGACGCTCGTGGAGGGTGGCGTCGATCCCGCCGATCTGCCCGTATCCGAGGATCTCGGCCACGATCGGTGCTCCGGACGCCTCGGCCGCCTCGCGGTCGGCGATGACCACGGCAGCGGCACCATCCGAGATCTGTGACGCGTTCCCGGCAGTGATCGTCCCGTCGGGAGTAAAGGCGGGCCGGAGGGCGGCCAGGGAATCGGCGGTCGAGCCCTCTCTGATGCCCTCGTCTCGTTCCACGACAACAGGATCCGACCTGGGCCGGGCCACCGTGACAGGAACGATCTCCTTGGCCATCGCCCCGGCGGCAGTGGCTTCCTCCGCCCGCTGGTGGCTGCGGGCCGCCCAGACGTCCTGTTCCTCCCGTCCGATCCCGAGACGCTGGTTCTTCAGGTCGGAAGACTCGCCCATCGTGCAGTGGTCGAAGGCACAGAAAAGCCCGTCGTGCTGCATCACGTCGATCATCTCGACGTTCCCGATGCGGGCACCCCATCGCAGCTCGCGTACGACGTGGGGCGCGTTGGACATGCTCTCCATCCCGCCGGCGACGGCGAACTTGGTGTCTCCGGACCGGATGGCCCTCTCTGCCAGGCCGATCGCCGACAGGCCGGACAGGCAAACCTTGTTGATGGTCACCGATGGCACCGTCATCGGTAGACCCCCTCGGACCGCCGCCTGCCGGGCCGTGATCTGGCCTTCTCCCGCCTGGAGGACGTGTCCGAACAAGACCTCGTCGACCGCCCCCGGGTCGACCTGACTTCGCTCGATGGCCCCGGCGATGGCGATGCCCCCGAGGTCGACGGCGCGAAGCGGGGCGAGCGCCCCTCCGTAGCGACCGATGGGCGTGCGGGCGATCCCGGTTATGACTGGGTTGCTCACGGGCACGATGCTACCGGCGCCTCGACCCTCGAACCCAGGGTGGTGGCGGGCACCCCTCAGCGAAGTCCGCACCCTGGGTTCGCGGTTTAGCCTCGTGCTCGTGAAGCTGCTGAATCTCGACCATGTCGGTATCGCGGTGACCGATCTGAATCGGGCGCTCGACGGGTACCGCGAGCGCTACGGGGTCGAGCCGCTCTACCGCGAGGTCGTAGCGGCCCAGGGTGTCGAGGAGGCCATGCTCCCTGTGGGAGGGTCCTTCGTGCAACTGCTCCGGCCGCTCGCGGCCGACACTCCGGTCGGCCGCTTCCTCGAGAAGAGGGGTGAGGGTCTTCACCATGTCGCATTCATGGTGGCCTCGATCGAGATCGCACTCGATCACATGCGTGAGCAGGGGGCCCGTCTCATCGACGAGGTGGCCCGGCCCGGCGGCCGGGGGGCCCGTATCGCCTTTGTCCACCCCGCCGACCTCGGTGGTACCTTGATCGAGCTGGTGGAGCTACCGGGATGAACAGCGGCATCGAGATCAGAGGGCTCGAGATCCGGGGTGGCGCGGGCGAGTTCGAGGCCGCCCTCATCGCCGTGGTCCTCGACCGGATCACCGAGGAGGAGCGGGTGGCGCGTCAGGCCCCGAAAGACGGGTCCCGCCCGTTGCCGTCCTGGATGCTCGCCGGTCGCTCCGAGGAGCCGAACATGCCCCGGGACATCGTCAGACCGATCTGAGTTCCCGTGTGCATAACACCGTGGAGGTGGGTGGCTGCACACGACATCGGGGCACACGACACGGATCACACGTCACCGGATCCGCCCCGTCGCAACAGGTCATGCAGCTCCGGAGCCCGCAGCAATGCGGACACACCGAGGAACACCGCAACGGTCGTCAGACCACCGACGAGGGCGGCGACGAGCCCCTCGAGAAGGGAAAGGCCGGTCTCGTCGAAGAGGGCAGTCACCAGCGGATAGGCGGCCAGGGCGGCCAGGCCGGCGGCGGTGAGGCCACGCAGGACCGATGGGACCAGCCCTCTGACCGCAGCCCAACCCGCATCGAGGCCCCAGGCCACCAACAGAGCGACGGCGTATCCGGTCATGACCAGGGTCGAGGCGAGGGCAAAGCCCTCGATGCCCAACATGTCGTAGAGCACGAGCCACACCGGGATGGCCACGAGTGTCCCCACGGTCCCGATCAGAACAACCCGCCACATCATCCGCTTGGCGTAGAAATGCCTGGAGAGGATCTGGTGGAGCCCCCAGGCGGGGATGGAGAAGGCGTAGACGACGAGGAGCCCGGCGACCAACTCGCCGTCGGCGGAGCTGAACTCACCGTGTTGATAGAGAAGGCGGACGACCGGGCGGGCGAGCACGACCAGGGCCGCGGTGGCCCCCGCGGCGACGAACACGGTGTTGCGCGCGGCGCGGCCGGTGGTCCGAACGAGGCCCTCGACGTCTCCCCCTGCGGCGAGCCGGGCCAGGAAGGGAAACGCGGCCACCCCGGCCGCCTGGGCGATCACGCCGACCGGCACCATGTTGAGTTGACGGGCGAAGCTGAGGGCGGAGGTGGCGCCCTCGTCCACCTGGCCGAAGAAGCGCACGAACTGCTCGTCGAGGACGGCGATTGATTGGCCCAGCATCAGGGGCAGGGCCAGGAGCAAGTACTCCTTCACGGAAGACTCGCCGGCCGGCACCTCGGTGAACCAGGTTCCCGTGCGACGCGCCCCGGCCCACTGCAGACCGAAGTTGCCCACCGCCGAGCCGATCACCGCACCCCAGAGGAACCCTTCCGGGCCCGGCTCGCCGATGGCGGCCCCGATGAGGCCCCCCGCGATGATCCCCAGGTTGTAGACGATCGGGGCCAGGGCGGGGACGGCAAATCGCCGGTGGGTGTACTGCACCGCCATGAGCAGGGCACCCACCACCAGGAAGACCTGAGCAGGGAGGACGATGCGGGTCAGGGACACAAGTCGATCTGGATCTGGGACGTCGGGGAAGACGAGAGAGACCAGCGGCCCTGCTCCGAGCCACATCAAGACGGTGAGCCCGGCTATGGCCCACGCCACGAATCTGAACACCGAGGTGAACGCCCGGCTTGCCGCGGCGGGGTCGCCTCGCTCCAGATGGCTGCTCAGAATCGGGATGAGGGTGATGGTGAGGAAGGCGCCTGCCAGCAGGTAATTGAGGAAGTCCGGGATGAGGAAGGCCTGCCGGTAGAGGTCACCCTCGGCGTTGACCCCGATCAGGGCAGCCAGGATGGCCTCCCTGGCCAGACCGAGGAGACGGGAGACGAGCACGCTGGCGGAGACGACCGCAGCCGCGGCACCCATCTTCATCGGCCGACTCACGGTTTCCGCTCCCGCAGCTCCTTGAGGATCGACTCGGGTACCGCGAGATCGCCGTAGCCCCGCCCGAGCTCGAGCCCTTCCTTGTAGGTGCCGTGGTAGTCGCTTCCCCCGGATGCGGTCAGCCCGAAGCGACGGGCGAGGTCGGTGTACCCCTCCCGTTCGTGACGGTGATAGGCGGCGTACATCGTCTCCATTCCGATCAGACCGTCCGCGCGCAGGCGATTGAGAAGCTCCGCCATCTCGTCGGCACGGTTGATGCCGAGGGTGTGGGGATGGGCCAACACCGGGACGCCGCCCGATTCCAGGGCAAGCCCTATTGCCTCCTCCGGCTCGAGCCGGGGGCGGCCGGCGTAGGCCGGCTTCCCTGCAGACAGCCAGAGATCGAACGCCTCCGGGCCCGAAGTGACGTAGCCATGCCGGACCATCACCTCGGCGATGTGAGGTCGACCCACCGAGCCACTCCCTGCCACCACCAGGACGTCCTCCATAGCGATCGGCATGCCCAGTTCCGTCAGGAGGTCCACTATGGCCTGGTTGCGGGCAGTCCGGCCGAGCTGCAGGGAAGGCAATCGGTCCTGGAGCGGCCCGGGGACCGGCTCGAGCCAGAGAACGACGAGGTGCATTCCGCCCAGGAACTCGAGCGACAGCTCCGTGCCCGGGACAAGCTCGATCCCCACCCGACCCGCGGCGGCGCGGGCTGGCTCGATCCCCTCGACGGTGTCGTGATCGGTGAGGGCGATGGTGGTCAATCCCAGGCCCGCGGCCTTCTCGACGAGGATGGCCGGATCGTCCGACCCGTCGGAGGCCGTGGAATGGGTGTGTAGGTCGACGGCCATGGTTCTCAGCCCCGGATGATGGCTTGCGCCGTTGTCACGGGCTGGCTACTTCGACCGTTGTCCTCTCGATGTAGACGGTCTCCAGGGGAAGGCTTTGCCCGGTTGAGCCGGGCCGTACCGCCGTCTCGACGCCGGCGATGGCCTCGAGGGTCTCCTGGCCCGAGGTCACCTCCCCCAGCAGGTTGAACTGGGGGTTCAGCGTCGAGGCACCTTCCCCGGTCAGGATGAAGAACCGGCTACCGGTCGTGCCCCTGCCGACGTTGTCCATCAGCACCATGCCGGGCGTGTACTCGAAGTCGCCCGCGGGGAACTCATCTGGAACCAGATAACCGGGCCCGCCCTGGCCGTTGGCCTCCGGGTCGCCGGAGAAGACCCTGAACCCTTCCTCGATCCGGTGGAAGACCTGACCGTCGAAAAAGCCCTCCCGGGCGAGGAAGACGAAGGAATTGGCTGTCTGAGGAGAGCCGACTGGGTCCAGGTCCATCACGATCTGACCGCACGATGTCTCCAAGGTCACGGTCACCGTGGAGGCTGGGGTCACGTCCTCCTGTGGTTCCGGCACATCGAAGCTCAGGACCGGCTCGGGCTCCGGCGCCTCGGCGCCACATGCGGTCGGCTGGCCGAGGAAGTCCTCGTAACTCCCGGGGAGGTCGCCCTCGTCGCCGCCGAAGGACGCTCCGGCGACGAATATCCCCACCACCACCAGACCAAACAGGAAGGCCATCCCCAACCGTCGGCCCAGCTCCTTGCGGGCCTCCTGTTTCTTCTCGGCGTCTCGCTTGGCGGCGCGTTGCTCCTTCTGACGCCGGCGTCTGTCGGTCATGGCGGAGCGACTCTAGGCAAGGCCGTTCCCCAATCCCGAGCCGGTGTTCGTGTTTGGGTGGAAAAGCATTCAAACTGTGTTCGACATGTCGCTCGTGGTCCAGAAGTTCGGTGGGACCTCCCTCGCCGACGTCGCCCGCATAGAGGCTGTCGCCGATCGGGTGGAGTCGACGCGTAGCGAGGGCCACGACCTGGTGGTCGTGGTCTCGGCGATGGGCGAGACGACGGACGAGCTGGTCGGCCTGGCCGGAGAGCTGAGTGAGAATCCCTCGCCCAGGGAGATGGACATGCTCCTCAGCGCCGGCGAGCGGATCTCGATGGCCCTGCTCTCGATCGCCCTGAACTCCCGGGGCATTCCCGCCGTCAGCTTCACCGGCTCACAAGCCGGGATCCTCACCGATTCATCCCATGGGTCGGCCAAGATCTTGGACATCAAGGGCACCCGGGTCAGTGACAGCCTGGCCCAGGGCAAGGTCGTCATCGTGGCCGGCTTTCAGGGTGTCGATCCGGCATCGAAGGAGATCACGACCCTGGGACGGGGCGGGTCCGACGCCACCGCCGTTGCGCTCGCTGCCGCCCTCGGGGCGGACAGCGTGCAGATCTTCACCGATGTCGACGGGGTGTTCACCGCGGATCCTCGAATCGTGCCCGAGGCCAGGAAGCTCGACGAGGTGCCCTTCGACGAGATGCTGGAGCTCTCTGCATCGGGCGCCGGGGTCCTGATGTCGAGGGCGGTCGAGTTCGGCCGCCGCTTCGAGATCCCGATCCATGTCCGCTCCTCTTTTCACGATGGGGAGGGCACATGGGTCCGTGAGTCTCCGATGGAGCAGGCGATCATCAGCGGCATCGCCCATGATCGATCCGAGGCGAAGGTCACGGTCAACCGGGTCTCCGACCGCCCGGGCGTCGCCGCTGCCCTGTTCGGGTCCCTTGCTGCTGCCGGGGTCAACATCGACATGATCGTCCAGAACGTCTCCCACGACGGCAGCACGGATATCAGCTTCACCGTCCCTCGGGCGAACCTGGTCGACGCCGAGCGCATTTCAAAGCAGGTCGCCGGCGAGATCGACGCCGAGTCGGTCGATGTGGACGCCGACATCGCCAAGGTCTCCCTGGTCGGGGCGGGCATGAAGTCGCATCCAGGCGTGGCCGCCAAGGTGTTCGAGACGCTTGCTTCGGCCGGGATCAACATCGAGATGATCTCGACATCGACCATCCGTATCTCATGTGTGGTCAGGTCGGACGACGTGGACGCAGCGGTCGAGGCGTTGCATGCCGCTTTCGACCCGCCAACCGTCTACGAGGAGATGGGGGCTTGAGCGACCGGGTAGTGGCCGTCGTGGGGGCCACGGGCGCGGTGGGCCGGACCATGAGGGCCATCCTCGAGTCGCGCAGCTTCCCGCTCGGATCCCTGCGTCTGCTTGCGTCGGCGCGCTCCGCCGGGTTGGTCGTGGATACCCGGTGGGGCGAGGTCGAAGTGGAGGACCTGTCGTCGGCGGACCCGGGCGGGATCGACATCGCCCTGTTCTCCGCTGGTGGGGACCGGTCGCGGGGTCACGCGCCGACCTTTGCCGAGGCGGGGGCCGTGGTCATCGACAACTCGTCGGCTTTTCGGATGGACCCGTCGGTCCCCCTCATCGTGGCCGGTGTCAACGACGCCGCGGTCGGCTCGCACCGGGGGATCATCGCCAACCCGAATTGCACCACGATGGCCCTGATGATGGCCGCGGGGCCCCTTCACCGGGCCGCGGGGCTGAGGACCATGGTCGCCACCTCATATCAGTCGGTCTCTGGCTCGGGACAACAGGGGGTGGTCGAGCTCATCGAGCAGACCGATCTGCTTCGTCCCGATCTCGAGTCCATGATGACCGGGGGCTGGGAGGACCCGAGCCCCACTCTCTACGCCCGGCCGATCGGGTTCAACGTCCTTCCTTATGCCGGATCAGAGACCGAGCAGGGCTACACCGACGAGGAGTGGAAGCTGGTCAACGAGTCCAGGAAGATCCTCGATCTCCCCGATCTCCTGGTGGAGCCGACCTGTGTTCGCGTCCCAACGCTGGTCGGGCACGGTGTGGCGGCCTCTCTCCGATTCGAGCGGCCGATCGATCCCGACGAGGCGGTGGAGATTCTCGGCTCAGCCCCCGGGGTGCAGGTGTGGACCGACAAAGTCCCCACCCCATTGGATTCGGCCGGCATCGACGACGTCCTGGTGGGAAGGGTCAGGCCGACCCTGGGCCAGCCCGGAGGCATCAACCTCTGGGTCGTTGGTGACAACCTGCGCAAGGGCGCCGCGTTGAACGCGGTCCAGATCGCCGAGCTCCTCTAGCCGGGCTGCTTCGTCCCCGGAAGGGCTCAGAGGTCGGAGTCGCTCCTGAGCAGGGCCGACATGCGGCGCCGCAGGATGGGCGGGGCGTTCCTCAGCCCGAGATCGATGGCGAAATGGGCGTCGTCGGTGACGTCGAGGATGATCTCCTCACCTTCCGCTCGGACATGAAACCCGTCCGGCATCGCCGAGACCCGGACCTGGTCGCGGGCCCAGTCGCCGACTTCGATATCCCCGGCGGTCATAATGAGCCGGTCGTCGGTCAGGTCGACCACGACGCTGATCGGCGCGTCATCCGTCCCACTCAGCCTGAGCTGGGCGTCATAGGCGGTCATCAATTCCTCCCCTGCTGGGTCTTGCCTCCCCGATCAGGCTAAGCCAGGTTTGCCAATTGGGAAGGGCCTTCTTGGCTCCATCCGAGTGGGCTAGCGCGATTGCATCGCCTACCATTCGGCCCTCATTCGGGACGTGGCGCAGTTTGGTAGCGCGCAGCGTTCGGGACGCTGAGGTCGTGGGTTCGAATCCCGCCGTCCCGACTCAGAAACCCCAGTCAGGGCCGTTCGAGAGGACGGCCCTGATTCGTTCGTGGGACTCCCGAGGCGTGGGCGAGGTCCTCCCCGACGTCCAGGCCGGCGCCGAGTGTTGGTCATGAAGTGTGCAGCGGAGGTGGCCTGCCGGACACCTCTCTGCTGCCAATCAGCTCGTAAATCGCCAGCTCGGTCTTGCCTTTGACGGGGATGGTGCCTCTGGCCTTGAGTTCGTAGCGGTCCTTGAGACAGTCGTAGACTTGCTGACTGACCTGAATCATGCCTGGTTCACTTGTCGATTCCATGCGGCTGGCGGTATTGACTGTGTCTCCCCAGAGGTCGTAACTGAATTTCCGCTTCCCGAGGACGCCAGCCATGACGGGGCCCGTGTGCAGGCCAAACCTCATTTGCACTCCCCGCAAGCCAGGAAAGCCGTGATTCTTCACCTCCTCTCGCATGCTCAGGACTGCGTCGGCCGCCGATCGAGTGTGGTGCTGGCCGTCTCTCTCCAGGCCGGCGACGGCGAAGTAGCTGTCACCAACGGTCTTGATCTTTTCCAGACCGTGCTCGTCGACGATGTCATCAAAAGACGAAAAGAGGCCGTCGAGTGTCGTGACCAGGTCCATGGCGGTCAGTCTTTCGGCTATCGCTGTCGATCCGACGATGTCTGCGAACAGGACTGTGACCTCGGACTTCTGATCGGCTATTGGGTATTCGCCAGCCTGTAGCCGCCTGGCGATGTCAGCTGGAAGGATGTTCAACAGAAGCTGTTCCGACCGTTTGTTGGCTTCCGTCAACTCCGTCTCTGCTCTCTCGGCGAGGCGTCGTTGATACCAGACGACAGCGACGACGAAGGCGACCATCCCGGCGAACGACGCCGCAATCAGCGCGTCCTCGATCCAGGTCCCGGCCACGTCTGGAGCGACGGGTGGGTTCAAAACCACCAGTAACGCGTAGACGAGAATCGCCAGAGCCACGACGATCCAACGCAGGGCAAGGCTCTTGACATCGGTCACGAAGACCGCCCCCATCGCCACGGCCGTCAGGAAGACGGCTGGTCCGGTGCGGAACCCAACAGTGAGACTGACTGCGGCGATATTCAACAGACCGGTAACCAGCAGTAAACCAGCCGCAGTCTCATGACGCCCGCGCCAGTTCAGAGCAAGGGTCAGCACGTAACCAGCGAGATACACCATCAGGAGTCCCAGGTATGCCCACAGGGAAACTCTCTGTTCGGGTCGGGCCGGAAGAAACAGAATGGCGAAGAACGCGTTGAGGGCAAATGCGACCATGGCGACGACATTGATGGTCCTGATACGCCGCTGTTCAGAAGGCGATTGACCATCAGCAACACCAAGCCCGGTCAATCGGCCAATAGCCCAACCCATATTCCAAACCTAACCATCACAGCCCGGCCGGGATCGGCCCTTCAGGGGTGGGTGGTCGTGGAGCACCAATCGTCGACGCAAGCATTTGATACCGCGGACGGGGGTGCGTCGCCGTCACGGCTGGTAGAAGCTTGGGCCTCCCAATTCAGATTCGTCAGCCACAGCCCCCATTTGCCTCCATGAGCCGATCCCAGACCGACGGCGAGGCAGAGGAGAAACGATCTCCTCGCTATTTGGAGTCGGTGCGGAGGTGAGGACTTCTGGCTCTGGTCACCGGCTCCCGCTCATGTGAGGCTCGCACTGAGGAACATATGGTTAGCGCGTCTGAAGTCGACGCTTCTGCAGGTCGTGTTCGCACCATCGTCTGGGCGGTGTTCTCCCTCGTGGCGTTGCTGTTGTTGAACATCGACAACCTGGCCTTGTGGACCGGTCTGGTGGTCCCCTCGGCGCTGCTGGTCGCACTCATCCCAGGACTCCGACCCAGCGTCAGCTTCAGAGGCGTCGACGGTCGGGACCTGCTTGTGATCGGCGCCTCGTATGCCGCGGTGGTTGGGCTGTTTCGTGTGGCGTTCACCGTATTCACCACCGACAATGTCCTCGGGCTGTTCCTTTCATTCGGCTTCGCCCTGGTAATCGGCGTGGTGGGCCCGATCGTCTACCAGGTTTGGATGCGAGGCCGGGACCTCCGGTCCCTCGGGCTGGGCTTTCACGGGCTGCGAGCCACATTGATGCTGGGCTCAGCTTTCGCCGCCATCCAGTTCGCTTCGACCCTATGGGGCTATCACCTTCCCGCCCCGGTCGAATGGTTGCCGTTGCTGGTCATGTCCCTTGTCGTGGGGCTTTTCGAGGCAATCTTCTTCCGAGGATTCATCCAGGGCCGTCTCGAAGAAAGCTTCGGCGTCATCCCGGCCGTTGGTGGGGCAGCGCTTCTCTATGCGCTATACCACGTCGGCTACGGGATGCCCGCCGGCGACATGTGGTTCTTGTTCGGCCTCGGTGTCCTCTACGCCATCATCTTCCGACTGACCACCAACATCCTGATTTTGTGGCCGTTGCTCACACCTCTTGGGGCCTTTTTCAACAATCTTCAGGCAGGAGACATCGAGTTGCCTTGGGAGTCGATCCTCGGCTTTGCCGACGTGGCCATCGTCATGGCTATGGCCGTCTGGCTGGCCCATCGACACATCCGCAAACGTGCCCACCCTGCGGCCCGTGGGCGTTCAAGAGAGGAGGCATTGACATGAGAACCCTCTCGAGGAAGCTGCCGACCGGAGTAAAGGCAGCGCTGCTCGCCGGATTGGGCATCACCGCCGCCACGCTGATTGTCAACGCTCGGCGCGATCTCGCAGCCCGCGGCTCTTCGTCGATTCGTGGCAAGTCCGAGGTGTGGGACCAGGCAACGAGACTCCCCGGAGGCGTGACCGTTTTTCCAGTTGCCGGCCATAGCTCAGAGCGAAAGTCGGCATAGAAGGTCTTCCGACCCTGGGCCTCCCACTCGCCCGTGAATACCTTCGGGGCCGAGATGAGAGTCGTGCTTATGAGCAGAACATCTCGGTCACACATCAGTGAGTCCCATGGGTGATCAGGACTCGACCAACCTGGCGGACCGGGCGTTTGCCCTTCGACCAGTGCTCACAACATGGGCACTCACTATCGGAGTTGATCTCTTCTTCAACGCGGGTGTGTTCATGTCGCTCTTCGATCAGGAGCGGGAGCCGGGTCTTCTTTCCGACGAGCAGCTCTTTAGTCGTATCCCAGTGGCGTACTTGGCGCTTCTGGCCGGTGTGACCGCTCTGGCGTGGCTCCTCGACAGGATCGGCGTTGCGGATGTGCGTCGTGGCATCGGCGTGGGAGCCCTCACAGGGACGACCTTCGCGGTGATGGGAGTGGTCTTCCTCTGGACCGCCCTCGAGATGACGGGAGTATTTGTGCTCGCGGGTTCGCTGGTGGTGATTATCGAGTTTGCCGCCGCGGGTTGGGTGTTGTCGGCATTCCGGGCCTCCCCCGACGCAGCGCGTCTCACCCGCCGAATCGTTCTGATCGCCCTGCTCTGCGCCCTCGCTGGCATGGTCATCCAGAACCTCCAGGGCTGAACTGACTCGACACCGAATCACGTCACCAGAAAGCGAGCGCTGACCCGCATCCGTGGGGACCGAGGGCGGCCGATCATCCAGAACGAGGGAGGATGTTCTGGTTGTGGTGGAAGACGTTGTCGGGGTCGTACTTGGTCTTCACTTCCACGAGCCGCTCGTAGATGGCGGAGCCGTAGGCTTCGCGGATGCGGTCGGGACCTTCGTCAGCACCGAGGAAGTTGACGTAGACGCCCTCGCGGTGGCCCTCGAGGGCGGCCAAGAAGCGCCTGGCCCAGGCGATGTCCCGATCGGCGTGGTCCTCCCCGGGGCGCCACACACCGTCGAGAGTGATGGCGTGTGTCGCGTGTCGGTTTCCGAATGCGGTGTCGGCTTCCGGCACCCGGGCGACGGCGCCGCCCAGATGGAAGATCAGCACGTACGACCGTGGTGAAGACGAGGCGAAGGCGTTCTGGGCGATCACCTCGATCAGGTCGTCGCCGAGCTCCGGGAGGTAAGTCGACTTCCAGTAGTAGTCCCAGCCGTGCGGGACCGTCGAGTCGACGGCGCTCTGGTGGTCCACGTATGGGGTGGGTGCGATCAGATCGAGGAGTGGCCTCCCCAGCGCGCGCAAAGGGCGAAGTACCTCTTCACCAACCTCGATCGGTCCTGCGTAGCAGGTGCCCACCAGTATCACCGGGCGCCAATGCAGTTCTTGGGGGATGACCGGTAGGGGTGGGGCGGTGCCGAATCTCACCGTCGTCCCGAGCTCTTCGGGGGCGTTTGAGGCGAACTCACGATAGAAGTGGAGGACTTCGCTCGTGTCACCGGCGTCCCAGAGGATGGGGCCGGCCAGGACGGATGGCCCAAGTGGGTGGAGTCGGAACTCGAACGAGCTGACGACGCCGAAGTTTCCGCCTCCCCCGCGCAGCGCCCAGAAGAGGTCTGGGTTCTGGTCATCCGATGCCCGGAGCAGGTCACCATCGGCTGTCACCACCTCGGCGGCGATCAGGTTGTCGACCGTGAGACCGTGCTTTCGCATGAGCCAGCCGATGCCACCGCCGAGCGTGAGTCCTGCGACCCCGGTGTGGCTGACGATGCCGCCGGTAGTGGCCAGGCCGCGGGCCTGTGCCGCGTGGTCGACGTCGCCCCACAGTGCACCACCCTGCACCCGGGCTGTGGCACTGACCGGGTCGACCCGGACGCCTCGCATCGTCGTGAGATCGATGACGATCCCGTCGTCGCACACGGCGGTGCCGGCCACGTTGTGACCCCCGCCCCGTACCGCGATCTCGAGGTTCTGGTCGCGGGCGAAACGCATCGCAACGGCCACGTCGGCGGTCACGCTGCACCGGGCGATCAGCCGCGGGTAGCGGTCGATGGCGCCGTTCCACACGGCTCGGGCAATGTCGTACTTGTCGTCGTCGGCCGTGATGAGTTGGCCCTGGAACTCGTCGATCTCCATGTTGTCGCCTCCGCGCTCGGGTGGGTGGTGGCTTTCCACTCCTGCTCCGATAGCACCACGCGGGACGTCAGCTGTGAAGTCTGGGATCTGGACTATCGAGTCAAGAATCTGGACTTCAAATTCGACCGAGGGTGACTGACAATGGCGTCATGCGGAGTTACGGCCAGTACTGCCCGATCGCCCGCGGGGCGTAGATCTTCGCGGAGCGTTGGACCCCTCTGATCGTCCGCAACCTGTACCTGGGCTGTGGGGGTTTCGGCGAGATTCTGGAAGGTGCGCCGGGGCTCTCCCGCACTTTGCTCTCACAGCGCCTCAAGCAGCTGGAGCGGCTCGGCATCGTCGAGTCTGCACCCAAATCCGCCGGGCGTGGGCGTACCTACGAGCTCACCTCCGCCGGTCATGACCTGTTCAAGGTCTGCGTGTCGCTCGGCGAGTGGGGGGCACGCTGGCTCGAGATCGCCCCGGAGAACCTCGATCCATTCGTGGCGCTCTGGTCGATGTGCAACACGCTGCGCCAGGAGCGGCTCCCGGACCGACGGGTCGTCATACGATTCGACTTCACCGGCCGCCAGACTCCCGAGCGATACTGGCTGCTGATCGAGGGTGGTGACACCGAGATCTGCAGGACCTACACCGGTCTGGACGAGGACCTTTGCATCACTGCGGAAGCCGAGGCGTTCGTCAAATGGCACGCCGGCCAGCTCAGCTGGGCCGCGGCCATCCGGGACGACCGCATCCAACTCCACGGCCCGTCACCACTCGTCCGAGCCTTCCCCACCTGGAACTCCCGGAGCATGTTCGCTGACATCAAGCCGATCTCGCTGACCGCAGCCGGCTCGGGGGGATGAATCCGGCCGTGGATCGGGGGCGTGTCGTGACCGCCGAATCCTCAATCGGCGATCCGGACCAGGCCGCGTGGCACGTCGTGAAGTGATCGGTGACCGTCCCCGGTCACGACCACCAGATGTCCGGTCTGCACCCCGGCCTTCTCGTCGGGCGTGATCACATTGGGTTGGATGACCAGGGCCATGCCCTCCTCCAGGGTGAGGTCGGGTATGGGCAGGTTGGGTCGGCTCTTGGTGCCGAGGACCGGGGGCAGGTACCCGCCCCCATAGCCATGGACCAGGTCGTCGTAGATGGTGAAGCCCATCTCCTCGATGACGCCAGACGCCTCGACGAGCTCAGAGGCATGGGCGCCGGGTCGGACGGCCGCAGCGATGGTGTCGAAAGCGGTGTCGGCGGCCCGATGGAGGTCGACGAACAACGGGGTGGGCTCGGCCGCGATGGTGAAGGTGCGAAGCACTTGTCCGGCGTAGCCCCAGTAGTTGGCGCTTATCTCGCAGAACAGGACGTCGCCCGACTCCAGGCGTCGGGTCGACTGGAACTGCGACGGGACGCACTGATCCGGGTCGCTCATCGATGTGGCGGCGAAATAATGGATGTGGTTGGTCCCGCCGTCGGTCAGATAGGCGGTCTCGACGATCGCCGCCACCTGCCGTTCATCCATCCCGACCGACACCTGTTCGACGATCGCGCCGATCGCCTGATCGGAGAGTCGGGCGGCGACCTCTAGCCGTTCGGTCTCTTCGGGTGACTTGACCAGACGCAGCCGCTGGTACTCACCATCGAGGCTGACCGGCTCTCCCACCGAGGCGGTGAGCTGGTGAAAGGCGCCGAATCGAAGTGGCCCGATCACACCCACCTTCTGGCCAGGTGTGTGCCGGGCTCGCAGCAACTCGTCGAGTCGGGCGATGGTCGATGGCCCGCCCCACTCCACCTGGCAGTCGACGGCGATCCTGCGGGCGTTGGGGAGATGGTTGTAGTGCTGCACGAGGAGAATGGGTTGCTCCCCCGGGCTGAGCAACAGGGCGGCCTCTTGGGTGGTCGGCCACTCGGTGAGCCAACCGATGGCCGTCCCCGACCGGTCGGCACCGTAGACGACGAGGTGCGACACACCTGCGACGTCCATCACCTGGAAGATCGAGCGGCGACGGCTCGCCATCTCCTCATCGCTGAAACGGGGGTAGAGGTCATCCATGCCTCGACCCTATAACCTCGCGCTCCGTGGTCACCACCATCGGCCCGGAGCTCGGACACGGCACCGTGGCGCGACTGGTGCGGGGAGCGCCCCCGGCGAGGTCGGGTATCCGGGGGTGGCCGCCTATTCGTTGGGGATCCTGGCGCTGTTTCTCGCCATGGGTGCGTTCATTCGTTGGTGGGGGAACGCGCGGGGCCAGGAACTGGCCATCGTGCCGCCGGTGTGACGTTGGATGAGCTGTTCGTCCCAGAGGGATTCGTCGTCCCAAACGGCCTCGATGGTCCCGGGTTCAGGCTCGAGCCGCTGGGGCCTGTTCACAACGAGCGCGACCATGACGCATGGATGTCGAGCATCGATCACATCCGCTCCACACCCGGCTGGGCGGCCAGCAGATGGCCCAGGCCGATGACCCTGGTCGAGAACCTGAGAGACCTGGAGGCTCACGCCCGCGACTTCGCCCGACGGGAGGGTTTCACCTACTCGGTCCTCGAGGGAGAGCAAGTCATCGGGTGCGTCTACATCTACCCGGCCAAGACCGGAGATTCTGAGGCCGAGGTCAGGTCTTGGGTTCGGGAGAGTCGCGCCCGGCTCGACGGGCCTGTGTGGCGCACGGTCAGCGCGTGGCTCGAGGAGAGCTGGCCGTTCGACAGCTTCGTCTATGCAGAACGCGCCGAGCCGCCCCGAGAGGTGACGTGATCGAGCACACCATGGAGTGGGTGGGGGACATTGTCGAGGTCCAGGGCGTCGACCATCGAACGGGCGTAGTTGGCCTTTCGTCCGGACCGGGTGCCCATGAAACGCCAGAGGACCCGCTCGATCGGCTGGTCGCGATGGGCCGGCTGGCGGAGAAGGGTGTTCAGGGAGCTCAGCTCGCCCTGCTGATCGATGATCCGCTCCACCCGCGCCGGCCCCAG
>JAICNB010000088.1 GCA_025928935.1 Acidimicrobiia bacterium
TCCTCCAGTTCTGGACCCAGGACCCGCACACCGAGAACCTGCTGGCGGACCGCCGCGACACCTTTTTCCGGGTCGACACCTTCAAGGTCAAGGTGTCGGTTTGGGCCTGGCTCGAGTTGCTCGAGCCCGACGAGCTGGCCGACATCGTGACCGGCTCCTGGTTGGCGCGTCGGGGAGTTCGGCCCCGGGCCTAGCGTGGTGGCGTGCCCAATCGTCTCGCCCACGCCACATCTCCGTACCTCCTCCAGCACAAGGACAACCCGGTCGACTGGCACGAATGGGGTGATGAGGCCTTCGCCGAGGCGCGGGAACGCGACGTACCGGTCCTGCTCAGCGTCGGCTACTCGGCCTGTCACTGGTGCCACGTGATGGCCCACGAGTCGTTCGAGGACACCGAGACGGCGGAAGAGATGAACCGTCTCTATGTCAACGTCAAGGTCGATCGGGAGGAAAGACCCGACGTCGACTCGATCTACATGGACGCGGTCCAGACCATGACCGGTCGGGGAGGCTGGCCGATGACGGTGTGGCTGACACCGGAGGGGCGGCCCTTCTACGCCGGGACCTACTTCCCGGACGCGGACCGGCACGGCATGCCCTCGTTCCGGACCGTGATGAGGGCGGTCTCGGACGCATGGGAGAACAGACGCGAGGAGGTGACGAGTCAGTCGGAACGGCTCACCGAGGCCATCACGCGCACCATTTCAATATCCGACGATCTACCCGGCACCGGCACACTCGGTGACGCCTACGAGGCCCTCGCCGCATCGTTCGACCCGGTCAACGGTGGGTTCGGCGGCGCACCCAAGTTCCCACAGGGGCCGGATCTCGACTTCCTGCTGCGGGTTCGAGACGAGGGATGGGCCCCCCGCGCAGGCCATATGGCGAGGGTGACGCTGTCGGAGATGGCGGCCGGGGGTATCCACGACCACATCGGCGGGGGCTTCGCCCGCTATTCGGTAGACGCCCAATGGCTGGTCCCCCATTTCGAGAAGATGCTCTACGACAACGCCCAGCTGGCCCGTCTCTATCTGTGGGCCGGGCTCGAGCTCGACGAGCCCGGGTTCGTGGACGTGGCCCGGTCGACCATCGGCTACATGTTCGACCGGCTCCGACACCCAGCCGGCGGCTTCTACTCGGCCGAGGACGCCGACTCCGAGGGAGTCGAGGGGAAGTTCTACGTCTGGACCACAGCGCAGCTGGTGGAGGTGCTCGGGCCGGAGGACGGTGCCGTGGCCGTTCGGTTCTTCGGAGCGACACCCCACGGGAACTTCGAGGGCCACAACATCCTCTATCGGCCGACCTCCGAGCCCTGGTCCGAGAGGATCGAGTCGATCCGTAGCCGTCTGCTCGCCGCCAGGTCGGAGAGAGTGCCGCCCGGTCTCGACGACAAGGTCGTCGCCTCTTGGAACGGTCTGGCGATTCGCGCCCTGGCCGAAGCCGGGGCAGCTCTCGAGGAAGAGACGTATCTGACTGCGGCCCGGGTCACTGCCCGATTCGTACTCGAACACATGGTCGTCGACGGGATCCTGCGGCGGTCCTGGCGAGAAGGCAGGCCCGGGGTATCCGGGTTCCTCGAGGACGACGCAGCGATGGCACTTGGCCTGTTCGCTCTCTATGCCGCGACCGGTGAAAACGACTGGTATGAGGCCGCAAGTGCGTTGACCACCGCCATCCCGAGTCGGTTCGGGGATCCCGACGGGGGGTTCTTCGACACCGCGGTCGATGGTGAGAGCCTCATCAAGCGGCCGAAGGGCCAGTCGGACAACCCGCTCCCGTCGGGCAACGCCATGGCCGCCGAGGCCTTGCTCCTGCTCGCTTCCTACAGCGGTGATCTCAGTCATCGCGACCTGGCCGTCGACACCCTTCGCAGCGCCGGTCTCCTGATGGATCGATATCCCTCGATGGTCGGTCACCATCTCGGGGTGCTCCACTCACTTCTCGACAGCAGGGAGCTGGCGATCGTCGGCTCCGGCTGGCCCGCTCTGAGCCGGGTGTTCTGGTCCGGCTATCGGCCCCACATCGCCCTGGCGGTCTCGTCGGATGGGAACGGTCCGGCCCCACTCCTCGAGGGGAGATTCAAGGCGGGCCAGACCCTCGCCTATGTCTGTCAGAACCACGTCTGCGCCCTCCCCACCTCCGACCCGGAGGTGCTGGCCGGCCAGCTCCAAGCTCATTCCTGAGGTTGTGGTTGAGACGGACTCTCAGAGCTGCAGCTCCACTGCCCGGTTCAAGGCCGACATCATGACGTCCTCCTGGTAAGGGCCGAGTCTCGCCGCTTCCCCGACCGGGAGCCCTTCATCGATGCAACGCCGAGCCGTCATCGCCACGGCCTCGATCTCCTCGAGTTGGGCCCGGGCGCCGCCCTGATCGAAGACGTCTCCATGTCCCGGAACGATGCGGATCGATCCGAGATCGAGTGCCCCCTGCAGTGTCCCTGGCCAGGACAGCGGGTATCCGTCGTCGAAGACAGGTGGTGCGCCCTCCTCCACCAGGTCGCCGAAGAAGCCCACCTCGCCGACCGTGATGACGATGTCGGCATCGGTATGCCCGAGGCCGTGATAGCTCATGGTCACGGCGACGCCACCGAGGTCCAATCCGGCCGAATCCTCGAACACCCTGGTCGGCGGTGTGATCACCACCTGCTCGAACTCTGTGATCAGGTCGGGTAGCCAGACGGCGGCGTCTTCCTTCATCGATTCACCCCGATCGACCAGAGCCTTCCTGCACAGATGATGGCCCCAGATCTCTGCGCCCGGGAATCGCGAGTTGCCGAAGGTGTGGTCCCAATGCCAGTGGGTGTCGATGACCCACCGCACCGGTTTCTTGGTGAGGGTCACCAGATCGGCTCGAAGCTCGTCGGCCTCGGCGTGGGTGGCCCTCGTGTCGACGATAAGGACGCCCTCCTCTCCGATCACGACGCCGATGTTGAGGTCGAGCGATTCATATCGGCGCCGGTACACGCCTTCGCCCAGTTGGTCGAACATCGGCCCGGCAGCCTAGGGACGCCCGTGGTGAGCAAGCTCAGGAACGCGGTGTCAGACCGGCTGGGCCACCTCCACCGGCACCTGGAGAGCCTCGGCGGAGGCGAGGACGTACGTAATCCAGAGGCCATCTGCGAGCAGGAGGTGGACGAGCTGCATCCACACCGGCACGCCGAGGGCGACGTTGAGGACGCCGGTCAGGAGCATCAGACCGACCAGGAGCGGCAACGCACGACCTGCTCTGGATCTCGGGGCCTCGCTCCGCCCCGATACCCACCACCCGATGGACGCGCCCACCACGGCCAGGATCGGGTGGACGACGCGAAGGTCGGTGAGGAAATGTGCCTCACCGCTCCCGGCGGCCCCCGATCCGCTCTTGGGAAAGAGGGTGTCGGCCAGGGCAGTGATCGCACCGGTGGCAGCGAGCAGAACGATGGCGCCGGCCCCGGCGACCGCCCAGCCCCATACCCCGGGATGGTCCTTGGGTGACAGCCGCCGCCCACCTGAGAGCCAGAAAGCGGTGAGGGTCAGGGCGGCGAGCAAGAAGAGGGTATTGACCAGATGCAGGGGCACCGCGACGACACGGGCAGTCGACACGTCGTCGGCCACCCACTCGGCCAGGACGATCATCCCCCCGATCAGAGCCTCGCCCACGATGGCGGCCAGCGACATGGCCGCACCGGTCCGTGCCGGCTCCCCCTTGGGCACGGCCCGCCAGGCCCAGACCACCAGGACGGCGACGAGGACGAGAGCGATCCCGCTGGCCGCCCGATGGGTGAACTCGACGGCGGTAGCACCGGAGAGCTCGGGCACCACCTCCCCCTGACAGGTCGGCCACGACCTCCCACAGCCTGCCCCCGACCCGGTCGCCCGTACCAGGGCGCCGAGGAGGATGACACCCACGTTGAAGAGGAGGGTGAACCATGCGTACCGGGTGATCCGGGTCACCAGGGAAGGTTAGAAGTGGTTCGGAGGACGATCGCCCGGTGCGATAGCCTCGCTCGCTCATGCAGATCCATCCCGATGTGATCGCCGTCATTGGCAACACTCCCATCGTCAGGCTCTCCCGGATCCATCCTCCCGGCAACCTCGTCGCCAAGATCGAGCACATGAATCCCGGTGGCTCGGTCAAGGAGCGAATCGCGGTGTCGATGATCGACGCCGCCGAGCAGGAGGGTCTCCTCGCGCCTGGCGGGACGATCATCGAGCCGACCTCGGGCAACACCGGGGTGGGGCTGGCATTGATCGGCGCAGTCCGTGGCTACAGGGTGATATGCACCGTGCCCGACAAAGTCTCCAAGGAGAAACAGGACCTCCTTCGGGCGTACGGCGTGGAGGTGATCGTCACCCCGACGCAGTTGCTCCCCGAGCATCCCGACTCCTATTACGGCGTGGCCCGGCGCCTGGCCGGCGAGATCGAGGGGGCCTTCCACCCGGACCAGTACTCGAACCCGGGCAACCCGCTGGCCCACTACGAGACCACCGGCCCCGAGATCTGGCGCCAGACCGGGGGTGAGGTCGACGCACTGGTGGCTGGTGTGGGCACCGGGGGAACCGTCAGTGGCGCCGGTCGCTACCTCAAGGAGCAGAAGCCCGGGCTTCGGGTCGTCGGAGTCGACCCGGAAGGCTCCATATTCACCGCAGACAGCGATGAAGACATCCATCAGTATGCAGTCGAAGGTGTAGGCGAGGACTTCTACCCGGAGACCGTAGACCTGGACCTGATCGACCGCTGGATCAAGGTCTCGGACCCCGACTCTCTGGCCATGACGAGACGACTGGCACGCGAGGAAGGGATCCTGGTGGGGGGATCGTGCGGAATGGCGGCGCATGCTGCCCGTCAGGTGGCGGAGGAGGACCCGTCCTCCTTGGTGGTGGTGATCCTTCCCGACTCCGGCCGGGGCTATCTATCCAAGATCTTCAACGACGAGTGGATGGCAGCGCAGGGCTTCGAAACGTAGGAGAGCCCCCGGTATCGCCGGGGGCTCTCCTGAAGACAGCACTGGCATTGCTTCGGCCGGTGGGCCGCCACGAATGGACTAGGTCCGTGGTATCCAGAGCCGGGTGGTCCGAGTTTGGAGTCGCCACCTGTCCCTGGGGGACGAGCGGCGGCTGCGGTCAGCGCCGCTCAGCGCTCGACCACCTCCAGAGTCCAAAGACTTTCACACAACTTAGGACCACCTCCTTTCTCTGGTCCGGACAGTCTGCCACAAGTGCGGGCGTCAGCGACAGGAATTTCACGGGCGGTTCGGTCTTCTGAAGACATCCGGGGCGATCGGGTCCTGTTCCCTGCGTCGCGACCCGAGACCGGCCAGGTATTGGTCCGGGAACGCGTGCCCTGTGTAGGCCAGGTCGATGGCGGCGTTGAGGGTCCAGTAGGGGTCCACGATGTGGGGCCGGGCCAGGAGGCATAGATCGGCCCGGCCCGCGACGAGGATGTTGTGGACGTCGTCGATGCTCGATACCGCTCCCACGGTCATGGTGGCGATGCCCACCTCGTTCCTTATCCGGTCCGAGTAGGGGGTCTGGTAGAGACGGCCGTATTCCGGCGCGGCCTCGATCGTGGTCTGGCCGGTGGAGACGTCGATGAGATCGCAGCCGAGCTCCTTCAGGGCCTGGGCGAAGACCACGGCGTCGTCCCCATCGAAGCCCCCATCCACCCAGTCGGTGGCAGAGATACGAACCGAGATGGGCCTGTCGTCCGGCCACGCCTCACGGACTGCGGCGAATACCTCCAGGGGGTAGCGCATCCGGTTCTCGAGCGAGCCCCCGTAACGGTCTCCTCGCTGGTTGGCGAGCGGGGTGAGGAAGCTCGACAGGAGGTACCCGTGCGCGAAATGCAGCTCCAGCATGTCGAAGCCGACCCCCGCACCCAAACGTGCCGAGACGACGTGCTCGTCACGGACCCGATCCATGTCGGTGTCCGTCATCTCACGAGGGACCTGGCTGTCGGGCCGGTAACGGATCGGAGACGGGGCCATGATCTCCCAGTTGCCCACGTCGAGGGGGTCGCTATCCCCCTCCCACATGAACTTGGTCGACCCCTTGCGCCCAGAATGGCCGATCTGGAGACCGATCCTGGAGCTGGTGTGATCGTGGACGAAATCGACGATCCGGGCGAATGCGGCTGCCTGATCCTCGTTCCAGAGGCCGGTGCATCCCGGGCTGATCCGTCCTTCGGGTGAGACACAGGTCATCTCGGTCATGACCAGCCCCGCCCCACCCACGGCTCGACTCCCGAGATGGACCAGGTGCCATTCGTTGGGAACTCCGTCGCTCGCGCTGTATTGGTCCATCGGGGAGACCACGATGCGATTGGGCAGCACCATGCCCCGCATCACGAATGGATGGAACATGGGCGGCACCTCTGGGCCCACCGGATACGGGCTGCGATGCTCGGAAGAGGCGTACCAGGAGTCCACCGCGGCCATATAGACGGGGTCGCGCAGGCGCAGGTTGTCGTAGGTGATCCGCTGGCTTCGGGTGAGCATGCTGAAGACGAACTGCTCGGGGGGCATGCCCCGATAACGATCGGCCCCCTCGAACCAGCTTCGGCTGGCCCGTGCGGCTCGCTGGAGGCTCTCCACCTCTGGCCGTCGGTTCTCCTCGTACTGCTCGAAGGCCGTCTCGTGGTCGGGCTCGGAGACGAGCAGTCGGGCCAGGGCTATGGCGTCCTCCATGGCGAGCTTGGTTCCCGAGCCGACCGAGAAGTGGGCGGTGTGGACGGCATCACCCATCAGGACGACGTTGCCGTGGTGCCATCGCTCGCAGGCGACGGTGGGGAACTGAAGCCATCTCGAGTTGTTCCCACGCAGGGGCGAGCCTTCGAGATGGGCGGCGAAGATCTCCTCGCAGCCTCGGAGCGCCCTCTCATCGCTCAGACCCGTGGTCGACTCATCGGCCACGGTGGCGTCGAACCCCAACGCCGCCCAGGTCTCGGGCGGCATCTCGACGATGAAGGTGCTGCCCTCGTCGCCGTACGGATAGATGTGGGCCCACACCATCCCCGCGGCGGTGTCCTCGAATATGAAGTTGAACTCGTCGAAGACCTTGGGCGTGCCGAACCAGATGTACTTGTTCCGGGCCGGCTCCACCGACGGCCGAAGATGTGAGGCGAGTTGTCGGCGCAGCAGGCTGTTGGCCCCGTCCGCTGCCACCACCACATCGGCCCAGCGGAAATCGCCGGAGTCACTGACCTCGGTCGAGAAGTGGAGATCGACCCCGAGCCCCTTGGCCCGGTCGGTCAGGATCTCGAGAAGGGTTCGACGGCTGATGGCTGAGAAGCCATGTCCACCGGATACCAGCTCCCGGCCCTCGGGATGACGGACCTTGATCTCGCCCCATCGGCGAAAGGCCCGCGCCATGGCCTCGTATGACTCCGGATCGGCCTTCTCGAAGTGGTCGATGGTCTCATCGCTGAAAACCACCCCGAACCCGTAGGCATCCTGGGAGGAGTTTCGCTCGAAGACAGTCACCTCGAGGTCGGGTTGGGACATCCTGAGAAGGATCGACAGGTAGAGGCCCGCCGGTCCTCCTCCCACGATGGCGACACCCGATCGACTCATGCTGGCTGGGGGCAAAGCTAGATCGCGTGGTGGTCTGGAAGTGGCCAGACCCCTAGATGCGGAGCGTCCCGAAGAAGTCGTCCCACCAGGCCCCGATGGCCTCGACTGTGTTGCTCAGCGCCCAGAGGAGGATGATGGCCAGGGCGACGACGAGGACCACCGTGGCCATATTCCTGACCCGATACATCTGACGCTGGTCGGTGTCCTCCATGTAGGAGGGCTCGACCACCGGCGCCGTGGGCGCGGTGATCAGATAGGGCTCTGGCGGGCTCACGAAGGCGGGCTCATTCGGACTGCTCATCTTTGCCGCTGCAACCGGTTCGGTCTCCGATACTGGGTTCGGTGGGAGAGAGAACGTCTCGACCGGCATCGCCGGTTCCCTCGGGGTCTCCGGCTCCGGATCATACGCGGGGGCCACATGCTCGTGAACCTCCGCCTCGAGCTCTGAATCTGCGTCGAGGTGGGCATCGACAGCGGCAGCGGCGCCGAGTCCGGCGATGAGCGGATCCGGCTTCACATGCTCTTCCAGAGGTTCGTCGAGAGGGAGCGGCGCGAGGCTGGCGAGAGCCTGCTCCACCGTCGGGTGGGACCCGGCATCCGTAGTCGGCGCCACGCCTGCCTTGTCGTACAGAGCTCGCCCGTCGATGTCCAGGATCGCGGAGAGGGCGTTCAGCACCGACGGATCGGTCGGCGTAGAGATATCACGCTCCCAGCTCCTCACCGAGCTCGCAGATCGGCCGACCAGCTCACCCAGCTGAGCTTGGCTCAACCCGATCCGGGTCCGGCGATAACGGACGGTCCTTCCGAAGGAACGTTCGGGCATCGGACGTGATGGTACCGAGGTGTCGTTTTACGCAGAAGGGGATTCACCCCCGGGAAACTCGACGAGCGCCTCGCCTATGCTCCTCTGCCCATCGAGGAGGCGTCCGGACGCCTGGTGGGTCCCCCGGTCTTCAAAACCGGCGAGGGGTCTGATCGGCCCCTGGCGGGTTCGATTCCCGTCCGCCTCCGCCATCGAGTTACGTGAACTCGATTGGGCGCCCGGACCGGGCTTTCGCACACAGAACGTACGGGGGGTCGATCGAATCATTGAGCCTGACGGCGACGGGCATAGCCTTTCCACTGATGGAGGTCGCGATAATCGCGCTTGGTGCCGCCGGAATCGTGTTCGCCGGCATCGCCTTGAACCGGGCCAGGCCCAAAATGGTGGCCGAGAGGGTGCCCGGTCATCCCGACACGTTCGAGCTGTGGAATGAAGGCCCTGGCTCGGCGGTCATCGTCCGCGCCGACGTGGTCTCGTACCGATTTCCGCACGGAACGCCGATCTCCGAGGCGCGATCTGCCATTCCGGGCCTGTCGTTCGACGAGCGACTGCTCCGTGACCGGGAGCCGTGGGCCCAGGGAGCCACCCTGGACCCGCTGCGTCGCTTCGAGCTTCGTCTGCCCTCGGCCACCAGCCTTCGAATCACCTACCGCGCCCAGGGGGCGCTCGGGTCGATCGCAACCGACACA
>JAICNB010000058.1 GCA_025928935.1 Acidimicrobiia bacterium
CGAGACGGGAGCGCGTTGGGTGACCGTTCACGCCTCCGGGGGCTCGGAGATGATGCAGGCAGCCGTCGGCGCTCTTCGATCCGCGTCGGACGGCACCGGAGTGCTCGCGATCACGGTGCTCACTTCGCTCGATACCCCCGGTCTGGCCACCATCGGAGTGGGCTCCGACCTCCCCACCCAGGTCGAGTCCCTGGCCAGGCTCGCTGCCATGTCGGGCGTCGAGGGCGTGGTATGTGCCGTACCCGAGGCCGCGGCGGTGAAAGATCTCGGTCTGGACCTCGTCGTGGCCACACCCGGTATCAGGCCTGCCGGCTCGGAGGTAGGAGATCAGAAGAGGGTCGCCGCCGTGTCTGCTGCCATCGAGGCGGGAGCCGATCTGCTTGTCGTGGGCCGCCCCGTGACCGCTGCGAGGGATCCGGAAGGAGCGGCGAAGGCGATCGCCGAGGAAATCGAGGGGGCGGTTCGGGCCGCCCCGCCGCCGACTGCTGGCTAGGGTCGCGCCGTCGACCGAGATGAGGACATGGCGCAACCACCCCAACTGACCGATGAGCAGAGAGCAGCGGCGCTGGCCAAGGCGGCAGAGGCGAGGAGAGTCCGCGCCGAGAAGAAGGAGCTCCTCAAGACCGGGTCGCTCCGTCTCTCCGAATTGTTCGAGGAGGCGGCCGCCGACGACATCCTCGCCGGTCTCAAAGTGGAGCGCGTGATCGCATCGATGCCCGGAACCGGGAAGATCAAGGCGAAGCGGCTGATGGAGTCGCTGGGCATTGCCGAGAACCGCAGGATCAGGGGTCTGGGAGACAAGCAGAAAGAGGCTCTCCTAGCCGAGTTCTCGTGACGTGACCGGCAGGCTCCTGGTCGTCTCAGGACCTTCGGGCTCGGGGAAGTCGAGCATCGTCAGGGAGCTGATCGAGCGTCTCGGGCTCGAGTTCTCGGTGTCGGCCACGACCCGTCTGCCCCGTCCCGGGGAGCGTCACGGTGTCCACTACAACTTCATCTCGCGTCGGGACTTCGAGGCCATGATCGAGAACGACGAGCTTCTCGAGTGGGCGATCTACAACAACCGGTACTACGGGACGCCCGCGGCCCCCATAGAGGAGACCCTGGAGGACCGCCGGGACATCCTCCTCGAGATCGAGATCCAGGGAGCCCGTCAGGTCCGTGAGCGCAGACCGGACGCAGTCATGTACTTCATCGCCCCACCCAACCTGGAGGAGCTGGAGAAGAGGCTGCGCCGACGCGGTGACACGTCCGAGGAAGACATCGAGGACCGGCTGAAGATTGCCGAGTCCGAGATAGCCGAGGCCCCCGAGCTGTTCGATCACATAATCGTCAACGACAACCTGGATCAAGCCGTCTCCGAGCTCGAGGGGCTGATTACGGCTCGCTGATCGGGTATCCTCTGTTCTTCTTTCCCCTTTCCCCCGAGGAACCCATGAAGATCGAACAGGTGATTGACCAGATCGGCAACCGCTTTGCCACCGTTGTCGTCTCGGCCCGAAGGGCCCGGCAGATCAACGGCTATTTCCACCAGCTCGGTGTCGGTTATGGCGAGTTCGTGCCGCCGCAGGTCCATTCCCTGTCGCGCAAGCCGCTGACGATCGCCATGGAGGAGATCGCCGAGGGCAAGGTCTCGGTCGACACCGTCGAAGAGTGATGTTGAGGGGCCGCCGCGTCCTTCTCTGTGTCACCGGCGGCGTCGCCGCCTACAAGTCCGCATACCTGGCCCGTCGTCTGCTCGAGGCCGGAGCCGTGGTGCGGGTGGAGATGACCGATTCGGCCCTCGAATTCGTTGGTTCGCAGACATTCGCTGCCATAACCGGTGAGAGCCCCTTCACAAGTCTCTTCGACACTGTGCTGGTTTCGCCACACACCGAGCTGGCCAGGTGGGCCGATCTCGTGGTGGTCGCACCGGCGACCGCCGCCACGCTGGGGCGCATCGCCAACGGGATCTCGGAGGACCTGGTGACAGCCACCGTGCTGGCGACGACCGTCCCGGTCCTTCTCGCCCCCGCCATGCACACCGAGATGTGGGAGCACCCGGCCACGGTCCGCAACCTTGAGACCCTGCGCGAGTTCGGCTATCACGTGGTCGGGCCCGAGGAAGGGCCGCTGGCCGGGGGCGATGTCGGGCCTGGTCGTGTCGCCGAGCCCGAGGAGATCCTGGCAGCGGCGTCCGGGATCCTCGCGAGAGAGGGCCGGGGGCGAAAGATCCTGATCACCGCCGGAGGCACTCGCGAGCCGGTGGACCCGGTCCGCTTCCTGGGGAACCGGTCGTCGGGGAAGATGGGCCACGCCATCGCCGACGCCGCAGTCGTCCGCGGCTACGACGTGACTTTGGTCACGACCGCCGATCTGCCCGTCCACCCCGCCACCAAGGTGATCCGGGTCGAGACCGCAGAGGAGATGCTCGGGGCGGTCGAGGGCACCGACCCTGAGATAGCCATCCTGGCGGCGGCCGTGGCCGACTTCAGGCCTGCCGACACGGCCGAATCCAAGATCCCACGTGCGGACGGCTTGTCGTCGATCGAGCTCGCTTCGACGCCGGACATCCTCGCCTCGGTGGTGGGCAGGGCGATCCCACCCTTCACCGTTGGCTTCGCGGCCGAGACAGGCGGGCTGGAGCGAGCCAAGGAGAAGGCCAGAAGGAAGAACGTCGACCTCATGGTCTACAACGACGTCACCGAGCCGGGGTCGGGCTTCGGGACCGACACCAACCGGGTCGCGTTCATCGACCGCGACGGAGCGGTCGAGGAGCTGCCGCTGCTCGCCAAGCGCGAAGTGGCCGAGAGGATCCTGGACCGTGTCGCCGCCGCCGTCGATGGACAGGGTTAACCTCGCCTCAGCATGAGACCATCGTCATGAGAACCTGGTACTTCACTTCGGAATCGGTTACCGAAGGTCACCCGGACAAGGTGGCCGACGCCATCTCGGACTCGGTTCTGGACGCCGCAGTGGCCGAGGACGAGATGGCCCGTGTCGCCTGCGAGGTCTTCGTAACCACTCGTCTCGCCGTCGTCGGCGGGGAGATCTCTGGCGCACGGCTCGACGTGGCATCGATCGTCGACGAGACGGTGCGTCGGATCGGGTACGACGGATTCGACCCGGAGTTTGCCGCAGGTGATCTCGAAATCCAGGACCGTGTCCAACCGCAGAGCCCCGACATCTCCGATGGGGTCGATCGAGAGCTGGGGGCCGGCGACCAGGGGCTGATGTTCGGGTTCGCCGTCGACGAGACAGCCGAGCTGATGCCGCTGCCGATTCAGCTCGCCCACCGCATGGCGGAACGGCTCACCGAGGTGAGGAAGACAGGCAAGCTCGAGTATCTGCGTCCCGACGGGAAGACCCAGGTGATGGTCCGCTACGAGGGGACCCGCCCCGTGGCAGTGGAGAAGGTCCTCATCTCCGCGCACCACGCCCCCGACAAGGACCAGGAGGAGATGCGCCAAGAGGTCTTCGACGCCGTGGTGGCTGCGGTTATCCCCGAAGACATGCTCGACCCCCACATCGGGTTCATCTTCAACCCATCCGGGCGTTTCGAGGTCGGCGGGCCGGTCGCAGACACCGGGCTCACCGGCCGGAAGATCATCGTCGACACCTACGGCGGCTACGCGCGTCACGGTGGGGGAGCGTTCTCCGGGAAGGACGCCACCAAGGTCGATCGCACCGCCGCATACGGCGCCCGTTGGGCTGCCAAGAACGTGGTCGCCTCCGGGCTCGCCAGCAAGGCCGAGATCCAGCTCGCGTATGCGATCGGCCAGGCCGAGCCGTTCTCGATCCACATCGAGACATTCGGAACCGAGCAGGTGGCTCCGGAGAGGATCGAGACCGTCATCAAGGAAGTATTCGACTTCCGGCCCGCTGCGATCATCGAGCAGCTGCAGTTGAGGAGACCCGTGTTCGCCCCGACCGCGGCCTACGGTCACTTCGGTCGGCCAGAGTTCTCCTGGGAGCGTCTCGACATGGTCGACGCCCTCAAGGGGGCGGCCGGTCTCTGAGTAACCCCGCGGCTCGCGTCGTCCCGAGTGTCCCCACATTCTCGGTCGACAACGGCTTCTGGTACTCGATCCCCGAGCGGCTTCAGGACCTGGTTCGGGTCGGCTCGATCGTGCGAGTCCCGCTGTCGGGAAGGAAGATCCGTGGCTTCGTCGTCGAGATGGCCGATGAGAGAGCCGGCGCCCTCAAAGACCTGACCTCGCTGTCGAGCGAGGTCCCCGTGTTCGACTCCGGTCTGCTCAAGACGCTGCAGTGGGCGGCCACCCACTATGTCGCCCCGCTTTCGGTCATGATGGAGCGGGCGGCGCCCCCCAACCTGCCGGTTTCCCCGATCCCGGAGAAGCCGGCGGCGCATGTGGGTCGGCAGCCGGTCGATCACCCGCTCTTCGCCATCACACGAGAAGTCGCCTCCGGGCGCCGCCGCCCCGCCGCCGCCGTGCTCGGACGGTGGCAGTCCTTCGACTGGCTCGACACCCTTCTGCCCGTGCTCGAAGCGGAGAGGTCGGTGATGCTCGTGGTCGCCACCGAGGCCGAGGCGAATCTCATCGGTGACGAGGCCCGGAGCCGCGGGCTGGAGCCGGTGGTGGCAGCCGGGGAGGTTGCCCGTGACCTGACCGACGCCTGGACCGAGGCACAAGGGCCGGGGCGTCTCCTCATCGGCTCTCCCCGCATCGCCACCTGGCACCTGCCTCATCTTGCCCTGGCCGTCGTCCTCGAAGAGGGACGGCGCGCGATGAAGGACCGCCAGACCCCGACGCTACACGTCAGGGACCTACTGTCCACCAGGTCCAAGATGGAGAGATTCACCCTCGTCTTCATCGGGCCCACCCCGTCACTGGAGGTGCTGGCATCCGGCCCTGAGATCGTCCGAATGGGCAAGCGCGCCTGGCCACTCGTCGAGGTGGTGGACCGTCGAGAAGACGCTCCCGGCTCCGGGTTCCTGTCGGAGCGGACCGTCGCAGCCCTACGCGCAGTGGTATCCGGCGGTCGGCGCAGCTTCGTCTTCACCCATCGGAGGTCGGGTGACTCGTCGATGCGATGCCTCACCTGCCGCAAGCTTCGTCTCTGCGAAGGCTGTGGCTCTCGTCTGGGCAGGGAGGCCACCTGTCGTCGCTGTGGCCGCCCGTCGGGGCCCTGCCCTCAGTGTGGTGGCACCGGCTTCGAGGAGATGGGCTCGGAGCCCGAGCGTTTGGTGAGGGAGGTCAATCGAAGACTCGGCGAGGAAGTAGCTGCCATCCAGCCCACCCGCCTGCCGGTGACTGTCGGCACCGAGCGCGACCTCTCCGGCCTGGAGCCGGTCCCCCTGGTCGTGGCGGCCGACGTCGATGGCCTGATGCTCGGTCACAACTACCGCACCACAGAGGAGGCGATGCGGATCCTGGGCCGTCTCGCCAACGCGGTCGAATCCGGTTCGGGTAGACGGATGATGGCTCAGACCTCACTGCCGGATGCCCCTCTTGTCGCCGCCCTGAGACGGGGCGACCCGATGCCCTTCCTCGAGGAGTTGTTGGCGGAGCGTGCCCGTCTCGGGTTGCCCCCGGCCACCGAGATGCTCGCCATCGAGATCAGAGGAGAGGTGGAGCCTGGCGGCTTCGATCAGGATCTGCGAGCGCTCGACCCACCCACCCTGCTCGGCCCGGCCCCATCGGCCCAGGGGTGGAGATGGCTGCTGCAGGGGTCGCTCGGGACGCTCAAGCCCCGTCTCCGGCCTCTGGTGCAGAGATGGCGTGAGTCCGGGACCACGGTACGTGTAGACGCCGACCCCATCGATCTGTGATCGTGTGCATCCACCCCCGCTGACGGTGGGTTGGCGCACACGAGAAAGGACGGCCCAGGCCCGTGAGGACACCCACCCTGGCGGTGACCGCGTGCACGACACGATGACGGCATGTATTTATCCTCTCGCCCACCATGGCCCTCTATCCGATCCGAACGTTTGGCGATCCGGTGCTCCGGCTCGAGACCAAGCCGGTCACCGAGATCGACGACGTGGTCAGGGCTCTGGTCCAGGACATGATCGAGACCATGTACGAGGCGCCCGGGGTGGGTCTGGCCGCCAACCAGATCGGGGTGACGCGACGGATCGCGGTGTTCGACGCCCAGGATGAGCTGGGCCCACGGGTCATGATCAACCCGGAGATCATCGAACTGGGCGGGGAGTGGATGTACGAGGAGGGGTGTCTCTCCGTGCCCGGCCACTGGTGGGAGATCACACGCCCTGGCTTCGCCCGGGTCAAGGCGATCGATCTGGATGGCAACGACGTCGAGTACGCCGGCGACGGGCTACTCGGGCGGGTCCTCCAGCATGAAGTGGACCATCTCGACCAGAAGCTCCTCATCGACCGTCTCGACAAGCCGATTCGCAAGAAGGCACTTCGCGATCTGAGGGACGAGGCGCTGGGGCTGGCCACCTTCGAGTGAGCCGGATCGCCTTCCTGGGTTCCCCCCAAGCGGCGCTGCCCACCCTGACCGCCCTGGCGGAGGCTCACGACCTCTCTCTCGTCATCACTCGGCCCGAAAAGCCAAGAGGCCGAGGTCGCAGCCCGAAGCCGACGCCGGTCAATGAGGAGGCGAGACGTCTCGGGTTGCGGGTGGCCACGCCCGAGACGACAGGTGATCTCGAGGCGGCGCTGAACTCCGCGGCCCCCCTCGACCTGGGTGTCGTCGTCGCCTACGGGCGTATTCTCCGCCCCGGCGCCCTCCGAATCCCCGAGCGAGGCATGCTCAACCTGCATTTCTCCCTGCTGCCGCGCTGGCGTGGCGCAGCTCCGGTGAGCCGGGCCCTGATGGCAGGGGACCCGATGACGGGGGTGACCATCTTCCGCATCGACGAAGGCCTCGACACCGGGCCGGTGCTCACGGCCCAAGCCCTCGACATCGAGCCTGAGGAGACGGCCGGGGGACTCACCACAAGGCTCGCGACCACCGGGGCCGGGCTGATGATTCGAGTGGTGCCCGGGTACCTGGCCGGGGAGATCGAGCCGGTGCCGCAGAGTGACGAGGGCCTCACCCATGCCGGCAAGATCGAGCCGGGGGAGCGAGCCATCCGGGTGGACGGCCTCCAGAGGGACGAGGTGAACCGCGTGCGGGCTCTCTCCCCGACACCGGGAGCGACGCTGGACATCGATGGGGAGACACATCAGATCCTCCGGGCCCGCGTCAGCCCACATCAGCCTGAGCCGGGAAGCTGGATCGATGTCTCGGGCGTTCCGGTTGCCGGTCTGTCGGATGGCGGGATCGAGCTGATGACCATCCTCCCCCCCGGCAAGAAGGTCATGGAGGGCGCGGCCTGGCTGCGAGGGCTCCGGCGTCGCAGCGGGAGAGTCGCCTGATCCGGCCGCGAACTTAGACTCGTCCCGTGGCCCGGTTGAAGCTCGCACCGTCACTGCTCGCAGCCGACTTCCGCTGTCTCGAGCGGCAGATCACCGCGGTCGAGCCCGAGGTCGATTGGCTTCACATCGACGTGATGGACGGGCACTTCGTGCCCAACATCTCGTTCGGGATCCCGGTCATATCAGGCATCCGCCCGTTGACCACGCTTCGCTTCGATTGTCATCTGATGACGACCAACCCAGACGCCTACCTTCCCGAGCTGGCGGAGGCGGGCGCAGACTCGGTGACCATGCACATCGAGGCCATGCCAGATCCCACCGATGCCGCGGCACTGGCCCGTGAGAACGGGCTCGCATTCGGCCTCGTATGCAACCCGGCGACTCCGTTCGGCGCGATCAGCCCCTTCATCGAGATCAGCGACCTCGTCCTCTTCATGTCGGTCGAGCCCGGGTTCGGCGGCCAGAGCTTCATGCCGGAGGTACTGGCCAAGGTCGAGCAGGCGAGAGAATGGGTTGAGGAGCGTGAGCTGGCAACCGATATTCAGATAGACGGTGGAATCACAATCGAGACCGCGCCAAAGGCGGTGGCGGCCGGGGCGAATGTGCTCGTCGCCGGCACGACCATATTCGGGGCCGAAGATCCGCCGGCGGCAGCTGCCGAACTGAGAAGGGCAATTGAAGGCAAATGAGTGAGAGAGTCCTCATCGCGGACGATGATCCGGACATTCTGGCCGTCGTCCAGGTCAACTTCGAGCTCGAGGGCTTCGAAGTCGAGACCGCAGTCGACGGTGAAGACGCTCTGCAGAAGGCCACCGCCAACCCGCCCCATGTGATCGTCCTCGACATCATGATGCCCCGCATGGATGGGCTGACCGCGCTGCACAGACTCCGCAGCCAGGCCGCCACCGGGAACATCCCGATTATCCTGCTCACCGCCCGCGGCCTCCCGGAAGACAGGGTCCGCGGTCTCGAGCTCGGAGCCGACGACTACATCACCAAGCCGTTCGACATAAACGAGCTGGTGGCCCGGGTGCGAGCCGTCGTGCGCCGGACTCAGGCTGCCCGCGACCTGTCCCCCCTCACCGGGCTCCCGGGGAACTTCAAGATCACCGCGGAGGTCGAGGAACGTATCTCGTCGGGGCGTGACTTCGCCCTGGTCCACGGCGACCTCGACAACTTCAAGGCGTTCAACGACCACTACGGGTTCATGCGTGGCGACGAGGTCATCAGATTCTGCGCCAAATGCTTCAACGACGCCGCCGACAGCATGGGGATCACCGGGGCGTTCGTCGGCCACATCGGTGGCGACGACTTCGTGGCGATCATCCCGCCCGAGGTCTCCGAGCCCTTCTGCAAGGAGGTCATCGAGCGGTTCGATGACGGGATCCTCGACCTCTACGACACCGCAGACGCCCTCCGGGGATACATCGAAGTGATCGATCGCCGCGGGGAGCGGTTCGCCTTCCCGGTGGTCTCCCTCTCCCTGGGTGTAGCGTCCACCGACGTGCGCGACATCACCACACAGTGGGAAGCGTCGGCGATAGCGGTGGAGATGAAGGAATTCGCCAAGAAGCAGCAGGGCTCCACCTACCGCATCGATCGACGCACGACTTAGTGGAGACGCTGAGTGGGTGATGCCCGCCACATGCGACGGGCCATCGAGCTCGCCGCCGACCATCGGACACATCCAAACCCGCGTGTGGGTGCCATCGTGGTCGACGTCTCCGGCGAGGTAGTGGGCGAAGGGGCACATCATGGAGTGGGGCAGCCTCATGCCGAGGCGCTCGCACTCGACCAGGCGGGTGATCTGGCCAAAGGGTCCACCCTCTATGTGACGTTGGAGCCCTGCAATCACCAGGGTCGCACGCCTCCTTGTGCCCCGGCCATCGTCACAGCCGGTGTGGCCAGGGTGATGGTCGGCGCCATCGATCCCGATCCGGGTGTGTCGGGCTCCGGTGTCTCCTGGCTGAGGGAGACCGGGGTAGACGTCGAGGTAGGCGTGCTCGGCGATGAGGCCGAGGCCGTCGACCCGGCCTATTTCCACCATCGACGCACCGGAATGCCCCTCGTGACCCTGAAGATGGCGATGACGCTGGACGGTTCGGTGGCGGCGTCCGACCGGTCCTCGAAGTGGATCACCTCCGAGCAAGCGAGGAGCGACGCACACCTACTCCGCTCGGTCTCGGATGCGGTGGTGGTCGGAGCGGGCACCGTTCGCTCTGACGATCCGTTGCTGACCGCCCGCCTCGACGGCATCGAGGAGCAGTCGGTGCCGGTGATCGTGGCTGGTCGCCAGGCACTCCCCGTGGAGAGCCGAATCTGGCAGAGGTCCCCGATCGTCATCAGCACCCGCCCGGTGGGTGTGCCCTCCGGGGAAGTGGTCGTCGTCCCCGGGGACGGCGAGTGGCCCGATCCGTGGGGGACCGCCCGGGCCCTGGCCGAACGCGGTCTTCTCGATGTATTGCTGGAGGGGGGGCCCAATCTGGCCGCCACCTGGTGGGGTGCCGGGTTGATCGGGCGGGGTGTGGTCTATGTAGGAGCCCTGATTGCGGGTGGCCGAGGTCTTGCGCCACTAGAGGGAGATTTCGCGACCATGGCAGAATCCAGACCCGTGAATATCACAGACGTCCGCATGGTTGGCCCCGATATGAGGATCGAGTTCCACGTCCCGCACGATGCAGCCCAGCCCGAAAACCCGGGGGGCTCTTAGTGTTCACCGGCATCGTGGAGCATCGCGGCTCGGTTGTCTCGGTAGAGAGGGCCGACGGCGCCATGAGGCTGACCGTCGACATCGGTCCGCTCGGCGAGATCCCCCTGGGGGGCTCGGTCTCGGTCAACGGGGTCTGCCTCACTGCAGTCGAGGCCCGCAAGGGTCAGCTTGCGTTCGATCTCGTCGCCGAGACCCTGGATCGCTCCACCCTTGGCGCCCTCCAGCCGGGCGACCCGGTCAACCTGGAACGTCCGTTGCCCGCCGACGGCCGCTTCGACGGGCACATCGTCCAGGGTCACGTGGACGGGGTTGGTGAGATCCGCTCCATAGAGCCAGAGGGGGATGGGCGGAGGATTCGTGTGGGCGTCCCGGAGAGCCTTTCCAGATACCTCGTCGAGAAGGGATCCGTGACGGTCGACGGAGTCAGCCTGACGGTGGCCGATGTGAATGGCTCTGAGATCGAGATCGCCTTGATCCCGCATTCGCTCGAGGTGACCACTCTGGGCTTGCGCAGCGTGGGGGAGAAGGTCAACCTTGAGATCGATGTGCTGGCCAAATACGTCGAGAAGCTGTTGAGGCCTGGCTCGTGAGCTTCGCCGACACCGAGCAGGTCATTTCCGCCATCGGCAGGGGCGAGATGGTGATCATGGTCGATGACGAGGATCGAGAGAACGAGGGTGACCTCATCGTCGCGGCCGAGGCGGCCACCGCCCAGCAGATCGGCTTCATGCTCCGTCACACCAGCGGCATCATCTGTCTTCCGGTGATCGGTGAGCGGCTGGACGAGCTCGACCTGCCGATGATGGTGGCTCGCAACACCGACGTTCGCCGCACGGCTTTCACGGTTTCGATCGACGCCCGGGACGGGACCACGACAGGCATCTCGGCCTCCGACCGGTGGAAGACGATCCAGGCCGTCCTCGACCCGGCCACGACGCCGCACGACCTGGCCCGGCCGGGCCACATGTATCCCCTGAGATATGAGCCCGGAGGAGTCCTGAAGCGGGCCGGTCACACCGAGGCGGCGGTGGACCTCGCCCGTCTCTCCGGCCGATACCCGGCAGGCGTGCTCGCCGAGGTGATGAACGACGACGGATCGGTGGCCCGGCTTCCCGAGCTGGAGGACTTCGCGTCCGAGCACGGCTTGCTCATTGGCACCATTGCCGACCTAATCGCCTTTCGCCGTCGTGAGGAGAAGCTCGTGGAGCGGGTGGTGGAGGCCCGTATCCCCACCGAGCACGGCACTTTCACTGCGGTCGGTTACCGGTCTCTGGTCGACGACCGTCAGCACATCGCCCTGGTCATGGGTGATCTCGGCGACGGAGAGTCTGTCCTCACCCGGGTCCACTCCGAATGTCTCACCGGCGATGTCTTCGGAAGCCTGCGCTGCGACTGTGGCGACCAGCTCGATCAGGCCATGGCCCGGGTTGCTGCCGAAGGGAGAGGCGTCGTCCTCTACATCCGGGGGCACGAGGGCAGGGGGATCGGCCTGCTCCACAAGCTCGCCGCCTACAAGCTGCAGGACGAGGGCTTCGACACGGTGGATGCCAATGTCAACCTGGGGCTCCCGGTGGATGCCAGGGACTACGGAGTCGGTGCCCAGATCCTCTACGACCTCGGAGTCCGTTCGATGCGCATCATGACCAACAACCCGACAAAACGGGCCGGGATCGAGGGATATGGCCTCTCCATCCTGGAGCAAGTGCCACTCTTCATCGACGCGAACGACGAGAACCGCGACTACCTCCGGGCCAAGGCGACACGTCTCGGCCATCAGATGGATCTGGGTCAGGGGGCGTGACCCGGCTGGTCGAGGGCGACCTCGATGGCTCCGGTCTCCATGTTGGGATCGCCGTCGCCACCTGGAACCGGGTTGTCACCGACCGCCTACTCGATGCCGCGGTGGCGCGGCTCGAAGAGCTTGGTGCAACGGTGACCGTCCTACGGGTTCCCGGGGCGCTGGAATTACCTCTCGCCTGCATGGGGCTCGCCGAGGCGGGCTGTGATGCGGTGGTCGCCATCGGGACCGTCGTAAAGGGTGACACCGACCACTACGACATCGTGGTGCGCGAGTCGACCTCGGGGGTGAGCCGGGTGGCTCTCGACACCGGTGTGCCGGTCACCAATGCCATCCTCGCCGTCACCGAGTTCGCCCATGCCGTGGAACGGGCCGGAGAAGGCCCCGACAACAAAGGGCATGAGGCCGCCGAGGCGGCCATCGCCGCCGTTCGGGCGCTGAGGAGGCTGCGTGAGGCCTGAGCGGCGCCTATTGGTTGTGACAGCTCCTCTGGTAACCTCTCGGAGACAAACTATGGCAAGAGCGGAAGCGCTGCTTCCCCACCCGGCCGCCGAGCCCATTCAGATCAGGCACAGGCGAGCTGTGGTCCGAACCGAAGACCCGGCCCCATCGCAGAGGGCAGGGGAGCGTTCATGGCAGCAGGTATTTCGCCTGTTGCCTTTTTCTTTGCGGGTAATCGATCACCAACAGGAGGTACGAGCATCAACGAGCTCCGTGTGAATGGCGCCATAAGGGCCAAGGAAGTGCTGGTCATCGCCCCCGACGGGGCACAGATAGGGATCAAGAAGCTGAACGAGGCGATGTGGCTCGCGGAGCAGCTGGATCTGGATCTGGTCGAAGTGGCGCCCAATGCCAAGCCGCCGGTGTGCCGGCTGATGGACTACGGCAAGTACAAGTACGAGCAGTCGGTCAAGGCGCGCGAGGCACGCAAGAAGCAGACCCGAACCACCATCAAAGAGCTACGCATGAAGGTGAGGATCGGGGAGCACGATTTCGACATCACACGTCGCAAGGCACAGGAGTTCCTCGAAGAGGGGGACAAGGTCAAGGTAACGATCCGCTTCCGTGGACGTGAGCAGGAGCGACCCGCATTTGGCAAGGACCTGCTCGACCGCCTGGCCGAAGATCTGTTGGATGTCGCCGTGACGGAGCAGACGCCAAAGCTCGAGGGTCGGAGCATGACGATGGTCCTGGCCCCAACCAAGCGAGTCAGGGCCCCAGTGGAGGTCGATGCCGGAGAGAGCGATGCCGGCGAGGGCGAGCATTCAGACGACGAGTAGCAGCCTGGACAGAAGTAGGAACTACAGGAGGTAGCCGTGCCCAAGATGAAGACACACAGCGGCGCCAAGAAGCGAATCAAGGTGACCGGGTCCGGCAAGTACATGCGGGGCCAATCCGGGCGCGGGCATCTGCGCCTGGCCAAGGGGAAGTCCACCTACCGTCGCCGCAGCGGTGAGGTCGAGCTTGCCCCCGGTGACGCCAAGGTCGCCAACAAGCTGCTCGGTCGTTGAGGATCCGGGAGGTCAGTTATGGCACGTGTGAAGAGGGCGGTCCACGCTAAGAAATCGCACAAGAAGGTCCTCGACCGGGCCAAGGGCTACAAGGGCGCTCGGAGCCGTCGCTACCGCACCGCCAATGAGCAGGTCATGCACGCGATGCAGGACGCCTACCGCGACCGGCGGGCCCGGAAGGGCGAGTTCCGTCGTCTCTGGATCGCCCGGATCAATGCTGCCGCCCGTCAGAACGGCACGACCTATTCCCAGCTCATCGCCGGGCTGAAGGCAGCCGAAATCGAAGTCGACCGGAAGATGCTCGCCGAGATGGCCGTCAACGACCCCGGCGCGTTCACTCAGCTGGTCGAGGCCTCCCGCAAGTCCTGACTCAGGTCGTCGATGGCGGTACCGCGTCATCGGGTCTTGGGCCATCGCAACAAGCTGGTGGTGGAGGCAGCGAGCCTCCACCGTGCCAGGGAGCGCCGCAGCACCGGTCGGACTCTTCTCGAGGGCCCGCACCTGCTCGCGGAGGCACTCGCAGCGAGAGTCACCCCGGTGAACCTGTTCGCCCTGCCCGATGACGTGGCGACGGCGACTCTGGCCGACCAGCACGGCCTTGAGCTCCACATGGTCGATGCTGCTGCGCTTCGCCGCATCGCCGGCACCGAGACGCCCAGAGGTCCCATGGCGGTCATCGAGGTGCCTAGGTCCCCAGCACCCGACGGGCCCGGGATGATCGTGTCCTGGGGCGTCAGCGACCCCGGCAACGTAGGCACCATGATCAGGACGGCCGCAGCGTTCGGTTGGGACTTCGGCTACACCCTGGGGACGGCTGATCCGTGGTCCCCGAAGGTCCTTCGATCGGGGGCAGGGGGCCATTTCCGGCTCACCGTCGCAGTCGTTGCGTCGTTGGACGATCTGAATGGTTGGGGATTGAGCAGTGCAGCCTCGGTGGTGACCGGCGGCTTGGACCCGGCGGCGCTCGAACCCGGCAGGTATGCCGTGCTCATCGGTGGCGAGGCGACCGGGCTTCCCCCCGATGTGATCGGCTCGGCTTCGGTCCAGGTCACGATCCCGATGCCGGGAGGTGTGGAGAGTCTCAATGCTGCCGTCGCCGCCGCCATATTGGCCTACCAGATATCCAGGTCCCAGACGCCAGGCCCCGCGCACAGCGAGTGACAGCGAGCCTTCTAACCTGCCGCCGACATGGATTCCACAGCCGCTCTGGATGACGTGCTGGCCGCGGCACCGGCCGCGATAGACGCAGCCGCGACCCTGGAAGAGCTCGATCGAGTCGAGAGTGGTCTGCTCGGCAAGTCTTCCCCTGTTGGCGACGTTCGCCGGTCGATGGGCGGACTGGACCCGGCCGAGCGTCCGATCATCGGTGCCCGCCTCAACGAGGTGACCGAGCGAATCCAGGGCATGCTGGAGAAGAGGCGGGCAGCACTCGAGATGGAGAGAGAAGCCCTCCTCCTCGAGGATGACCGAATCGACGTGAGCCTCGAGAGTCATTCCTTCCCTCTCGGTGCGCTGCACCCGATCCAGCAGACGATCGACGAGATCGTCGACATCTTCGTCGGGCTCGGCTACCGGGTGGCCGACGGGCCTGAGGCGGAGCTCGGCTGGTACAACTTCGACGCGCTGAACACCCCGCCGACACACCCCGCCCGTCTCGAGTCGGACACTCTCTACCTGGCCCACGGCAAACCCGAGGATGAAGTGCTCCTTCGCACCCAGACCTCGCCGGTCCAGGTCCGCTGGATGGAGGAGCACCAGCCGCCGGTCTACGTCGTGGCGCCCGGCAAGGTCTATCGCCAGGAGACGACAGACGCGACTCACCTGCCTGTGTTCCATCAGATCGAAGGGCTGGCCGTCGACCAGTCGATCCAGTTCTCCGACCTGATCGGCACACTGGCCCACTTCTCGCGGGAGTTCTTCGGCCCGGAGACCAGGGTCAGGCTCAGGCCCGATTTCTTCCCGTTCACCGAGCCCAGCGCCGACCTGTCGGTGTCGTGTTTCGCATGTGACGGCGGCCAGCCGGGCTGTCGCGTCTGTGGCGGGGCAGGCTGGTTGGAGATCCTGGGATGTGGGATGGTCGACCCAAACGTGCTCGAGGCGGCGGGTTATGACCCGGCTCAGGTGTCCGGCTTCGCCTTCGGCATGGGTGCCGAGCGGATGACGATGGTTCGCCACGGGATCAACGACATCCGTCACTTCATCGACAACGACCTTCGCTTTCTGAGCCAGTTCCGATGAGAGTCTCCCTTCTCTGGTTGCAGGAGTTCATCGACCTCCCCACTACCGACCCCGGAGAGTTGTCTGGGGTGCTCACCATGCTCGGGCACGAGGTGGAGAGCTACGAGATCCTCCAAGCGGACTGGAGCGACGTCTATGTCGGAAGAGTGTCGGATATCGCGGCCCATCCGGACGCGGACAAGGTGCGGGTCTGCCAGGTGGATACCGGGTCGGGCCCGGAGCAGATCATCTGTGGCGCCTGGAACTTCTCGGAAGGTGCCTACGTCGCCGTGGCGAAGCCGGGGGCAGTTCTCCCGGGTGATCTCCAAATCGGGCAGCGGACCATCAGGGGAGTCGAGTCGAACGGGATGATCTGCTCGGAGAACGAGCTCGGCCTGGGCGACGACCATACCGGGATACTCGTCCTCGACGGCGAGCCGGAGCTCGGCATTCCCTTCGCCGAGTTGATCGAGCTGCCCGACGTTGTCTTCGATCTGTCGATCACATCGAACCGGCCGGATGCGATGTCGCTCGTCGGGATCGCTCGGGATCTGTCAGCTCACTACCGGGTGCCGTACCGGGTGGCACCACGTCCTCTCAGCCCGGTTCCTGGATCGCCCGACATCGCGGTGAAGATCGAGGATCCGATCGGATGCCGTCGATTCACGGCGCGGGAGATCCGCGGGATCACCATCCGCCGGTCTCCCCTCCGGGTTCGCCACCGATTGGCCAAGGCGGGAGTGCGTGCCATCTCCAACGTGGTCGACGTCACCAATTACGTGATGATCGAGTTGGGCCACCCGCTGCACGCATTCGACGCAGCCACCATTGCCGGCGATCGCCTCGTGGTGAGGCGGGCTTCAGTCGGTGAGACGTTGGTCACGCTCGACGACGTGGAACGCAAGCTCACCCCTGACGACTTGATCATCTACGACGCCGAAGGCCCCACGTCGATGTCGGGGACGATGGGGGGTGCTCGCTCGGAGGTGTCCGAAAGAACCGTCGACGTCCTGATGGAGGCTGCCTCGTGGGACCCGCCGACGATCATGTACATGTCGCGACGTCACGGGCTCATGTCGGAGGCATCGCGACGCTTCGAGCGGGGCGTCGACCCCAACCTGACGGACATGGCCAACGCACGGGCGGCCGCGATGGTGGTGGAACTGGCGGGCGGTGCGGTACTCGAAGGGGTGATCGACGAGATTGCCACCCCGATAGGGCCGCTCACCACCGACCTGACCCTCGGTCATGTGGAGCGGATCCTCGGGCCCGGGTTCACCAAGGACGAAGTCACAGGCATCCTCGAGAGCCTGGGGATGGAAGTCGCCGGGAATGATCCGCTCACAGTGACCGTGCCCACGTACCGGCCGGATGTGACCCGTCCCATCGACCTGATCGAGGAAGTCGCGCGGATCCACGGTTACGACCGATTCCCGGCCACCCTCCCCGTGGGCAGGGCCGGTGGCCTCACCGCAGAACAGAGGCGGCTCCGCACGCTGAAGAGCGCCCTGGTCGGGATCGGCCTGTTCGAGGCGGTGACTCTCCCGTTCGTCACTCAGGAGGATCTGTCCGGGTTCGGATGGGCCGATACCGATCGTCTCCTCCATGTGGCGAACCCGTTGCGAGACGAGGAGGCCACCATGAGGCCGACCCTCCTGCCCGGTCTACTCGGCGCCGCTCGTTTCAACGTGGCACGAGGAACGGACTCGATCGGTTTGTTCGAAGCCTCACGGACCTTCACCGGCGCGCCCTCGCCGATGGATGCCAGGCTTCCCGATCAAGTCGAACGGCTGGGCTGGGTCCTGACCGGCGACGCCGGACCGTCGGCGCTCGGGGTCGCCCCTACCCGCGCCGATGCCTCCGTCTCTTTCTCGGTGCTACGCCATGTCATGGCGGCCCTTGGCCATCGGGGCCTCACCCTCCAGCCGCAGGGAGCTCCCGGGTTCCATCCCGGGCGTTCCGCCGCGGTCATCCTGGACGGCCATGTGATCGGCCATGTCGGCGAGCTCGCTCCTGCGGGCACCGGCCATTTCCAGCTTCCCGAGCGTGTGGCAATCGGTGAGCTCGACCTCGCCCCTCTCCTGGCTCCCGCCCCACTGGCGGAAGCGGTGTCCCCGTCACCGTTTCCTCATGTCGACTTCGACCTCTCCTTCCTCCTCCCCCTCGACGTCCCGGTGGGCGACCTGGTGCAGGCGACGGTGGAGGCGGCGTCGGGCCTGGTCGAGTCGGCCCGGGTGTTCGACGTCTTCCACGGCCCCGGTGTCACCGAGGGCAACCGGGCGGTTGCCATTGCCTACCGCCTCAGGTCGGCCGAGCACACACTTACCAACGAGGCGGTCAAGCCGGTCCGGCTGGCGATGGTCGCCGCCGGTGAGTCCCTAGGCGCACGGCTCCGAGGAGCCTGAGTGGATCTGGCCGACCTGCTCTCGGGCAGTCCCGAGGAGGCCGCCCCCCAGCTGCTCGGGACGTTCTTGGTCTCCGACGTCGGGGGTCGGACTGTCAAGGCCAGGGTCACCGAGGTCGAGGCCTACAAGGGCTCCGATGACCCGGCTTCGCACGCATTTCGGGGCCGCACCGGACGCACTGGGTCGATGTTCGAGCGCCCCGGGACCTTGTACGTCTATCGCTCGTACGGGATCCATTGGTGCGCCAACGTGGCTGCCGGTCCCGAGGGAGTCGGCTGGGGGATCCTCTTTCGAGCCGGAGAGATAGTCGAAGGCGTCGCAGTGGCCAGGGGGAGAAGGAGCCGCGAGGGTGATCTGGCCAACGGCCCCGGCAAGCTCACGCAGGCACTCGGTGTGGAGCACAGTCACGACGGGACCTATCTCCTCGACGGTCTGGGCATCATCAGGCTCGAGCCGGGGCCGCCGCCAGAGCTCATCATGGCAACTCCGAGGGTGGGGATCAGCCAGGCCGCCGACCGACCCTGGAGGTTCGTCGAGGTGACCCACGGGGGGTCTGGGGGTCGCCCCCCAGATTTGTCCGCGACCCGGCCGGCCAGGACGTCGGATACTCCCCGTTTACGCTCCTCCCGCTGATGTTCGCCGACCAGCTCTCCAAGTTGCTTCGTCACACCGACCAGGTGGTCCCACCTGACGAGCTCGCCCGGAAGCTCGAGCTGGGCCGACCGTTGCGGGTGAAGCTGGGCCTCGACCCGACTGCGCCGTCGGTGACCCTGGGATGGGCGGTGGTGCTCCGCAAGCTGCGTCATTTTCAGGAAATGGGCCACACCGCGGTGTTGATCGTGGGTGACTTCACGGGACAGGTCGGCGACCCGTCTGACCGATCCGAGACCCGGCGGCGCCTCACGGCCGAGGAAGTCAACGGTTACGCCGATAACGTGCTCGGCCAGTTCCGCCGTGTCCTCCTCGATGAGAACCTGGAGATCCGGCGCAACTCGGAGTGGCTCGGGTCGCTGGACATGGCCGGGCTGCTCGAGCTCACCTCGGCGGCGACCGTGGCCCAGATGCTGGAGCGGTCGGATTTCGCCAAGCGCTACCAGGAGGGGAGCCCGATCTCGGTCATGGAGTTCCTCTACCCCCTTCTCCAGGGTTACGACTCGGTGGCGGTTCAGGCCGATGTCGAGCTGGGCGGCTCGGACCAGCTGTGGAACCTGATGATGGGGCGGGTGGTCCAGGAGAGATACGGGATGGAACCGCAGGTGGCGATGACGATGCCACTCCTGGTCGGCACCGACGGGGTCAAGAAGATGTCGCAGTCGGTCGGGAACTACATCGGGGTCGAGGATCCGCCCGAGGAGATGTTCGGTAAGACCATGAGCATCCCCGACACCTCCATGGTCGAGTGGTTTCCCCTGGCCGCGGATTTCGATCCCGAGGAGGTGGCCGTGATCGAGTCGGGACTCGTCTCCGGCGAGTTGCACCCGGGGGAGACCAAACGTCGTTTGGCCCGTGCCGTCACCGCCCTCTATTGGGGAGCGGAGGCCGCAGAAGAGGCCGAACGGGCTTTCGACCAGGTGTTCAAGCGGGGGGGAATTCCCGACGAGATCGAGGCGTTCACACTCCCGGAAGAGGATCCGGTGACCGTCCCGTCCCTCATTCGGGACGCTCTCGGGCTCTCTGGTTCCGAGGCGAGGAGACTCCTCGCCCAGGGGGCGGTGAAGCTCGATGGGGAGACGGTCCAGACCCAAGAGCTCGGCAGATCCGAGTTGAAAGGGCGGGTTCTCCAGGTGGGCAAGCGACGATTCGTCCGGCTCGTCTGATTGACTTGACTAACTGAGGGGTGTCGTTACTATTCGACTCCCGGCTGGGGAACACATCCCCGGCCACCCACTGGAACACCGGGACGGCGCTATGTTCGCGTCGCCTCGGATTCACTTTGTATCGGGGCCACGAGGGCATCGCAGATGCCGACGTCGGCCCGCCTGACAGTAAGAGTGGGAGCTCTGGGCTCCTTGACAACTGAACAATGTGCCAAAAGCCAGCATGCACACCCATCAGGTGATTTCGGTCGCCGTGATGAGTGAGCATCTGTATAGCAATCAGCTCTAGGGCCCCTCACGGGCCCTGGACCCAATTGCAAACTCATAACTGACAGGATCGGCCGGCGCCTCCGGGCGTCAGCCTTGAATGTACGTTGGAGAGTTTGATCCTGGCTCAGGACGAACGCTGGCGGCGTGCCTAATGCATGCAAGTCGAGCGACGCACATCGGAGGGGTAACCCACCGATATGACGGAGCGGCGAACGGGTGAGTAACACGTGAGCAACCTGCCCCACAGATCGGGATAGCCCAGGGAAACCTGGATTAATACCG
>JAICNB010000105.1 GCA_025928935.1 Acidimicrobiia bacterium
CCCGGGGTTGCGGGCCGTCGCCACCTACGACCCGGCCGGCACCTTCTCCAATGCCTGCCACGTTGCCGTCGTCGAGGTCGACATCGAGACCGGGGGTGTCCGGCTCGAACGATTCGTTGTCGTCGAGGACGCCGGTCTGCTCATCAACCCGATGATCGTCGATGGGCAGATCGCCGGCGGTGTGGCACAAGGGATCGCTAATGCGCTGTTCGAGGAGATCATCTATGACGAGAGCGGCAACATCCTGACCACGTCTCTTCTCGACTATCTGCCTCCGACCATGTCTGAGATCCCAAACATCGAGATCCATCACCTGCAGACCATCACCGATGCTTCGATCACCGGGGCCAAAGGGTTGGGTGAGGGTGGCGCGATCGGCGCTCCCGCGGCCGTGATCAACGCCGTCTGCGACGCTCTGCGTCCTCTGGGTGTGGGAATCTCCGAGATGCCGGCGACCCCTTCGAGGATCAGGGATCGGATTCGAAGCACGATGGAGGGTGCGGCATGATCCCGCCCCGGGACATCACCCTGTTGGTGAACGGCCGGGAGTATTCGGTCCAGGTCGAGCCGAGGAAGACTCTGGCCGACACGATCCGCGAAGACTGCGGGCTCACCGGGACACATCTCGGATGTGAGCACGGGGTTTGTGGGGCCTGCACCATCCTGATCGACGGGTCCCCGGTGCGCTCCTGTCTTCTCTTCGCCGTCCAATGCCAAGGCACGGCCATCGAAACGGTGGAGGGACTCGCCACCGACGGTGTCCTCCATCCCCTCCAGGAGGCGTTTTGGGAGCATCACGGGCTTCAATGCGGGTTCTGCACCCCCGGCTTTCTGATGCTGGCCAAGGGAGCCCTCGACGAGGATCCCTCCCTCACCCGTGACGAGCTCAGAGAGGTTCTGTCCTCGAACCTGTGCCGCTGCACTGGATATCAGAACATCCTCATTGCGGTTGAAGCCGCCGCGGCCCGAATGCGCCCATGAGCTACGTCGGCCAGTCGGTCCGGCGGCTCGAGGACCCGCCTCTTCTCACCGGTGATGCAATGTTTGTTGCTGACCTGGCCTTCCCCGACATGGCGGCGATGCGGGTGGTCCGGTCGCCGGTTCCCCATGGACGGCTCATCGGATTCGACACGGCCGAAGCCGAGAATGCCCCCGGGGTCATCGCGGTGCTCACCGCCAGCGATCTGGACCTGCCACCGATCGAAATTCGAATGACCAAGGTGGGCGGCCTCGACCCCTACCGCCAGCCCGTCCTAGCCAAAGATCGCGTCCGTTATGTCGGTGAGCCGGTTGCCGTGGTAATCGCCGAAGATCCCTATTTGGCCGAAGACGCTGCTGAGCTCGTGTGGCCGGAGATCGAAGATCTGGAGCCGCAGCTCGACCCGATGGTGCCCGGGGAATTCGAAGACGGGCTGAGCTCAGAGGTCGCACTCGTCGAGAAGGGGTACGGCGATGTCGATGACGGATTGGCGGCTTCACCTCATGTGCTCGAAGTCGAGCTGCGAGTGGGGCGGCACACGGGTGTCCCTATGGAGACCCGGGGCGCCATCGGGGTGTGGGACCCTGTCGAGGGCGTGCTCCACATGTTCGGGGCGGCCAAAGTACCTCACTACAACCGGTTCGCCATCGCCACGATGCTCGGCCTCGAGCAAGACAAGGTCCACTTGTTTGAGAATCACGTTGGAGGCGGCTTCGGAGTGAGGGGCGAGCTCTACCCCGAAGACGTCCTCGTCTGTGCGTCGGCCATGCGTCTGGGCCGCCCGGTCCGCTGGATCGAGGACCGGCGCGAGCATTTCATCGCAACCAATCATTCCCGGGATCAGGTGCATCGGGTGAAGGTCGGATTCGACCACACCGGATTCATCCACGTCGTCGACGACGAGTTCTGGCAGGACCAGGGAGGCTATGTCCGCACCCATGGGGCGACGGTCGCCGACCTGACCGGGGCGATGCTGCCCGGCCCCTACCTGTTTCCGGCGTATCGGTCGCGGGGACACATCGTCCTCACCAACAAGACCCCGGCGGGCACATATCGGTCGCCAGGCCGCTACGAGGGGAGCTTCATCCGGGAGCGCATCCTCGACCTGGTTGCGGCCGAGATGGCAATGGACCCGGTCGAGACCCGCCGGATCAATCTCATCCCCCCGGACAACATCCCGTTCGACCGGCAATACAGCGCCTTGGCCACTGAGGTCACCTATGACTCCGGTGACTACGGACGTCTTCTTGATCGGGTGGTCGAGCGGCTCGGCTATGCCGAGTTGCGCGCCGACCTGCAGAGCAGGCGCGCCAACGGCGAGCTGGTTGGGCTGGGTGTGGTGTGCTTCGTCGAGAAGAGTGGCCTGGGCCCTTTCGACGAAGTCAGGGTCGAAGTCGGCGGGGAAGGCTCGGTCGAGGTCATCACTGGAGCCGCATCGGTGGGTCAGGGGGTGGAGACAGCGATCGCCCAGATATGCGCCGACGGCATCGGTGTCGACATCGACAGTATCCGGGTGACCCACGGTCAGACCGATCGCATCGATCGGGGCATGGGGGCCTTCGCCACGAGGGTGACCGTGATGACTGGATCGGCCACGAGCATCGCGGCGGCCCAGGTTCGGGAGCAGGCTCTGCAGCAGGCTGCGAGCCTGCTCGAAGCCAATCCGGCCGACCTCCGCATCGAGAGAGGGCGCATCTCGGTCGAAGGAAGCCCGGGAGGGCCGTCGCTGACGCTCGGCGAGGTGGCGGCCGCAGCCGCGGCGGCTGGAGCGAATCTGACGGCAACAGCGGAGTTCAACACCGATCACATGACCTATCCCTACGGTGTCCAGGCCGCGGTCGTCGAGATCGATCCGGTCACCGGGGGCTGCCGGGTGACCGAATACTTGGTGGGTTACGACGTCGGTCGTTCGGTCAACCCAATGCTGATCGAAGGCCAGCTGGTCGGTGGGGTGGCACAGGGAGTTGGTGGGGCCTTGTTCGAGGCCTTCCGATACGACGAGTCGGGTCAGCCGTTGGCGACCTCTTTCATGGACTACTTGGTCCCTACTGCCTCCGAGACTCCTCAAGTCGACGTGTTGCTCTCGGAGGACTTTCCCAGTCCACTCAACCCGATTGGGGTCAAAGGCGCCGGCGAGGGTGGGATCAATGCGGTCGGCGCCGCGATAGCGGCCGCTGTCGGCGACGCACTCGGACGGCAAGACGCAATCACAGAGCTTCCCATCACGCCTGGTTCGATCTGGGCAATACTCTCCGGTTGAGATGTATCAAACTCGGTTGAGCAGCGCTCACGCGAGTTGTGTATCGTCAAAAACCCTGCAGCCACCCAAGGAGGTTCGATGAAGCCCGAGCTCGTGCAATCGAGCGCCCCCCGCCCGATGGCCAATTACTCCGAAGCCTTCAAGGCGGGCAATCTCGTTTTCGCCGCGGGCCAGCTCGCCTCTGACTTCGTCACCGGGGTTCCACACGAGGCATCGACCAACAAGGGTTTTCCGTTCTACGGATCGGAGATCAAGCAGCAGACCCGATACATCCTGGACAACCTGCGTACCACTTTCGAGTCAGCCGGGTCGTCGCTGGAAAACATCGTCAAGGCCCAGGTCTTCATGATGGACATGAACGACTTCAACGCCTTCGACGAGGTATGGAAGGAGTACTTCGGGGACAATGTCCCGGCGCGGACCACCGTAGGGACCAGTGAGCTGCTGGGAGCCGGTCCGGCCCAACTCCTCGAGGTCGACCTCATCGGTCACACCAACGAGGTGGATCATGAGGTGATCGTCTCGCCCGGACCAAGGCCCATGGCCAACTACACCGAAGCGATCCGGGTTGGGAACCTCGTGTTCGCCGCCGGGCAGATCGCCAACGACTTCGTCACTGGCGTTCCGGCCGAAGCGCGGATCAATCCCGCATTCCCCTACTACGGCTCCGACATCAAGTTGCAGACTCGCTTCATCCTGGAGAACTTCAAGAAGACCTTTGGTGCGGCCAACTCCTCGTTGAGCAACGTCGTCAAGGCCCAGGTCTTCATGCGGAACCTGCACGACTTCAACGCCTTTGACGAGGTATGGAAGGAGTACTTCGCCGAGTCGCCCCCGCCACGAACCACAGTCGGAACCACGGAGTTGCTGGGTTCGGGACCGGACCAGCTCCTCGAGATAGACCTGATCGCTCACACCAATGACACCACGAAACGTGTGGTGAAATCGGATGCGCCCCGGCCGATCGCGGCATATTCGGAAGCCGTCGTGGTGGACGACCTTGTGTTCGCCGCCGGGCAGCTCGCATCGGACTTCGTTACCGGGATCCCAGAGGAGGCTCGTGCCAACCCTGCGTTCCCGTACTACGGGTCGAACATCAAATCCCAAACCCGGTTCATCCTTGAGAATTGCAGGCAGACGTTCGAGGCTGCCGGGTCCTCTCTGGCCAATGTCTTCAAAGCACAGGTCTTCATGACCGACATGCGCGATTTCAATGCCTTCGACGAAGTCTGGAAGGAAAACTTCCCGGTGCCACCAGCACGCACCACGGTGGGAACAACCGGGCTCCTGGTCAAGGACGCCCTCGTCGAGATCGACCTGATCGGATCGGTGGACTGACAACTCCTGGAGGAGAAGGACAAGAAAGGACCGAAGATGAAACATGGAATGCGACAACTGATCATTCTTGCGGTGATCGCCCTTGTCGTAGCGGCGTGTGGTGATGCCGGGGGCTCCGACACCACCAGCGCTGGAGCCACCACGACCAGCGGAGGTAGCGGTGCTACCACCACGGCGGACGGCGGCGCTACCACTACGGCAGATGACGGTGAGCAAGGCCCGATCAAGTTCGGGATGCTGATCGGGGTGACCGGCGACTACGCACCGTATTACGACGTCAGCAAAGCCGGAGCTGACGTCGCCATCGCCGAGATCAACGACGCAGGCGGCGTTCTCGGTCGTCAGGTGGAGTTGATCGTGGTCGACAACAAGTCCACCGTGGAGGGCGCCGTGCAAGGCTTCTCCCAAATCGTCGATGTCGAAGATGTTGACGCCTTGGGCGGCCCGGAGTCCGATGGTGCCATCGCCAACCTGCAGGCGATCAAGGACCTCCAGCTTCCGACGATCTGTCCTGCATGCGGTACGTCCGAGCTGGACGAGGCCGGTGGTGATTACATCTGGAGGATCACCTCCTCAGACTCGGACGGGGGCCTGATTTCCGCCCAGTTCGCTCGGGACGCCGGTTTCACCCGGGTGGCGATGCTTGTGCAAAACACGGAAGGGGCGTCGGCTCCCGCCGACGTGTTCAAGCAGGTATTCACCGACGTGATCGGCGGCGAAGTGATCGCCGATGTGCGCTTCGATCCTGGGCAGTCTTCCTATCAGGCTCAGGTCGACCAGGCATTCGCCGACGAGCCTGAGGTCGTCTACGTAGGGTCGGGGTTCGAGGCGGGAGGCATCATTCTCACCGAGTGGCAGCGTCGCGGCTACGGAGGGACCTTCCTGTTCTCGCCGGACATGACCGTGCCTGAGATCGCCGCTCTGACCCAACAGGGCGTCGAGATCGGCGACGGAGTGGCTCGCTCCGCCATCGCGGCCTACGACACGGAGAGCCCGGCTTACCAGAGCTACGCGCCGAGATTCGAGGCGATCACCGGTGAACAGCCCAGCGCCGGCCTCTACGACGCCAACCAGTACGACCAGTACATCATCCTGGCCTTGGCGATCACCGCAGCCGGAACCACGGATGGCCCAGCGGTGGCCGCCGAGATCACGAACCTCCTCAACCCGCCGGGAACCACGGTGTACGGCTACGCCGACGGTGTCGCTGCCATCGAGGCGGGAGAGGACATCGACTACCACGGGGCATCATCGTCGCTCGACGTGAACGAGTTCGGCAATCTGTCCAGCCCGAACTTCGGCGAGCAACACATCGTCGACGGGGAGTGGACTCAGGTCGCGACTGTCGAGCTCGACGCGAGCTTGCGTCCCTAATCTCG
>JAICNB010000006.1 GCA_025928935.1 Acidimicrobiia bacterium
AAGATTGTGAACATCGAAGTATGAACATCACTGCACTCGACGGTCAGATGCTCGCTGTGATCACGGTCTCGGCGCTGGTCTTCTTCGTCATCGTCTGGATCGGGCTCGGGGTGACCAAGGCCCGTGAGGACATGAACAACCGCCTCGCCGTATATGGCCGAGCCAGTGCCGGCACGGTGCGCGACGAGGAGCTGTCCAAGCCTCTGGCACAACGGACGATCGGCCCGGTGGTGCTGAAGCTCTCCGGTTTCCTTCGTCGGTTCACCCCGGTGGGTTATCTGGAGAAGAAGCAGCATCAACTGGTGCTGGCAGGCAACCCCGGCAACCTGGATGCCCTGTCCTTCATCGTCATCAAGCTGCTGACCACGGTGGCCGGTCTGTTCGCGGCCTTCTTCCTGACGGACTTCGGCAGCACCAGCATGCAGCGGATCTTCCTGTTCGGCATGCCGATCGTGCTGGGCTTCTTCGGCCCGGACGCGTGGTTGCGGCGCAAGATGGACGATCGGCGTGCCACGATGCTGAAGGCGCTACCCGACGTGCTCGACCTACTGGTGATCTCGGTAGAAGCCGGGCTCGGCTTCGATGCCGCTCTGTCACGTGTCGTCGCCACCGTCCCCGGGCCGCTTTCGGAGGAGTTCTTCCGGATGCTCCAGGAAACCCGAGTGGGTGTCAGCCGTCGTGACGCCATGAGGCACCTGATGGATCGCACCGACCTCGAGGAGCTGCGCTCGTTCATCCTGGCCATGATCCAGGCCGAGGCATTCGGTGTGACGATTGCACGCGTGCTACGGGTGCAGGCCGACGAGATGCGGGTCAAGCGGCGCCAGCGGGCCCAGGAGAAGGCGTTCGCCGCACCGGTGAAGCTGGTCTTTCCGCTCGTGTTCTGCATCTTCCCCGCCCTGTTCATCGTGCTGTTGGGCCCGGCCGCCATTTCGATCGGCGGCGCCTTCGCCAACAACTGATGGCTCTGGCGGCTGAGCGGCCGTCACAGCGGCGATCTCAGTTGGGGCGCTTCTCGCTGGCGCATCTGGCGCTGCTGGTGCCATGGGTTGCTCTCGTAATCGATGCTTGGGCACCGATCAAGGACAACTCGTTCCTGTGGCATGTCCGGGCAGGGGGCCTCCAGGCGCGGGCCGGTGAGGTCCTGACCGCCGATCCGTTCTCGTTCACCATGCTGGGTGAGCGATGGCTGACTCAGAGCTGGTTGGCTGAGCTGCTCTATTCGTGGGGCGAGTCGAATTGGGGACTCGGCTTCGTGCCACCCATGATGCTGCTCCTCAGCTCGATCACGTTCCTGGGAATCGGGCTCATTGCATACCGTCGCTCCAAGAGCGAGTGGTCCACCGCCATCATCGTGGCTCTCACCACGCTGCTGATGATCTCGTTCCTGGTCCCGCGGCCGGTGCTGTTCTCCTTTGCTCTCTTCGTCCTCGTGGTGGTGGCATGGGACCGACCTGTCACCCGATGGACGATCCCGTTCCTCTTCTGGATCTGGGCCTCGGTACACGGCAGCTTCGTGATCGGGTTGGCCTATCTCGGTCTCACCATCATCCTCGAGAAAGAGTGGAAGGCTCTGCCGACGGCGATCGTCGCCGGGCTGACAACGTTCCTCACCGCCCATGGGCTTGGTGTTCTCGAGTTCCTGCTCGATTTCTCGGACGCCGGGCCCGCCCTGGCCCTTCTGTCCGAGTGGAGACGTCCCGAGCTCATGTCGGTCGTCTTCGCTCCGTTCTTGATCGGGATCGGTCTGATCGTGATCGGGGCCGCCCGCCACAGGATCACGCCCAGACACCTGATCATCCTCGTTCCCTTCCTCATACTCGCCTTGAGCGCCACCCGTGCTGTCCCACCGGCATGGATCGCCCTGGTTCCGCTGATGGGTGTCGCCCTCGCCGACATGGCTGCCGGCGCCAGAAAGCGCTTCTCTGTGCCTGCAGCGCTCATCTTCGGCCTAGTGGTGCTGATCACACCGTGGTTCATCATCTCCGACGGGTCGATCGACGAGGAGCGCTTTCCGGTTGCAGCCTCGGAGCGGCTGGCCGATGTGCCCACGTTCCACGACGACAGCACAGGCGGTTATCTGATCTGGGCGGAAGGCCCGGAGCGGCTGGTCTACATCGACGACCGGGCCGAGCTGTACGGCGAGCGCATGGTCGAATACGTCGAGGTCAGGGACCTGGAGCGTGATTGGGAGCCGGTGTTCGAGCGGGATGGGATCGAACAAGTGCTGCTGAGGGCGGAGGAGGAGCTGGTCGGCGAGCTGGAGGCGGCCGGCTGGTCGAATGAATACGAGGACGAAGAGTTCGTCGTCCTCAGACCATGACGTCGGCTACTGGAGACCGGAGCCGACCTCGCTGAAGGCCTCGGACACCTGATTGCCTGCCAACCTGATGGCGAGCAGGGCGATGATAGCGATCAGGACAATGAGCAACGCATACTCGACCATCGAGGCACCCTCGTCCTCTCTGATCCTGTACATGACCCTGGTCCAGAGCCGTGTCACGATGGCCTCCCGAATCGTCGTTGACTTGTCGCGTGACCGTAAGGGCTGCCGACTGTGGGGGCAATGAGTCGATCGGCCCATGGCGACAAGAGAAGAAGGGACCCCCGAGGGAGTCCCTTCTTCGTCGATCTGAGCTTTCAGCTCAGCTGAGCCCGGAGCCGATCTCGCTGAAGGTGTTCGACACCTCTTCACCGGCAAGCTGCACGGCGACGAGAGCGACGATGGCGATCAGGACGACGAGCAGGGCGTACTCAACCATCGAGGCACCCTTCTCCTCCTGAATCCAGCTCACTACCTTGGTCCACAAAGCAAGCATGAAGCCCCTCCTTGGGTCAACCAATCTGGCTTGCATGAGATTTATCGGCCGGGCCTGGCGAAAACCTGAGAGGAATATCGAGGAATTGGCCGGTTGGTTGGCCCTTTCGATTCGACTGCTGGAAGGTCGACACAAGACGAAAAAGAGGGCCCGCACCGAGGTGCGGGCCCTCTTCCTGACGTCGAATCGACGACTATCAGCTGAGGCCGGAACCGATCTCGCTGAAGGTGTTCGACACCTCTTCACCGGCAAGCTGCACGGCGACGAGAGCGACGATGGCGATCAGGACGACGAGCAGGGCGTACTCAACCATCGAGGCACCCTTCTCCTCCTGAATCCAGCTGGTGAACTTGGTCCACAGAGCAAACATGGAACCCCTCCTTGGGTTGTTGCCTTGGCTTGCAAACGGGCAAAGTAGCCCTACCTATCCCCGGAACAATGGGTCCCGGGAACTATCCCCTACGACCCCGCGTCCACCAGATTCGAGCTGATGTCTGAGTATGTGCTGCTCAGCTCACCGCCGAAATAGGCCACGGCGGTCAAAGCCGCGATGGCTATGAGGAGGACGAGGAGTGAGTACTCGACGAGAGAAGCACCCTTCTCGTTGCCGAGGTACCTCATCAACCTGGCGTACATTTCAACTCCCTTGCTCACCCGCATCAGAGTAAGTCCTATGGTGGAAATCGGTGATGGGCCTCAAGGCCCAAATGGTCTGGATAACTTCCGGCAACATGGTGACTAGTTAGGCCGTGCTATCCCAAGTCGAATTGCCTCTATCGCAGCCTGGGTCCGGTCGCTCACGGCCAGTTTCTGGAAGATGGATGCGAGGTGGTTCTTCACCGTCTTCTGGGAGATGTACAGCCGGTCGGCCAGCTCGTCCGTGGCCGAAACGCCAACAGCGAGAAGCTGGAGGATCTCCTTTTCCCTCTCGGTGAGCGATGCCGCCCCAGGGTCGAGACGGGCCTGACCGTATTCCTCCAGCAACTCATCCCGGGCCGTGTCGTCCAGTGAGATCAGGTCCCTTCCATCCGCCACCGCACGGATCGCGGCCGCAAGTGTGACGAGAGGCACCCCCTTGGAGAAGAAGCCCTTCGCCCCCGCCCTGAAAGCGCGTTCTTTTTGCTCATCGCTGGCATACATCGAGACAACGATGGCGTTGGTCCTTCGTCCCAGGCCCGAGATGGTATCGATCCCGTCACCACCGGGCATCTCGATGTCCACGATCGAGACTTCGGCCGGCTGGGTCTCGAGTGCCGTCTCGAGGGCCGGTCCGGAGTCCACCACCCCCACCACACGGGTGTCGGGGAGAATGTCCAGCGCCTGGCTCAACCCCTCGGCGAACAGCTGGTGGTCGTCAGCGATCATCACGCGAATCATCGATTACCCCATTCCACGGTCACGGTCGTCCCTCCTCCGGGTGTCGGCTGAAAGCTGATCTTCGCCCCTATCTTCTCGGCACGTTCCCGCATGCCTATGAGGCCGAAATGGCCATCCGGCTCATATGTGGGATCGAAGCCGGCGCCATCGTCGATCACCGAGCAGACACCGCGGCTGCGGTCGATCCTGCCCGAGACGAGGATCTGGGAGCCGCCGGAATGGTTGTGGGCATTCCGGGTCGCCTCGGTGATGATCGAGGTCAGGTCGGAGATGACGGCGGGCCGTGGCGGGCGTCGCTCCTCGAGGTCAACGACGACCTGTGGATCACCATCGAGCCCGGCCGTGGACTGCAGCAACCTGGCGGTCAAGGTGGGCCCCGGGGCGATACGGAGATCGGCCACGGAGGCACGCACATCCTCGACGAGCTTGGTGACGTTGGTGCGCAGGACCTTCAGATCTGCTGACAGCTCGGGATGATGTGCCTGCTGCATCGCCGCCATGTCGAGGGCCAGACCTAGGGAGGCGAGAGAAGGCCCGATGTCGTCGTGCATCTCCCTGGCGAGGCGAATGCGCTCTTCGGCCACTGCCGAGCCGACGATGTTCTGGAGGAGCTGCAGGTTGGCGAATGCGATGCTCACCGGCTGCACGAATGCCTCGATGTCGATCAAGTCGGGTTTCGAGAGGGGTTCAGGCGTGAGCAGCTCCAGGGTGCCAACAGTGCTGTCGAGGGTGGAGAGCGGAACCTGGTATGGATGGGGTTCCTGAGCAGGAACACCTCGCGAGGCGAGAATCACAGGTCCTTCCGCCTCGTTCAGCACGAGACGCCCCGAGGAGCCCGGAATACGGGCCAGGATCGCCTCGAGTGTGTCGGCGGCCACTTCCACCGCATTGAGCCGTCCGGCCGAGATGTCCTCGGAGAGGCGGAGCAGCACCCCATGGATCTCTTCGAGGTTCTCCAGTTTCTGTGTGGCCGATTCTGTCGCCTCGGCCAGCTCTCCGGCCTGCCGATGGGCGTCCTCGAGCAATCGGCGGATCACTGTGACGAGCAGCACGAATGCGATGTACAGGCCCATGGCCGGCAGGGCCGCGGTTAGTGGTTGGCCCTGGGCGAGGCTGACCAGCGTGAGGAGGGCAATCGAGAGAAGCCCGGTGGTCAGGCCTGTGCGCAGCCCGCCATAGATCGTGGCGAAGATGGACGGGCCCATCGACAGCAGGATGTAGGGGCTGGCCACCCCACCGGTGAGAGTGACGGCGGTAATCGTGAAGAAGGCGCCGATCAGCGTGATCGCCTCCGCCCCGAAACGCAGCCGGTACCAGCTCTCGGGGACCGCGGCGCTTCCTAGGACATAGAGGGTCGCCACCCCGATCGCCAAGAGTGAATCACCGTCAGGTTGGCCCTCGCTGGCCAGCAGATCGATGACCACCGCCAGGATGAGGACGACGAATTGCCCGATGGTGACGCTGCGATGGAGCCGGAATTCCCACGGAGCCGGAACGGCGACCGTCATGCTCGGAAGGCTACCGTCGGCAGCGGTGAGTTCTCCGGATGGACGTTGGCTGATCACGGGTGGGATCGGATCGGGAAAGAGCGAGGTGCGCCGTCTACTGGCGACGCGCGGTGTCCGCACCGTCGACGCCGATGCCGTTGGGCATGCTGTCCTGGCGAACGAAGCCCTGGCCCCGGTCGCGGGACGATGGCCGGGGGTCGTCTTCGAAGGCGAGATAGATCGCAAGGCGCTCGCCCGGATCGTGTTCGCCAACCCCGACGAGCTCCGAGCCCTGGAGGAAATCACTCATCCTCTGATATTCGGCCGAATCGAGGCCGAGTTGGAGGGATTTGATGGAGTGGCGGCGGTGGAAATGCCGCTGGTGGATCCGGGGCTGGGCTGGCCGCGGATCGTGGTCGACGCCCGGGACGAGATCCGCGTGCGACGGGCTATGAAACGGGGGATGTCGGAGGCGGAGGTCCGAGAGCGGATGGCAGCACAGCCGTCCCGGGCACGGTGGCTAGCGGGAGCCGCGCTGGTCGTCCCCAACCACGGCGATCTGGAGTCGCTGGAGGCAACGGTCGGCCAACTCGTTGGGTATCTCGTCGAGGCCGAATAGCGGACAGTTCTTGTCACCTCCCGCCGGTACCCTCCATCCGGTGCCCGAGTTCAAGATCGTGTCCGACTTCGCCCCTGCCGGCGACCAGCCCGAGGCTATCGCCGCCCTGGCCGCCGGGATCGAGCGCGGGGACCGCTTCCAGACGCTGCTGGGGATAACCGGCTCCGGGAAATCGGCCACTATCGCCTGGACCATCGAACAGGTCCAACGGCCCACCTTGGTGCTCGCCCCCAACAAAGCGTTGGCCGCCCAGTTGGCCAACGAGTTCCGCCAGCTCTTCCCCAACAACCGGGTGGAGTACTTCGTCTCCTACTACGACTACTACCAGCCCGAGGCCTACATCCCGCAAACCGACACCTACATCGAGAAGGACGCCACGATCAACGACGAGATCGACCGGCTCCGCCACTCGGCCACCGCAGGCCTGCTGGTCCGGGACGACGTGATCATCGTCGCATCGGTGTCGGCCATCTATGGCCTCGGCTCCCCGGAGCAGTACATGGGCCAGTTGCTCCGTCTGGTCCAGGGGGTGGAGTACCCGATGAAGGACGCCATTCAGCGACTGGTCGACATCCAATACGAGCGCAACGAGGTCAACCTGATCCGCGGCAAGTTCCGGGTGAAAGGTGACACCCTCGAGGTGTTCCCCTCCTACGAGGAGACCATCGTCAGGGTCCAGTTCTGGGGGGACGAGGTAGAGCGCATCATCCGGCTCAACCCGGTCACCGGCGAAGTGGTCGACGAGCTCTCCGAGCTGTTCGTCTTCCCGGCCACCCACTACGTGACCGAGCGGGAGCGGATGAAGAAGGCAATTGCCGGCATCGAGATCGAGCTCGTGCAGCGTCTCGCCGAGCTCGAGGGAAAAGGCAAGATGCTCGAGGCGCAGCGGCTCCGCATGCGAACCAACTACGACCTGGAGATGATGCGCGAGGTCGGGTTCTGCTCCGGCATCGAGAACTACTCCCGTTACCTGGACGGGCGGTCGGAAGGGGAGGCTCCGTACACGCTTCTCGACTACTTCCCCAAGAACTACCTGACCATCGTCGACGAGTCCCATGTCACCGTGCCCCAGATCGGTGGCCAGTACGAGGGGGACCACTCCCGCAAGGAGGTCCTCGTGGAGCATGGGTTCAGGCTCCCCTCGGCGAAGGACAACCGCCCGCTTCGTTTCGACGAATGGCTGGAGAAGGCCAACCAGGTGGTATTTCTCTCGGCCACTCCGTCGGACTTCGAGATCTCTCGCTCGACCCAGGTCGTCGAGCAGATAATTCGTCCTACCGGGCTGGTCGATCCCGAGGTGATGATCCGGCCCACCAAGGGTCAGATCGACGATCTCCTCCACGAGATCCGGGAGCGTGCCCTCCGGGAGCAGCGAGTCTTGGTGACGACCCTCACCAAGAAAATGGCCGAGGATCTGACGGACTATCTGCTGGAGATGGGGGTCAGGGCCCGCTACATGCACTCCGAGATCGACACCCTGGAGAGGGTGCAGATCATGCGCGAGCTCCGTCTCGGTGATTTCGACGTTCTGGTCGGGATCAACCTGCTCCGTGAGGGTCTCGACCTACCCGAGGTGTCCCTCGTGGCCATCCTCGACGCCGACAAGGAAGGCTTCCTCCGATCGGAGACCTCACTGATACAGATCATCGGGCGGGCGGCGCGGAACGTCGATGGCCAGGTGGTGATGTACGCCGACAACGTCACCGACTCGATGCAGCGTGCGATCAATGAGACCAACCGGCGACGACGGGCACAAACCGTGTGGAACGAGGAGCACGGCATCGACCCGCAAACCGTGAGAAAACGTGTCTCCGACATCCTGGAACTGGTTCAGACCGAGGCCCCAAAGGGCGATAGAAGGAGACGAGACGTCGAACCGAGGAGGCCGATCGATCTCGAGGGGGACGACCTGACCAGGTTGATCATGAGTCTGGAAGACGAGATGCATGAGGCTGCGAAGGAACTCAGGTTCGAGTACGCCGCAAGGTTGCGCGACGAAGTCAACGAACTCCGTCGTGAGCTGCGTGAGGTGGCGGAGGCGGGCTGAGTCGTCCTGGGGGTTTGCGGCGGTTGCGCCTTCAAGATCGTATGGCATGCACCGGCCTCATGAGCAGACATGACAGTCCTGCAGCGCGACCGGAGCGACTCACAAGAGGCTCGCAAGCGGAAGAAGCTGACCTGGGTCGGGATTGCCATTCTCGGCACGGCCGCGGCGTTCGCTCCCTTAGAGGTCGTTGCCAACAATCCCCACGACATCGGTCATCCGGAGAGGATTCTGATACTCATCGGTCTGCTCTGGGTCAGTGCGATATTGGCTGCCGGCTTTCTGGTGCGCCGGGGAGCACGTCCCACGTCGGCCACCTATTCGGTCTTTTTGGTGACGGTATTGATGATGCGAGGGGGAGCTCTCCTGTCCGCGCTGGGAGAGGTACTGGGCTGGGTTGTATTGGTCGTTCTGCCCGTAGTGGCGACCTATCTGATCTCTCGTATCGAGAGGCACGACGCGTTGGACGCTCTCTTTCTTGCGCTCTGTGCGTTTCTCATTGCGGGTCCGGTGACCAGCCTGGTTCGTGAGGCTTCGCAGGCGGGCATCGACGAGACCGTGCATCATGACGGCTCAGCCTTGGCACTGTCCCACCGCCCCGACATCTTCCTAGTGGTGCTCGATGGCTACGCAGGAAACCTCACCCTCGAATCCGACTTCGGTCTCGATCGTTCGACGGTCATTCGACGTTTCGAGAAGATCGGTTTCGAAGTCCCGGTTCATGCATGGAGTGCCTACCCAGCGACCCGTTCTTCCCTGCCGAGTCTGCTCGACATGTCCTTCCCTCTCGAATCTGGTGGCAGGGTGACAGCCTTGACCGAGAAACGGCTCTCGGACATGATCGGCGGCTCGAACTCCGTCAGCTCCATTCTGCGAGCAGAGGGCTACGAGCTGGTCATGGTGGAGTCTGGATGGAGCGGCTCACGCTGCGGTCCGGAGGTCGACATCTGCATCCCGGCGCCCATAATGGACGAAGCGATGTTCTCCGTTGCCGAGAGATCGCTCGTCGGCAAGCCGATTCTCCGTTCGATGGGTTATGCATTCACGGTCGGAGCCCAACACACAATGACTTGGCTCGATGCGAACGGCCCGTCGTTGTCGGAAGACTCGCGCCCCAGTTTCGTGTTCGCCCATGTGATGGTGCCGCACCCACCCTTCTTCTTGGACGACAGCTGCCGGACGCGGTTCGGCCGCGAGCGGAATGGTGTCCAGTTCGTTCGACCCGGCGACGAACTGCTGGAACGCAGAAGTGCCTATCTCGAGCAGACGGAGTGCGTTGACGAGTTCGTCCTCGATCTGACTGGAATGATTGAGCCTGACGACGTCGTGGTTGTCGTGGGCGATCACGGCACGGATCAACGCAACCAGCTCGTTCGTGATCCGGAGACCTGGTCACGAACAGACCTGGAAGAGAGATTCAATGTTTTCCTCGCTGTTCGTGACGGAGCAGAATGCTCGGTTGGCGACCCCGTGATCCTGCCAAATATCTTCCGCCGAGTCCTCTCATGCATCGCCAATCCTGATCTGGAAGACCTCGAACCTCGCATGTTCAAGTATGCCGGAGTCGATGACCCCGCTCCGGAGGTATCAGAAGTTGCGATTTCCGACGTCTCGAGCCTCCTTTCATCATGAGGCCAGAAACGCCGCACCGACATGCCCAGCAGTTGAAAAAAGCTGTCTCTCTAGTCGTCTCCAAGTGGCTTGCCCTCCATCGTCTTGGTCGACCCTCCGCATCCGGGCAATCGATAGACACATGTACGACGGGGTGAAAGTCCTTGCCATGGCGCCAGTGCTCGACGAGAGGCTGAAGATCGTCGAAGTCATTCGGAGAGTCCCTCGCGATGTAGTCGACGAGTTCCTGGTCGTCGACGATGGCTCGACTGACGGATCGCCGGACGTGTGCCGAGAAGCCGGAGCGACCGTGATCGAGCTAGGCACGACCCTGGGTGTGGGCGCCGCAATTCGAACCGGATACAAGTATGCGATCGATCACGGGTTCGACGTCGCTGTAGTCATTGCTGGGAACAACAAGGACTCGCCTGAGGAGATACCGCTGCTATTGGAACCGATCGTCGCGGGTGGGGCCGATCTCGTGCAGGGTTCGCGATGGCTCTCCAATTCCAGCGACTACGGCGACATGCCTCTATACAGAAAGGCGGCCACCCGTCTCCATCCCTTCATCTTTCGGCTCATCTCGAGCGCCAAGCTGACCGATACAACGAATGGATTCCGGGCCGCGCGCACATCGATGCTCCGCGACCCAAAGCTCGCCCTCGACCAAAGATGGCTCGACGAGTACGAGTTGGAGGTCTATCTCCTCTACAAGGCTGCCAAGCTCGGCTATCGGGTGACCGAAGTGGGAGTCACCAAGCGCTATCCGCCGAAAAACCTCGGGCAGACAAAGATGAAGCCGATAGTTGGATGGTGGTCCATCCTCCGTCCTCTATTCCTGCTTGGTCTCGGGATCAAGAAATGAATACTTGGAGAGTGAACTGGAGATGATGATTGGTGTTGCGGTGGTGGGGGCAGGCCATTGGGGCCCACACCTGGTGAGGAACTTCAACGATCACCTATCCAGCCACACGCTTTGGGTGGTCGACCAAGCCGAAGTGAGACGGAAGGCGATCGGCGAGCGATTCCCGTCCGTCTCCCTCAGTGGGGATATCGACGACGCGCTCGGCGATGATCGGGTCGATGCGGTGGTGATCGCCACGCCGACATCTACGCATGGCGCGTTGGTCAGTAGAGCGCTGGAGGCCAAGAAACACGTCCTCGTGGAGAAGCCCATCACCAATTCACTTGAGGAAGCAACGGAGCTTTGTCGGCTTGCTGAATCCCTAGACCGAGTCTTGATGGTGGGACATGTCTTCCTCTTCAACCCTGCTGTCCGCGCCGCCAAGGAGTACGTCGACGCGGGCGACCTAGGGCAGGTCGAGTACCTATCCATGACCAGGACCAACTTGGGCCCCGTCCGTGCCGACGTGAATGCCGCCTGGGACCTGGCGAGCCATGACATCTCGATCGCCAACTTCTGGCTTGGAACTGTGCCCGACGCCGTTTCGGCCTCGGGAGGGAGCTGGCTGAACCAGGGCGTCCATGATGTGGTCTTCGCCACGCTCAGATACCCGGGAGATATCGTCGTCCATATCGAGGCCTCATGGCTCAACCCTCGAAAGCGGCGGCTCATCTCCGTCATCGGCAGCGAGCGGATGCTGACAGTAGACGACATGGACCTCAATGAGCCTCTTCGTATCTACGACAAGGGGGTGGTCGGCGCCGAGGCAGAGATCACTGATACGTTCGCCGCCTTCAGATCCCAGATCAGAGAGGGGCAGGTGCTGATCCCTCACGTGACGACGGGCGAGCCATTACGCGCCGAGTGCGACGCCTTTCTCGCCCGCATCCGCGGAGAAGAGGGATGGTTGTCCGACGGATGGGCCGGTGCCGACGTCGTCGCCGTTCTCGAGGCAATCGACCGCTCGATCGCGGCCAATGGAGAGCAGCAGATTGTGAAGAGCGTCAGGTGAGAGTTCCCTTGGTCGATCTAGCGTGGCAGCACGCCCAGATCGCCGACGAAGTGATGACCGGGATCGACGAGGTGATGCGAACGACCGCGTTCATCCAGGGCCCGCAAGTCTCAACTTTCGAGAAGCATTTCGCAGAGTTCTGCGATGTCGCCCACTGCGTTGGAGTCTCCAGTGGTACCGACGCCCTCGAGATGGCCGTCCGTGGCCTCGGACTAGGTGCCGGAGATGTTGTGATCGTGCCAGCCAACAGCTTCATCGCGAGCACGCTTGGGGTGATCCGCGCCGGGGCTCAGGTCCAGCTGGTCGATTGCGACCCGGAGACATACCTGATCGATGTCGAAGCTGTGGAGCGGGCGATGGGCCCAGAGGTGAAGGCGGTTATGCCGGTCCACCTGTTTGGTCAGGCTGCACCGGTAGACCAGTTGTCAGAGGTTGTCGGCGATGCGTTCATCATCGAAGATGCCGCCCAGTCCCAGGGCGCCCTGCGTCATGGCCATCCCGCGGGATCATTAGGGTCGGTCGCAGCGACCAGTTTCTACCCCGGCAAGAACATAGGCGCCTACGGCGACGCCGGTGCCGTGCTGACCGATGATGACGACCTGGCCCAGCATGTCCGGAATCTCGGGAACTGGGGATCTCCCCAGAAATATCACCATCCCGAGATCGGGTTCAACTCCCGACTCGACTCGATTCAGGCGGTTGTCCTGGGTGCCAAGCTCCGGAGGCTCGGCGACTGGAACAAGCTTCGTCAGGAGGCCGCCGGACGCTATGACGAGCTGCTCGGCGAGCGCGGTCGGGTTGCACCACCGACCGTCCTCTCAGGAAACGAACACGTCTGGCACCTCTATGTCGTCCGTGTGCCCAACCGCGACGAGGCCGTGTCCAGGATGCACGAAGCCGGTATCGGTGTCGGTGTCCACTATCCGATCCCAATGCACCTCCAAGGTGCGCTTTCCTACATGGGCTACGAGGCGGGCGACTTTCCTAGCACTGAAGCGGCGGCGCGAGAGATGTTGTCGCTCCCGATGTATCCGGGCATCACCGCAGACCAGCAATCCGAAGTGATCGATGTCCTTCACCGCGTGCTCGATTTGATCGAGAGCTGAGCCGTGGCCAACGACGTATTCGTTCATCCGTCCGCTCTCGTTGAGACGTCGGAGGTTGGATCCGGCACCAAGGTGTGGGCTTTCGCCCATGTCATGGAGGGAGCGGTCGTTGGATCCGACTGCAAGATAGGAGACCACGCCTTCATCGAGAGCGGGGCAATTCTGGGTGACCGCGTCGTGATCAAGAACAATTCTCTGATCTGGCACGGGGTCTCGATTGGCGACGATGTTTTTGTCGGCCCCAACACGGTGTTCACGAACGTCGTGTCGCCACGAGCCCGCTATCAGACATATCCCGAGGACTGGGTGAAGACCGAGGTAGCGGACCGAGCCTCGATCGGAGCGAACAGCACGATCGTCTGTGGAATCCGGCTTGGTTTCAATTCGATGGTGGGCGCCGGGTCGGTGGTAACCCGCGATGTGCCCGATCATGCACTCGTGTTTGGCAATCCGGCCCGTCACGAGGGCTGGGTCTGCGACTGCGGGAGGAAGCTTGCGGGAGATTTAGCTTGCCCTGAATGCGGGCGCGCCTACCAGAAAACCGAAAATGGTCTAGGCCCCTTGGGATGATGATGCTTGTTTGGCTCCAAAGGCCGACTGCGCCTTCAGGGCCCGCCCCCAGCTTCCGATAAGGACAGCTACATCAACTCTCGGAAGGAAGATGAGATCCATAACTCTGGCTTACCTGGACCCGGGGACCGGCAGCTTGCTGCTTCAGCTGCTTGTCGGGGGCTTCGCGGGCGCTCTAGCGTTCCTCAGGTTCAGATGGCGATCAATCAAGGCGAAGTTCACTCGTGCCGATGAGCACGAGGAGCAGGAAATCCACGCCTGACAACCTCGCCCGGAGACAACTCCGAACGGCGCACTCCTACGTAGGAAGCCCGAGCCTCGAACTGACATGGCAACCCAACACCTGACCGGGCGCGAGTCCGATCGATCCGACTCGCATGTTCCGACTGCGCGCAAACGGCCGTGGCCATCGATCGCTGATGCGGAGAGTGGCAGGCGTTGGTACGCATTTGTAGTGCTTGCTGCCAGTTCGTATAGCGTTCTGACCGCGTGGGCCAATGCGGGTGAGAACCCCATCCTGCTCACGTTGTTGCTCGCTTGGCTGCTCCTTGCATCGCTGGGCATCGGCATCTGGCGGGTTCTGGTGCTGCTTGGCCTGGACGCAGAAGGAAGCTCATACGCAACGGCCTTGTTCATGCTGGTCTTCGCCAACGCCGGTGGCCTCGTGGGCAAATTCCATCCGCTGGACCGGCTTGGGCTCTTCCTTCTGGCGGTCGGGGTTGGCCTCATTGGCTACCGTCTGCGTCAGCTCGCCGCGTTCAGGCTCCTCATTACGTGGCTAGTGATCTTCATCGTTGCGTATCCGATGGTGAACATCGTTGGTCGTGCCGATCTAGCGCAGGCAGGTCCGCAGAATGTAGAGACGAGTGCGAGTCTGTCTGTGGAGAACATGGTCGAACGGCCCGACATCCTGGTCGTGTTCTTCGACGCATATGGCAGCAGAGAGGTTCTGGATCGCTACTACCAGTATGACAATCGAGGCGTCTTGGAGGATCTCGACGATCGCGGGTTCGAAGCTCCGGGAACTATTTCGGCCAACTACGCGCGCACACAGCTTGCGATACCATCTTTCCTCCAGCTGGATTACGTTGCCGGCGAGGGCGAGGTTTCAGATCAGGATGTCGACGGCCTGCTCGAAGTGCTGGGTGGGAGTAATCGCCTCGCCAGTGTGTTAAAGGGTCAGGGTTACCGCCAGATCCACGTGGAGTCGGGCTGGCTCGGAACTCGCTGCGGCCCAACAGTGGACGTATGCATAGGGGCGCCATGGCCGGATGAGACATTCTTCGACATCGTCTACCGGTCGATCTTGACGGACATCCCCGGGTTCGAGATCGGTCGCACGTTCACCGACGGGGCGCTTCATGTCGCTGACTGGTTGCATCGTGATCTGTCTCGGTACCTAGAAGACGACCAACCGGACCTGATCTTCGCGCACGTTCTGATGCCCCATCCGCCGCTCTTCCTAAAAGGAGATTGTTCTGCGGACTGGGATGGGGGAGTGTCCGGTTTCGCCATCGGACGACGTGGAGCGGATTCATTAGAGACCGACGCGGCTCGCAGCGACTACATCGATCAAGTCGAGTGTGCGAATCACATGATGATCGAGACAGCCGACATGCTCGGGGATGACGACGCCGTCCTGTTCATGGGGGATCACGGTCCAGATCTACTCGGCCAGTTGTTCACGCCCAGTTCAGGCTGGACGGAGGATCAGCTTCGTGAGCGTTTCGGCACATTTTTCGCCGCCAGGGTCCCGGGTTGTGACATGACCAATCTGGGAAGTGTCGTCAACGCGGGGCGTCGCATGATGAGCTGCTTGAGTGGGGAGCCTTTTCCTGATCTTCCAACCAGGACATACGATCTGAATAGATCGCCGACACTTCAGATCATCAATGAACTGACGGTGTCGACCTCGTGACCCGGAATCGGGGCGCAATGACAGTTGGAGTCGTGGCTGTAGGGATAGGCGTACTTCTCTGCATTCGACTCCTGGCTTTCGATAACTGGGATCCCACGGTATTCACTGCCTTTGGAGAGGAAGAGCCGGTCACGCTGGCGTACGCCGAGGAAAAACTAGGACGGGAGGTCTTGACGCGCCCTGCGCAGGGCCATGACGGCAAATACTTCTTCGTTCAAGCGAACGATCCATTGATCACCGAACCCGACGACAACGCATCCATACTCGATCGACCCGCATACCGGAGCCAGAGAATGCTGTACCCGCTGATCGCTGGGGCGGCCGGCCTTGCCTCGCCGGAGGTCATCACATGGACCCTGGTGTTGGTCAACGTTGTCTTCTTGGGTCTTGGATCGTGGGCCGTGGCCCGGATAGCGATGAAACATGGCATCACACCCTGGGCGGGCCTTGCCTTCGCCCTCAATATCGGATTGCTCTCGGAGCTATTCATCGACGGTGCTGGCATCGTCTCGTTCGCCCTCGCCTGCCTTGGTGCGCTGGCCCTCGAAGAAGAAAGGCCTGGACTTGCCGCGGCTCTGTTCACTGGGGCGGCCCTCACTCGCGAGGTCATGCTGGTTTTCGTGGCTTTCATAGCCTTCTTCTGGATTGTGAGGCGGAGATCGATTCCTTGGCTGATTGGAGTGCCAAGTGTTGTCGCTGTCGGCTTATGGGCGGTCTACGTTCGGATTCAGGTAGACGTTCCAGTCGACTCTCCCCAAATCAAGGAGATCACCCTGATCCCATTTTCCGGGATGGTCGACGCACTGACATCGGGCCGGGCCGAGGCCATCGATTATGCGGTCATCTTGACGTTGGCGTTGCTCGTCTTCATCGTGCCGATCAGGGCCAGCAGGTCTGATGTCTATCTGAGTTGGGGCGCAGTGGGCTTCGCCGTTCTCGCTCCGTTCCTGACCTTCTACGTGTGGCAACAGTCTTTCGACATCTCTAGAGCGCTTGCCCCACTCGCCACGGTCTTCGTCCTGGAACTGCTGCTGGCGAGGCAGAGAAAGAGCACCTCTGCTCTAATCTCCTGACAGCGAACAAGCGTTCGCCCCGGATCTGGATTACACTGTCGTAACTCAGGCGACCACCCGGGCGGAGAGTGTCCACCGAATCCATACTCATCAGGGGCGCCCGTGAGCACAACCTGAAGAACCTCACGGTCGAACTGCCCCGCAACAAGCTCATCGCATTCACCGGCCTCTCGGGGTCGGGGAAGTCCTCGCTCGCCTTCGACACCATCTATGCCGAGGGGCAACGGCGTTACGTCGAGTCGCTCTCGGCCTATGCCCGTCAGTTCCTCGGGCAGATGGACAAGCCGGACGTCGACTTCATCGACGGCCTCTCACCGGCGATCTCGATCGACCAGAAGACGGCGTCACGGAACCCTCGTTCGACGGTGGGCACGGTCACCGAGGTGCATGACTATCTCCGTCTTCTCTACGCACGGATCGGGATCGCCCACTGTCCTAATGACGGCACCCCGGTCGAGCGGCAGACTCCACAGCAGATCGTCGATCGCATCCTCGAGCTCCCCGAGGGCACCCGGTTCCAGGTCCTCGCGCCGGTGGTCCGGGGGAGAAAAGGCGAGTACGAAGGTCTGCTCGCCGACCTGGCCAAGCAAGGCTTCGCTCGGGCCCGGGTGGATGGTGAGGTGAGGGAGCTCACCGAGGAGATCAAGCTCGACCGTTACCACCAGCACAGCATCGAGGTCGTGGTCGACCGTCTGGTGCGAAAGGAGGGGATGGAGCAACGGCTCACCCAGTCCCTGGAAACGGCCCTGAGCCTCACCGACGGCACCGCGGACATCGAGATCGCCGATGGTGCAACCCTCACCTTCTCCCAGCATCTCTCCTGTCCCAAGTGCGGCCTCTCGTTCGAGGATCTCCAGCCCCGCAACTTCTCGTTCAACAGCCCCTACGGCGCCTGCCCGGTCTGCTCGGGGATCGGAACCAGGTTCCAGGTCGACCCCGAGCTCGTGATCTCCGACCCATCTCTCTCCCTGGCGGAGGGTGTGATCCCGATGTGGTCCTCCAACCGGATGCGCTACTACCACCGGCTCCTCACCGGGCTGGGAGATGTCTTCGGCTTCTCGATGGATACCCCTTGGGAGGACCTGCCCAAGAAGATCCAAGAGAAGATCCTCTACGGGACCGGCGACGAGAAGATCACGATCAAATACACCAACCGTTTTGGGAGGAAGCGCCAGTGGCAGGCCACCTTCGAGGGGGCGATCCCGTTCCTGAACCGGCGTCACGAGTCGGCGGAGAGCGACTCGGCACGTGAGTACTACCAGGAGTACATGGCCGAAGTCCCCTGCGAGGCGTGTGGGGGCGGACGGCTCAACCCGATCTCATTGGCGGTGACCATCGCCGACCGCAACATCGCCGAGGTCTCCGAGCTGAGCCTGGGCAACTCCAAGGAGTTCTTCGAGGATCTCGTGCTCAACGATCGTGAGCGCACGATCGCCGAGCGGGTGCTCAAGGAGGTGAGGGCCAGGATCCAGTTCCTCCTCGACGTCGGCCTCGACTACCTGTCGCTGAGCCGATCGGCGGCGACTCTGGCCGGGGGTGAGGCGCAGAGGATCCGTCTCGCCACCCAGATCGGCTCCGGTCTGGTCGGGGTCCTCTACATCCTCGACGAGCCGTCGATCGGGCTCCACCAGCGTGACAACCAGCGGCTGATCGAGACTTTGCTCCGTCTCCGCGACCTGGGCAACACCCTGATCGTGGTGGAGCACGACGAGGACACCATCCGGGTTGCCGACCACATCATCGACATCGGTCCCGGTGCGGGGGAGCATGGTGGGCACATCGTCGCCGAGGGGAGCCTCGCCGACATCACCGCCGAGCCCGATTCGATCACCGGTGACTACCTGGCGGGCCGGAGGCAGATCCCGGTCCCGTTCCTTCGACGCCAGGGCAACGGTGAGGCGATCACGATCCGCGGGGCCACCGAGAACAACCTTCAGGGGATCGACGTGGCTTTTCCCCTCGGCGTCTTCACCGCCGTCACCGGGGTATCGGGGTCGGGGAAGTCGACATTGATCGAGGAGATACTGTGGAAGGCTTTGGCCAATAGGGTCAATCGGGCCCGAATGGTGCCGGGACGGCACAAGAAGATCGACGGGATCGAGCACATCGACAAGGTGATCGACATCGATCAGTCGCCCATCGGCCGCACCCCACGCTCCAATCCCGCGACTTACACGAAGCTATTCGATCAGATCCGGTCGTTGTTCGCCCAGACGCCGGAGGCGAGGGCACGTGGCTATCAGGCGGGCAGGTTCTCCTTCAACGTCAGGGGCGGCCGCTGTGAGGCGTGCGCTGGTGACGGGACGATCAAGATCGAGATGCACTTCCTGCCCGACGTCTATGTCCCATGTGAAGTGTGTGTGGGGCGGCGATACAACCGGGAGACGCTGGAGATCTTGTGGAAGGGCCACAACATCGCCGATGTGCTCGAGATGTCCGTTGAGGAGGCGCTGGGCTTCTTCGAGAACCAGCCAAAGATCGTCCGAATCCTCCAGACCCTCTACGACGTCGGCCTCGGCTACGTGAGACTGGGTCAGCCTGCCACCACCCTCTCCGGCGGTGAGGCGCAGCGAATCAAGCTCTCCTCCGAGCTGGGCCGCCGATCCACCGGGCGGACCATGTACATCCTCGACGAGCCGACCACCGGTCTCCATTTCGAGGACATCCGGAAGCTGCTCCAGGTGCTGCAGCGGCTCGTCGACGCGGGGAACACCGTCGTCGTCATCGAGCACAACCTCGACGTGATCAAGTCGGTCGATCATGTCATCGACCTGGGCCCTGAAGGGGGGAGTGGAGGTGGCCGCATCATCGCCACCGGGACCCCCGAGGAGGTGGCTCAGGTGGGGGAGAGCTACACGGGGAAGTTCCTCAGGGAGATGGTTGGGGGCTGAGTCGTTCCGGTAAACCCGGTCGATCCGCTGCCGATATACCCTGACAAGGCTTTGGAGGTATCAGACGTGTTCGACATGCGCCGCTCTGCTTTTGGCGGCTTCAGGGAATTGGAGGGAAAGCACGCCGTGGTCATGGGGGGGGCCGGCTTCCTCGGGTCACATGTGTGCACCTGGCTCGTGTATTCGGGGGCGAAGGTCACCTGTATCGACAACCTGATCACGGGCAGCTCCGCCAACGTCTCCCATCTGCTGGGCGACCGCAAGTTCCGGCTCATCGATTACGACGTCACCGACTATCTCCACGTGTCCGGCGAAGTGGACTACGTCATGAACTTCGCCTCGCCCGCCTCGCCGGTCGACTATCTGAAGTGGCCCATCCACACCCTCAAGGTCGGCGCCTTCGGTACCCACAAGGGTCTTGGGCTCGCCTACGCCAAGGGTGCCACCTTCTTCCTGGCCTCCACATCCGAGGTCTACGGGGATCCCCTGGTCAACCCCCAACCGGAGACCTATTGGGGGAACGTGAACCCGATCGGGCCCCGGGGTGTGTACGACGAGGCCAAGCGGTTCGCCGAGGCCCTGACCCTGGCCTATAACCGGGAGCACGAGGTGGACACGAGGATCGTCCGCATCTTCAACACCTACGGGCCGCGTATGCGTCCAGATGACGGCCGTGCCGTGCCGGCGTTCTTCAAGGCGGCGCTGGAGAATCGGCCGCTTCCCGTGTTCGGCGACGGTTCGCAGACCCGCTCCCTTTGCTACGTCGACGACGAGGTCGAGGGAATCCTCCGGTTGCTCCTCTCCGAGGAGACCGGTCCGGTGAACATCGGTAACCCCGAAGAGGTGACCATGCTCGAATTGGCCGAGACCGTCCAGGATGTGGTGGGCAACCATCCCGGTGTCGAGCTTCATCCCAGGCCGACCGATGACCCGATGGTGCGGCGCCCTGATACGAGCAAGGCGGAGCTGGTGCTGGGCTGGAAGGCGCAGATAACCCTGCGCGAAGGTCTGAGCCGCACGCTGCCCTGGTTCAAGGAAGTCCTCGGCTACTGACGGGGCCTTGCCCGGCGGTGTGCCGCCTGGCACAGTCGGATGGTGCAGCGCGTCGACCTCTCGGTCTGATCCGACGACCAGAATCAGGCCATGACCTGGTCCGACCTGACAGAGTGGTGGCTGGACGAGATCGCCACCGATCCCGCCTACGACGAGGTGGTGACACCGATGCTGCTCGATGTCATTAGCCCGAAGGCCGGCATGACCTTTCTCGACCTCGGCTGTGGGGAGGGACGGGTCATGCGCACGCTCGCTGCGGCTGGTGCCAGGCCCATCGGTGTCGAGATGAACCTCGACCTTGCCCGACGGGCGGCCACATCTGGGCCAATAGCCGCCGGCTCATTGCCCGATCTCGGGTTCATCCGGGCCGACTCCTTCGACGGAGCGGTCTGCGTCCTGGTCATCGAGCACGTCGAAGATCACGGTCGCCTCTTCGCAGAAGTGGCCCGGGTGGTCAGGCCGGGTGGCGTCTTCGGTCTCGTCATGAACCACCCTTATTGGACCGCCCCGGGATCTTCGCCGATCAGCTTTCCGGACGATGAGCTGCTTTGGCGTCCGGGGAGCTACTTCGAACGGGGGACTCTGCTGGAGCCGGCCGGGGATCAGGAGATCCAATTCCACCATCGCACGACGGGCGACATCGTCGAATCTGCGTCGTCGGCCGGGTGGTCGCTGGAGAGGCTGATCGAGGCTCCGCACCACGAATTGGTCGACCAGGCGGGCATCCTCAGGCTCCTGGCTTGCCGATGGCGACTCCTACCCTGACCGGGCGTGTTCGAACGACCTAAGACATCGGAGATACCTGACCAACCGGGTGCCTATCTCTTCCGGGACAAGCACGGCAAGGTGGTCTACGTCGGCAAGGCGAAGAGCCTCAGAAGCCGTGTCCCGTCGTACTTCGGGGTGGGTCTCCACCCCCGGACACAGGCCATGGTCGATAACGCCCGGGCGGTGGAGTGGATCATCACCGAGTCTGAGGTCGCCGCCCTGATGCTCGAGTTCTCGCTCATCAAGCGGCATCGGCCACGATTCAACGTGAAGCTGGTCGACGACAAGTCGTATCCGTACCTGGCCATCACCCGTAGCGACGAGTGGCCCCGAGCCAGGGTCATGAGGGGGGCGAAGCGAAAGGGGAACGAGTACTTCGGCCCCTACGCCCACACCTATGCGATACGAAAGACGCTGGACCAGCTGCTACGCACCTTTCCGGTCAGGACGTGCACCGACTCGTTCTTCGAGAGGCAGCGGGCCCAGGGCCGGCCCTGTCTCCTCTATCACATCGAGAAATGCTCCGGGCCCTGTATAGATGCCGTCACCCCAGAGGACTATCAGCAGTTGGTGGACGGCCTGGCCGCCTTCCTCCGTGGGGACACCGAAGATGTGCTCGCCGATCTCGACCGCAAGATGTGGGAGGCGTCCGAGCGCCGGGAGTTCGAGCTGGCCGCGCGACACCGCGACAGGATCGACGACGTGCGCCGGGCCCTCCTCCGTCAGGAAGTCGTCACCGATCGCCCCGAGAACTTCGACTTGATCGCCTTCCACGGGGACGAGCTGGAGTCTGCCTTTCAGATCCTCCACGTCCGGAAGGGCCGTCTCGTCGGGCGTTTGGGTACGGTGATCGACCGGGTCGAGGAGCTGACCGACGCCGAGCTCATGGGCAGGGTGATAAGGGAGCTCTACGGCGAGGACGAGCCACCGCGGCAGGTCCTGGTCGAGATCGAGCCGGCGGAGAAGGATCTCCTACAGGCGTGGCTGGCTGAACGACGGGGGACGAAGGTGAGTCTTCGGGTACCCACCCGGGGTGCGAAGCGACGATTGATGGAGACGACGAGGACGAACGCGGCCGAAGCCTTCGCCCGACACCGTCTCAAGCGCAGTCAGGACCACAATGCGAGAGCCAAGGCGCTGCACTCCCTCCAGGAGGTGCTCGACCTCCCCGAGCCGCCGCTTCGGATCGAGGCGTTCGACATCTCGACCCTGCAAGGGACCAACACCGTTTCGTCGATGGTCGTCCTCGAGGACGGGATCCCCAAGCGGTCGGACTATCGGAGGTTCAAGATGCGCACCCTTCAGGGTCAGGACGACTTCGCTGCGATGGAGGAGACGATCCGGCGCCGGTTCCGCGCCTACCTAGCCGAGCGGAAGAGACCGGTCAGCGAGCAGGGTCGCTTCTCCTACCCACCGTCGCTGGTGCTGGTGGACGGTGGGGCCGGGCAGCTGGGTCGGGCAGTCAAGGTGCTCGACGAGCTCGAGCTCGACATCCCCGCCATCGGCCTGGCCAAGCGGATGGAGGAGGTCTACCTGCCCGGCAACCCCGAGCCGCTCCGCATCCCAAGGGACGCCGACGCCCTCTACCTCCTTCAGCAGGTTCGGGACGAGGCGCACCGCTTTGCCATCACCTATCACCGACAGCTCCGGTCGAAATCGATGGTCGACTCGGTGCTCGACGAGGTGCCGGGCATCGGTCCCAAGCGGAAGAGAGAGCTCTTGAAACGATTCGGGTCCTTGAAGAAACTGCGAGAGGCAGGGGCCGATTCGCTGGCCGAGGTGGTCCCCAAGAACGTGGCCGACGATCTGTACGCTGCGCTGCACAACTGATCGAGAGCATCGATGGAGCTTGCTGCAACCGATCACCCTCACGTTCTCGTGGTCACCGGCATGTCGGGCGCCGGTCGATCGTCTGCGGCGAAGATCCTCGAGGACCTCGGCTACACCGTGATCGACAACCTCCCTCCACGTCTCCTCGTGCCGGCAGCGCAATCGCACGACATCCCGGAGCAGCGGCACAAGCGTCTCGCCGTGGTGATCGATTCGAGAGGTGGCCTACCCATCGGGGAGCTCCGCGAGGCGATCAAGGAGCTGAGTCGGGAGGGCGTCATGACCCGGGTCGTGTTCCTCGATGCCGACGACGACGTGATCGTCTCCCGGTACGAAGAGAACAAGCGGCCCCATCCCCTGGGGCATGAGACGATCTCGGAGTCGATCGCGGCCGAAAGGGAGCTGCTCTCCGATCTGAGAGAAGAAGCGGACGTGACCGTCGACACCTCGTCGCTGAACATCCACGAGCTCAGGGACCGACTCACCGCCCAATTCAGCGAAGAGGAGATGACACGCCCGATGCGGGTCTCCATTCGGTCTTTCGGTTTCAAGAACGGCACTCCCCGCGACGTCGACCTCCTCTTCGACGTCAGGTTCCTGCCCAACCCTCATTGGGTGCCCGAGCTGAGGCCACTGCGTGGCACCGACGAGCGGGTGGCCGAATACGTGATGGGGGAGGAAGCGGCCAAGGAGTTCGTCGATCGCGCCGACGAGATGCTGGCCTTCCTGATCCCCCATTTCGAGGCCGAGGGCAAGTCCTATCTCTCCGTTGGGATCGGCTGCACGGGTGGCCATCATCGCTCCGTTGCCATCGCCGAGGAGTTGCGCCGTCGGTTGGCCCAGCACGGGATCACTGCCACGGTCCGCCACCGCGACATAGAACGTTGAAGCCACAAACCCAGACCGAGACCGAACTCGCCCCGCTCCTCCTCGACCCGCAGGGACCGGTGGTGGTCGCCCTTGGCGGCGGGCACGGGCAGGCCGCGGCCCTGGAAGCGATCCAGTGCTACGCAGGAGAGATATCGGCCCTGGTCGCGGTGGGTGATGACGGAGGCTCCTCGGGCCGGCTCAGCGGCCTGGGCATCCCCCCGCCGGGTGACGTCCGCCGTTGTCTGCTCGCCCTGACTCCCGAGCCCTCCCTCTGGTCCGAGCTGTTCTCACACCGGTTCACAGGTGGTGACGTCGCCGAGCATTCGTTGGGCAACCTCATTCTCGCCGGGTTGGCCGACCTGTTCGGCGACTTCGAATCGGCGGTGGAGACGGCCGAGCGGATGCTGGGGACACTGGGCTCGGTCATCCCGGTGGCCGACCAACCCATCATCCTGTCGGCGACGATCGACGGCCTCGAGGTCACCGGGCAGAAGCGGATCTCCCAGACGGCGGGAGAATTCTCCGAGATGCACATCGAGCCAAGAGACGTGGCGGCCACTCGCCGAGCCCTGGCCGCGGTCGCTGCTGCCGACCAGATCGTCATCGGCCCGGGCAGCCTCTACACCTCGATCCTCTCGGCTCTGAAGGTCAACATGCTCGCGCCGGCCATCATGGGCGCCGCTGCTCAGCGTGTCTTCGTCCTCAACTTGGTGACCCAGGACGCAGAGACCCTGGGAATGAATGGGGGCGACCATGTCGAGGCACTGGCCAAACACGTCGGCGTGGCCGGGCCCGGCATCGTCGTGGCGCACGACGGGCCACTCGACGTGCCGAAAGGACACGAAGCGGTCGTGATCGACGCCGAAGACGCCGCTCGCCACGGATGGCGAGTCGTCTTTGCAGATGTCGCCGAGGAGACGGCAGACTGGCCCAAGCACGACCCGCTCAAGTTGGGACGGGTATTGGAGAAACTGGCAGTCACCGAGGACTGAGAAGGATGCCCGAATACCTGACTCTCGATGACGTCAACGTCGCTGGTCTGGATGTGCTGGTCCGCTCGGATCTGAATGTCCCTCTCGAGAACGGCAAGATCAGCGACGATTTCAGGATCAGGTCCGCCCTCCCCACCCTGGAGCGTCTCGTCGACGCCGGTGCCAGGGTCAGGGTCTGCTCTCATCTCGGCCGCCCCGATGGGCCGGATCCCGGCTACTCGTTGCGACCGATCGCCGATGCCATGGGGGCCCTGACCGAGAAGGAGGTCGCGTTCGAGACCGGTGGCCAGATCACCGTCCTGGAGAACACCCGCTTCGATCCGGGAGAGACCAAGAACGACCCGGCCATGGCCGCACGGCTCGCCGAGGGTGCCGGCCTCTTCGTCCAGGATGCGTTCGGCTCGGTGCACCGCGCGCACGCCTCTACCGTCGGGGTGGCGGAGCTGGTCAAGTCGGTCGCCGGGCCACTGCTCGTCGCCGAGCTCGACGCGTTGGGCCGGTTCCTGGTCGAACCGAAGGTGCCCTATGTGGTCGTACTGGGGGGAGCCAAGGTCTCTGACAAGCTCGGGGTCATAGAGAACCTGCTCCCCAAGGTGGACGTGATGTTGATCGGCGGGGGTATGTGCTTCACCATCCTCAAGGCGAAGGGGGTGGAGGTGGGCACCTCCCTCGTCGAAGACGACCAGCTCGACTCGGTGAAGCGGTTCCTCGACGGCCCCGACTCGGAGAAGATCGTCCTGCCCTCGGACGTCGTGATCGCCACCGAGTTCACCGAGACCGCCGAGCACAAGGAGACGTACGTGAAGGAGATCCCACCCGGGTGGATGGGCCTCGACGTGGGGCGAGAGACCAACCAACTCTTCGCGTCGGTGATCCGCACCGCCGAGACCGTCTTCTGGAACGGCCCGATGGGGGTATTCGAATGGGAGCCATTCCGGTCCGGTACCGAGGCGGTAGCCCGGGCCATGGCCGAGACGAAGGCATTCACCGCCGTCGGCGGAGGAGACTCCGTCGCGGCGTTGCGCGCGCTCGGACTGGAATCCGAGATCTCCCATGTGTCCACCGGCGGGGGAGCGGGCCTCGAGCTCTTGGAAGGTCGTGAGCTACCCGGGGTGAAGGTCCTGGAGCGTTGGGTATGACACGCAAAGACCTGATCGTCGGCAACTGGAAGATGAATGCCAGCCATCTCGAGGCGATCCAGATGGTGCAGAAGCTCTCCTACCGCCTCGATCACGGCGACTACGACCGGGTCGAGGTCGTCGTTGCCCCCCCGTTCACCTCGCTGCGCTCCGTCCAGACCGTGATCGAGGCAGATCGGCTCCGCATCGTCCTGGGCGCACAGAACGCCCATTGGGAGGAGTCGGGGGCGTTCACCGGCGAGGTGTCCGCCCCGATGCTGGCGAAGCTCTCGGTACGGCATGTGATCGTGGGTCACTCCGAGCGACGCCAGGGGCTCGGCGAGACCGACGAGATGGTCGCCAGGAAGGCACGGGCCATCGTCGAAGCCGGGATGAACCCGATCGTATGTGTCGGCGAGACTCTCGAGCAGCGTGAGGGAGGGGAGGCGGAAAACGTCGTGGTCTCCCAGGTGATCGGGTCCCTGGCCCGTCTCGGCCCGGAGGCGGTGGCGTCGTCCTCGGTCGCCTACGAGCCGATCTGGGCGATCGGGACCGGAAGGACGGCCCTTCCCGACGACGCCGGCACGATGGCGGGGGTCATCAGGGAGACTGTCTCGAACAAAGTGTCGACCGAGGCGGCGGAGAGCGTGCGTCTCCTCTACGGCGGCTCTGTGAACGCGGCGAACATCAAGGACTTCATGGCCAAGGGCGACGTGGACGGAGCTCTCGTGGGCGGAGCCTCGCTCGACCCCGACAGCTTTGCGGCCATAGTCAGGTACTGGGTTTGAGCCATCGCCTGATCTTGCTCCGGCACGGCCAGTCGACCTGGAACCTGGAGAACCTCTTCACTGGCTGGACCGACGTCGGTCTGACCGAGCAGGGTGAGGAGGAGGCCATGGAGGCCGGGCGGTCGATGACCGCGGAAGGCCTCGATCCCGACGTCCTCCACACCTCGGTTCTGAACAGGGCCATCGACACCGCCGAGAGCGCCCTCAAGGTGATGGGCCGTCAGTATCTCCCGGTGCGCAGGTCGTGGCGCCTCAACGAGCGGCACTATGGAGACCTGCAAGGTCTGAACAAGAAGGAGACGGCCGACCGCCACGGTGCCGAGCAGGTCCTGTTGTGGCGACGCAGCTACGACGTCCCGCCCCCACCTCTGGACCCGGATGACGAACGGCACCCGCGTCACGACCCTCGTTATGCGGATCTACCCCCCGATCTCCTACCGGCCACCGAGTGCCTGAAGGATGTCGTCGTCCGCATGCTGCCCTACTGGCACGATGTCATCGTGCCCGACCTGCTCGCCGGCCGTCTCCCGCTCGTGGTGGCCCACGGAAACTCGATCCGCGCCCTGGTCAAGCATCTCGACGGGATCACCGACGAGGCGATCGTCGAGTTGAACATCCCTACCGGTCTCCCCCTCGTCTACGAGCTGGATGATTCCTTTCGGCCAATCTCCAGCCGCTACCTCGGTGATCCGGAGGCTGCGGCCGCCGCGGCGGAGGCCGTGGCCCGTCAAGCCGGGTAGGTGAAGGCGGCGGTCCCTGGTACAATCATTCGACCGCCCGGTGACGGCGCGGTATCCCTACCTCAGCAAAGGCAAATGGCTGCCGTCGAAGCAATCGCAATCGTCGTCCACATCATTCTCTCGCTGGCCGTGGTGGCGCTGGTTCTCCTCCACTCGGGCAAGGGCGGTGGGCTCTCCGATGTGTTCGGCGGTGGGATCTCGACCTCCAGCCTGGGTGGGAGCACGATCGTCGAGCGGAATCTCGACCGACTCACCGTGATCGTGGGGATCACCTTTGCCATCAGCACCTTCGTGCTGACCTTCCTCTTGAACAGCTGACCGGCGTAGACTCGACCGGCTTCAGTCGGAGTGGCGGAATTGGTAGACGCGCCAGGTTGAGGGCCTGGTGGGCGATTAAGCCCGTGGAGGTTCGAGTCCTCTCTCCGACACTGACGACACGGAACCCTGGGCCCTCCAGATAGTCAACCGCCTGGCGCTCTGCGCCGATCAACCGCCGGCTGGTGGCAGGTAGGTATTGCGCAGATCCTGGACCAGCTCTCCGTCACGCACCTCTAGAACGCGATCGGTCATCTCTGCCACACCTCGGTCGTGCGTGACGATGAGAAAGGTGGTGCCCAGATCTTGGTTGATCTCCCGGAACAGTCTGTAGACCCCCTCGGTATTGGCCGAATCGAGGTTCCCGGTGGGCTCGTCGGCCAGGATGATCGTCGGCTGGTTCATCAGGGCCCGACCGATCGCCACTCGCTGCTTCTGGCCACCTGACAGCTCATTGGCATTCTTGTTCGCCAGCCCCTCGAGGCCCAAGAGGTCCAGGATCCTGGTCGTCCGCTCACGATCCTCTTCGCCGATCCGACGACCCGAGATCTGAGCGGGCATGGTCATGTTCTCTGAGACCGTGAACTCCGGGAGCAGGTGATGAAACTGAAACACGAACCCGATCGCCCTGTTGCGGAGCCGGGCCCTCTCCGTCCGGTCGAGAGCTGTCACATCCTGGTCGTCGAGGATCACACGACCGCCGGTGGGTGTGTCCAGCAGTCCGAGAATATTGAGAAGCGTCGACTTCCCGGAACCCGATTGCCCGATGATGCTGGCGAATTCACCGGAGTTGACACCGAACGACACGTCCTTGAGGGCCCGGGTTGAGGTGTCCCCTTCTCCGTAGACCATCTCCAACTGATCGGCGACGAGGACGTCAGGCACCCTGAATCACCTCGATCGGGTCGAGGCGCGAGGTCGATCGCGATGGGATGATGGCCGAGGCCAAAGCCACCGCAATGCCGATGGCTGCCGAGATCAGGATCAACGACGCCTGAGGTCGGACCGTGAAGTCGACCGGAGCAAAGGAAAACCCCCAGATCAGGGCGTAGCCGAGGCCAATCCCGAGTAGAACACCGGCCACACCGAGCAAGGCTGCCTGCCACAAGAAGATCCGCCCGGCGCTGCCATCGGTCATTCCCATCGCCTTGAGGATCCCGATCTGCCTGGTCTTTTGGACTGCGCTGATAGCCAGCGTGCTGGCGATGCCCAACGCCACCGCAACCAGGACGAACCCCTGGATCATCAGAGATGACCCAGACTGTGCTGCCAGCCCGCTCAGTAGTTCCTCGTTCTCATCTTGCCAGTCGACGACGGAGACCCCATCGATGCCGGCGAGGCGATCAGCGGTCTCGGTGGAGGCGAACACGTCTTCGACCTGGATCTCGATCGCCGAGTACTCGTCGGCTCCCTGGCCAAGGGCAGCGGCCCCAGATGCATCGTCGAGGAATGCCAGTCGGTCGTTCGCCGCCGCCGCGCCGAGGTCGAACACACCGGCCACCGTGTATTCGCCCACCGTCCCGTACGGGAGAACCAGCGGAAGCTGGTCACCAGCGTGAACGTCCGCGTCCTCGGAGAACCCTATCCCGACGAGGATCTCGGCCATGTCGAGCCGGTATGAGCCCTCCGTGATGCGACCGCTGAGGCGGTAAATGCTGTCGAGGTCATCACTCGTGCCTGCGGTCACACTCAGAGCGAGACTGTCCTCACCATTGGTGTATATGCCGGAAAGTCGGCGCACGGGAATTGCAGTGGTCACCAGTGGGTCATCACTGACTTCGCCCACCAGGGCGCCCGACACGAAATCGGCGTCATCGTCGGGTAGCAACGTGATGTGCGGACTGGAACCGACCGTGGAATCGACGAGGTCTGCCTGAAGACTGGTAATGAGCGACCCGACGAATACCTGGATGCCAATCCCGACGGCGATCCCGGCAATGATCAACATCGTCTGCCCGGGGGACCTACGAAGGAAACGACGGGCGATGGAGAGACTGAGCACTATCCCGACCCGGATGACGAGAGGGATGAGATATCGAGCATCGCTTCATCGAACCAGGTGCTGGCTTCGTTTCTGAACGCGGGCCCGCCCACCCACACCACGAGGTCGGGCTGCGCCGCCTTCACCGCCTCGACGTAGGGACGGAGGGTGAGTCGGCTGAAGTGCGTCGAGACCGACAGGGCCACGGCGTCTGCCCCCAGTTCGGAGATGGCGTCGATCAACTGGTTGACCGGCACACTTGCCCCGAGGAGGTGGACCGTCCAGCCCGCGAGCGCGAAGCGATCGGCGAGCATGCGTAGTCCGAGATCGTGGAATTCATCTGGTGGGGTGGCCAGGATCACGGTCCGCCCGATGGGCTGCGGAAGCGATTCGCTGACGACGGGTGCACAGGCTTCGACGATGTTGCGAACGACCGAGGTGACCAGATGCTCCTGCCAGACCTCGGTGCTCCCGGCCTGCCACGAAGCGCCCAGGTCGACGAGTATGTCGGACAGCACGTCGTACAGGTCGACGATGCCAACTCCCCCCGTCGAGACAGCATTGAGGGCGACCTCGATGGCGCCGGCACGATCATGTGCCTCGAGCTGCCCGTCGATGGCTTTCCTCAAGGCTTCACTCGGCATGTGGGTCCCGTCGGTGGCCTCGGCAGGCTACCAATGCGCACCATCTGTGCTTCTCGCCCCCGACCGGTGGGGCGATCCGAGCGTCGCCGTTCAGTGGACCCGTCGCCTCAGCGGTCGGCGGGCTCGAAGAGCTCGACGAAATTGCCCGAAGGGTCCACGAGCAGGATCTGTCTGCCCCCAGGTCCCTCGACGATGTCATTGCGAAACTCTCCTCCGGCGTCGCGCAGGCGGGACACTTCAGCATCCAGATCGTCCACGATGAAGTGGATTCGGTTCCAGCCACCCGGTCCGGGTTTGGCTCCGTCCTGCATCGGACGCCCGGCCGAGCTGGTCGGCCCGGCCAGAAGCAACCGTAGGTTTCCCCGCTTGACGTCGGCAAAGGCGGGGGCGAAGTTGGTCAGGATCTCGAATTCGAGGACCTCGGTGTAGAAGGCGATCGAATCCTCCACGTCATCGACCATGTAACGGACATTCACTGTGTCTGCGTCGGACATGCGGACCTCCTGATCGATCATGGTCCATGGCTCTGAGGCTACCGGAGGGGTGGACGTAGCCGGGGCCCTGCGATCAGACCGGGGGCACCACCAGGATTCTTCCCGGCTCGCACACGATCCGGGTCATGATCATCCTGCAGCCGTCGTGGGTGCTGGCCAAGGCCACGGAGGCGACGAGTAACAGCACGAGGAACCCCACCAGCCCGAGGAACGCCGCTCTCCTCACCATGCAGGGGTATTGAAGCGCAGTCCTGGCGTTGTCCAAGCCGAGGGATGCGTCATTTCGCCGGCGACTGCCCTGCACTAGTCCGATCTATTGCCGCGGCCCGGACATGCCGATAACACGCCAGACCTCCGATGGGAGCCCTGTGAGCAGCCGACTCGACGACCTGCGAGATCTGGCCGTGATGCTGGACGAAGGCAAGATCACGCAGAGGGAATACGACATGGTCAAGAGCGAACTGCTCGACGCCCCGGCGGACGAGTGGGATGAGAACGATCAGCCGGGCGAACATCAGGAAGATCAGGATTCGGAACAGGGATCGGCCACCGGGTCGGGCGGGCTCCTTGCCAGAATCCCGCCCATCTACAGGCTCGCCGCGACGGGCGCGGCGATTGTCCTGGTGGCGGGGGTGATCCTGGCAGCCAGAGACGACACGGCAGGCTCGGTGCAGGCGGACCCGACCGCCCAGGCGGTGTCGGCGGGACCGTCGGCGGACTCGCTTGGCGTGACGCTGGGCGACCTCACCGAGAGATGGAACGAGGTGGATGACCGTCCGTCGATAGATGGAGGGATCATGACCGCGCCCGAACCGGGCCCACTGGACAGTTTCTTGTATCGCTTCGGAGGAACCGCCGTCATCGCTGGCGCCTACGACCCGACCGATGGATCCGTGCATGCCGTCATGGCTCGAGCCGCGCTCTATGACGAAGCGTCGAACGGGCTGTTCATCCACCTCTGTCATCTCCTGCAACCCGGATCTCAGGCCTGTCTCGATGAGTTCATTGCAGTCACCGGGACTTTCGGCCGGCCCCACTCCGAACTCGCCGGTGTCGAGACGGACACGACGTGGGATCTCGAAGGCCAGACTTGGGAGCTCGAGATCGCCGAGGATGTCGAGACTATAAGGGTGAAGGGCACCGCGGGAAGTTGAGGCTCAGAGCTTGCTGATGCGATCTCCGACCGAGATGGCGCCATCCTGCAGGACCCGGGCGTAGATCCCGCGTAACCGCATCTCCTTGCCCGGGCCGACGTTGACGAAGCGAAGCGCATCGGCGCCAAATCTGCCCGCGAACTTGTTACAGCCCGTGTGTGGGGTGTCGGTGATCTCGACCACTGCCGTCCCCATCTCCAGCTTCTGACCCGGCACCAGATTGACCCGACTCAGATCGAGGTCGGCGACGATGTTGTCCCCGGCGAGCGCCCAACGCTCCCTGCTTCCGGAGACGAGATCCAGCAGGCGGGAGTTGATGATCGCGATCTGCGTGTCGCGGTAGTCCCGGTATTTCCCGACCGACCAGTGATCGCCGTGGACACCCAATTCGGCACTGATCTCGACGCTCGCCGGGGTGAGCCGCGCGTCTTCGCTGGGCCGGACCACGATCATCTCGATCGTGCCTGGGTCTTGGGGGCTGAGCGCCAGGGCCGGCAACCCGGCCTCCAACTCGGCCTTGCTCAGGTGAAGTCCGGTGTGCTCGCTCATGCCGCCTCGGCCGGGCTGCCCTCGGGCCGGCTGTGTTTGCCCTCGAAGTTGGGGCCGAACGTGTCTTTCCAAACCACCGTCGTCAGCAACCATAAGGCGGTCACCACCAGCACAGCGGTGAATATGCGAGCGACCATGGGCAGGGATTCCTCCGATGACCCCAGCCATCCCCCAATGAGGGCGCCTATGGGAAGGGTTGCCCACCCGATGGCCCTGCTCACGGTGACGACCCTGCCCAGCATGTTGTCATCGGCGTAGTGCTGTCTGATGGTGGCCAGCGACACGTTGATCAGCGAGACACCGATCATCCAACCCACGTTCAGGGCCAGAGCGAGCACGCCGTATCTGGTGAATAGAACGACGAACAGCAGGACTCCGGCCACCAGCATGCCGTAGGTCATGGTGCGCCCCAACCCGACAGTTCTGATCACCTGTGGGGCCACCAGGGCACCGACGATCCCACCGATGCACATGGCGGCCACCAGCACCCCTATCTCGGCGGTGTTGGCGGCGGCGAGGATCACGGAGAAGAGGAGGACGAAGGTCGCCTCGATGAAGCCCATGACGAAGTTGGGCACGGCGGCGGCGATGGTGGTAATCCGAAGCCGTGGCTCGGCCCAGATGTAGCGAAGACCGTCCATGGCCTCGGTGAAGAACCTCGAGCGGGTGTCGGACGGGCTGCGGTGGTGTTCCACCCGCCCGACGCCGAGGAGGAACACGGCAGAGACGACGAAGCTCAGCCCGTTGACGTAGAGACCGAGGTCTGGGGCCCCTCGGGTATAGGCGAAGATCCCACCGGCCAGGGCCCCTATCGCGAAATTCGCCTGCTGGCTGGCTGCCACGAAGCTGTTGGCGTCGGCCAGTCGCTTTCGCGGGACCAGGGAGGGGATGAGGGCGAACAAGGCCCCGTCGAAGAAAGTGGTGAATGAGCCGACCAGGAACGCCATGAGAAAGACGGTGCCGGTCCCGTACGAGCCGTAGGAGGCGGCCAGATAGAAGAAAGCAGATGCCCGGAGCAGGTCGGTCGCCACCATGACCGGGCGCAGCGGCCATCTGTCGATGAAGACCCCGACGAACAGCCCGAGCAGCAGAGCCGGGGCGGTCTCCAGGGCGTATGTGATGGCGAAGTCGAGGGTCGACTCGATCCCGCTCTTCTGCTGGATGTCCAGGACCAGGAAGGGGAGGGTGACCCAGGCGACGTATGTCCCGAAATGGCTCACCGCCTGGCCGACCCATAGGGCCAGATACCTCGGCCCCAGTGAGGTCAGCGACCTGAAGAAGCTCACTGGCGGTGCACCATACCGGTCTGTTCAGCCTGTCCAGGCGTTGTTAGCCTGCATTGCGATGGCCGACCCTCGTGAGATCCCGCAGCTGACGACCGAGCTGATCGACATGTCGCGGGAGTACCTTCGTCAGGAGACGCTCGAGCCGGCCAAACAGCTCGGTCGTCAGGCGGGACGAGGTCTCGGGGGGGCGATGGCCATCGCTCTCGGGGCTTTTTTCATGGTCCTGGCCGTCTACAGCGCGTTGAAGATGCTGCTGCCTTCCGGGGCTTGGTGGGTCGTGCTGGCGCGATTCATCACTGCACTCGTCGCCGCCGGAGGAGCAGCCCTCGTCGGTTGGAGGCTGAATCGTGACGATTACTAGGCAAGACATCGAGGCGAAGGCCAACGAGATCGTCTCCGCGGTCAATCAGACGAAGGAATCGGCGCGCGATACAGCTGTTGCCGCCGGCGTGGTGGTAGCGATCCTCATCCTGCTCGCCTTCGTCTTCGGCCGCCGCCGCGGGTCCAGGAACAAGACCCTGATCGAGGTCTACCGGGTCTGACCTTCAGGAACGCCCGGGCCGAATCACCTCGATCTTCGGGTCGCCGCGACGTTTGTGATGGATGAGAAGCGCGGAGCCTTCGGGGAGGCTTCTCCGATAGAGGAGTCGACGGCGTGGCCGGGACCTCCTCATATAGGCCAGGGCCGCCAGGCTCAGACCGGTGTAGAGCTGCCGCTGGTCGCCGGTGCGGAGCCCGCGCAGCGTGCGATCGACGCTGGCAGCCGTCAGGTCCCGTATCCCGATGAGGCGTAAGAGCCAATCCATCTGTCTACCGTTGCCCTCCACCGATGAGCTATCAGTCCCATGCAGAATAAGCAGTTCGTTCGAGTCGTCATCTGGGTGGTCGTCATCTCCATGGTGCTCGGCCTCGGCGTCACGGTGTTCGCCCTGCTCTCATGAGGTTGGAGGCGGGTGATCCTGCCCTCCTGATCGATTCCAAGGGACGTCAGTTCCTCCTCGACCTCAACCCTGATCGCACCTTCCAATATCACGAGGGCTCAGTCGCCCACCGCGACCTGATCGGACAGGAGGAAGGCAGCTGGGTCACGTCGTCGACCGGGGCACATCTCTTGCTGCTTCGCCCGCGCCTGGCCGACTTCGTGCTCAAGATGAAGCGGGGCGCCCAGGTCGTGTATCCAAAGGACCTCGGCCCGATCCTGGTCTACGCCGACATCGGCCCCGGGATGACGGTTCTCGAAGCCGGCTCGGGGTCGGGAGCCCTCACCATCGGCTTGAGCCGGGCGGTGGGCCCGGACGGCCGTGTAGTCAGCGTCGAGCTGCGAGACGACCATGCCGCCCACGCCCGTAAGGCCGTCGGTCGCTTCTACGGCGAGGTGCCCGACAACGTCGAGCTCAGGACGGGGGATGTTGCCGACGAGGTCGAGGATGTCGCTCCTGGCCGCATCGTCCTGGACCTGCCCGAGCCGTGGCACGTGGTGGAGGCCGCGGCTGCGCACCAGCCCGGCGGCGGGATCCTTGCTGCCTATCTGCCAACGGTGATCCAGGTCCAGACCCTGGTCGAAGCCGCACGCGCCACCGGAGTGTTCGCCGAGGTCGAGGTGAAGGAGTTCCTGGCACGTGATTGGAACGTGAGCGGGCGGTCGGTCCGTCCCGAGCATCACATGGTCGGGCACACCGGTTTCCTCGTCTTCATGAGGAAGACAGCCACGAGGCCTCAGCCCTGACCCGTTGCCCCTCAAGTCGGGCGACGGGCGCGCCGACGCTCTCTTTTGTCGGGATCGGGTGGCATGATCGCCCTCATGTCTCTCGGGTTCACAACCCGGGGAACAACAGAAACCGATTCGTATACTGCTAAACAAGGCGACCAAGGCCAGGAGGAAGCCCGTGGACGAAGGACGGAGAGCGGACGACGCCACTCAGCTGCGCGGTGTCGTCGCTGCCCTCGAAGAGGAGATCGCCGTCCTGCGTCGTCGAGTGCGGGACGCACCGGCCCGCGTCGAAGAGCTGGAGAACGAGCTGACCCGGATGAGGGAGCGGCTCGACCGGGCGATGACTCAGAACGACAAGCTGTCCGCAGTCCTCGAAGAGGCGCGGGAGCAGCTCGGCGTGCTGAGGGAGGAGGTCGAGAAGCTCACATCTCCACCCAACAACTTCGGCACCGTCCTCCAGGTCAACGACGACGGGACCGTCGACATCATGACCGGGAGCCGCAAGCTGCGGGTCGCGGCACAGCCCAACGTCGAGGTGAAGAAACTCCTCGTCGGCCAGGAGGTGCTGCTCAACGAAGCCTTCAACGTCATCGATATCCGCCATTTCGAGCCCGCCGGAGACGTCCTCCGAGTGCGGGAAGTGCTCACCGACGGGAGGGTCGTCGTCTTCGCCCACGCCGACGAGGAGAGGGTCCTCCAGCGCTCCGAGACCATGATCGACGTGAAGCTCCGCCCCGGCGACTATGTCCGGATCGACACCAAGACCGGGTTGATCCTGGAGAAGATGGAGCGCCCGGAGGTCGAGGAACTGGTCCTCGAAGAGGTGCCGGACATCACCTATGAGGACGTCGGCGGCCTGGCCGACCAGATCGAGCAGATCCGGGACACGGTCGAGCTTCCCTACATGCACAAGGACCTGTTCCGCGAATACGAGCTCGACCCCCCGAAGGGGATCCTTCTCTACGGGCCACCGGGCTGTGGCAAGACGTTGATCGCCAAGGCGGTCGCCAACAGTTTGGCCAAGAAGGTCTCCGAGCAGACCGGCAGCCCCGATGTTCGCTCCTACTTCCTCAACATCAAGGGCCCCGAGCTGCTCAACAAGTGGGTCGGCGAGACCGAGCGCCAGATCCGCCTCATCTTCCAACGGGCCAAGGAGAAGTCCGACGAGGGCGTGCCGGTCATCGTCTTCTTCGACGAGATGGACTCGCTGTTCCGCACCAGGGGGACCGGCATCAGCTCCGATGTCGAGTCGACCATCGTGCCCCAGCTCCTGTCCGAGCTCGACGGTGTGGAATCGTTGAAGAACGTCGTGGTCATCGGCGCCTCCAACCGAGAGGACCTCATCGACCCCGCCATCCTCCGACCGGGCCGGCTCGACGTGAAGATCAGGATCAACCGCCCCGACACCCAGGCGGCCCGGGAGATCTTCCGCATCTACATCAGTGACGAGACACCGCTCGATGTGGACGCCATGGCAGAGCACGACGGCGACAAGGCCAAGGTGATCGATGCCTACATCGAGGCCACGGTTGCGGCGATGTACTCGGAGTCCGACGAGAACAGGTTCCTGGAGGTCACCTATGCGTCGGGGGACCGCGAGGTGCTGTATTTCAAAGACTTCGCGTCGGGCGCGATGATCGAGAACATCGTGAGACGGGCCAAGAAGGACGCCATCAAGAGGCAGATCGCCGGTGGCGAGCCGGGTGTGCGGCTCTCCGACCTGATCGATGCCATCAAACAGGAGTTCCGGGAGCAGGAGGACCTGCCCAACACCACCAATCCCGACGACTGGGCCAGGGTCTCGGGCAAGAAGGGAGAGCGGATCGTCCACGTCCGCACCCTGGTAGATGGCGACGACGAGAGTCGACTGATCGAGAAGGTCTCAGCGGGTCAATACCTCTGATGGCCATCCACAAGGTGCTCGGCACCGAGACCGAGTACGGCATCGTGGTGAGGGGTGACGTCGGCTTCAACCCGGCTGTTGCCTCTTCCCTGGTGGTCAACAGCTATCCCGGCGTCCGGGTCAAAGTGCAGTGGTCCTACGAGGAGGAATCGCCGGGCAGGGACGCCCGCGGCTTCGGGCACGACACCTTTGGCGTCGTGGACCCCGAAGGGGCGGTGGTCAACTCGGTGTTGGCCAACGGCGCCCGTCTCTATGTGGATCACGCCCACCCCGAGTACTCGGCACCGGAGTGCTACGACCCGCTGGAAGCTGCCCTCTACGACAAGGTGGGCGAGGTCGTCATGCACGCGGCGGGGCGCGCTGCCAGCGAGGTGGCCGGGAAGAAGGTGTCCCTCTACAAGAACAACTCGGATGGAAAGGGCAACTCCTACGGAGCGCACGAGAACTACCTGCTGTCCCGGGAGACACCTTTCGGCGACGTGATCCGCTTCGCCACCACGTTTCTCGTCACCCGACAGATCTTCACGGGTGCGGGCAAGGTCGGGTCGGAGAACGATCGGCCGGCGGTCGGGTTCCAGCTGACCCAGAGGGCCGACTTCTTTGAGGAGGAGGTTGGCCTGGAGACCACTCTGAAGCGCCCGATCATCAACACCAGGGACGAGCCGCACGGGGACCCGTCCAAGTACCGCAGGCTCCACGTGATCATCGGGGACGCCAACCTTTCGGAGGACCAGAACTTCTTGAAGATCGGGTCGACGGCCCTGATGCTCGCCGCTCTCGAAGACGGAGCGCTGCCCGACCCACTGGATCTCGACGACCCCGTGGAATCCTGCTGGCAGGTCAGCCACGACACCGGCTTGAGCCGGCCGCTCGAGCTGGACGGTGGTGGCACGGCTACGGCTCTCGAGATGCAGGGCCGTTACCTCGAGTGGCTGACCAAGTACGTGGAGAAGGAGCTCGACGACCCGGTCTGGGACCAGGTGATCCGGGAATGGGAGCGCACCCTCGAGGGGCTGGCCACCAATCCTGACAGCTTGGCCGACACCCTCGACTGGGTGGCCAAGAAACGACTTTTCGAAGGCTTCATCGGTCGGGACGACCTGACCTGGGATGACCCCAAACTGCGTGCCCTCGACCTCCAGTACCACGATGTCGACCCGGAAAAGGGGCTCTACCACCGCCTGGCGAACAGGGGTGCGATGCGCCGCCTCTTCGATGACGCACAAATCGGCGCTGCCGCGACGAACCCGCCGAGCCGAACCCGCGCCTATTTCCGGGGCCGCTGTGTGGCCGAGTTCTCGGACTCCCTGGTCGCTGCCAACTGGGATTCGCTCGTCTTCGACACCGGCGAATCGCATCTCAAGCGGGTTCCTATGATGGAGCCACTTCGAGGTGGCGCCGACCTGGTCGGAGCCATGATCGACGAAGCCGAAGACGCGGCCGACCTTCTGCGTCGCCTAGGAGGATGAATCTGGATGTCCGATAGAGAACGATCCCGATCACGGGATCAGGAGAACGAGAAATCCGAAGACCAGCCCGCGGCCAGGACGGAGAGTGAGGCTGACCTCGAGGCGCTGGACGACCTGCTCGACGAGATCGACGAGGTGCTGGAGGAGAACGCCGAGGAGTTCGTGAAGAACTACGTCCAGAAGGGTGGGGAGTGATCGGATCCATTGGCCCGTTGCCGATGGACGTCCCGAGCCCCGGATCCTCCTTCACCGACCTGCTCGACTCTCTCGGCGCCAAGCCAGTCTTGAACATCCCACCGGGGGAGAAGCCACCGTCGGCACCTGAGGGGACCACGGTGCTCGCGCTGCGATACTCCGGTGGCGTGGTGATGGCCGGTGACCGGCGTGCCACCGAAGGGCACCTGGTCGCTCATCGGCGCATCCGGAAGGTCTTCCCCGCCGACAGGTACTCCGCCGTTGCCATCGCCGGGACTGCCGGGCTGGCCATCGAGATGGTGCGACTGTTCCAGGTCGAGTTGGAGCACTACGAGAAGATCGAGGGGGTGCGTCTCTCGCTGGAGGGCCAGGCCTCCTATCTCGCCCGTCTCGTCAGGGGCCAACTCCCGATGGCTTTCCAGGGTCTGGTCGTCGTACCTCTGTTCGCCGGTTATGACGAGCGTGAGGCACGAGGACGCCTGTACAGCTATGACGCCGTAGGGGGTCGCTACGAGGAGATCGACTTCGGCAGCACTGGATCGGGCTCGAGGTTGGCCAAGGCCTATCTGAGGACGGTCTATCGGGAGGAGATGACCGATGACGAGGCGTTCGACGCCGCGGTCAAGGCACTGGTGGCCGCTTCTCAAGAGGACACCGCCACGGGCGGGCCGGACCTGAGAAGAGGCATCTATCCGACCGTTCTCCGGATATCGGCGGCAGGGGTGGAGGAGTTGCCCGATGCCGTGGTGGCCCCGTTGGCCGAAGAGGCAGTGGATCAGATCCGATGACCTTCCCGATCTACGTCCCGCCCGAGCAACAGGTCCGTGACAAGGCGGAGTTCGCCCGCAAGGGGATCGCCCGGGGCCGATCACTCATCGCGGTCGACTACGGCGGAGGGGTTCTCCTCCTGGCCGAGAACCCTTCGACTGCACTGCACAAGATCAGCGAGGTCTACGACCGGATCGCCTTTGCCGGTGTCGGCCGATACAACGAATTCGAGACTCTGAGGAAGGCCGGCATCCGCCAGGCCGACCTGATGGGTTACCTCTACTCGCGCGAGGACGTGACCGCCATGGGTCTCGCCACCGCCTTTTCCCAGACGCTCGGTGTGATCTTCACCCGGGAGCCGAAGCCTTTCGAGGTCGAGGTGCTGATCGTCGAGATCAGCGAGGAAGGCGACGAGCACCGGCTGTTCCGGGTCACCTACGACGGCACGCTGTACGACGAGCGCAGGTTCGTCGCCATCGGCGGCAAGGCAGAGGAGCTGGTGGAAGCCCTCCAGGAGCTGTGGGAGGAGGACCTCAGCCTGGAGCGTGCCCTGGAAGTGGGGGCCGAGGCCTTCCGGCGTGCCGAGGGCCGGGAGATCGAAGGTTGGGAAGCCGCCGTGCTGGACTATGCCAACGGCCGCCGAGCCTTCCGGAGGCTGACAGGGAGCGAGCTGCCCCCCCGCTGACCGAAGCGCGGAGGTACGCCTACGGGCGGAGAAACTCTCCCGACACCGTACCGCCCGGGATAGCCTGCTCTCATGGACCGCCGGATCTTCGGGCTCGAGAACGAATACGGGGTCACCTGCACCCTGCGGGGCCAGCGGCGGCTCAGTCCGGATGAAGTCGCCCGCTATCTGTTCCGCCGGGTGGTGTCCTGGGGTCGATCGTCCAATGTCTTCCTCGAGAACGGCGCACGTCTCTATCTGGACGTCGGCTCTCACCCCGAGTTCGCCACACCCGAGTGCGACAACCTCGAGGATGTCGTCGCCCATGACAAGGCGGGGGAGAGGATCCTGGAGGGCCTGGTGCGGGGAGCGGAGGAGCGGCTCGAGGAAGAGGGGATCAGGGGCGAGATCTACGTCTTCAAGAACAACACCGACAGCGCCGGCAACTCGTACGGGTGTCACGAGAACTACCTGGTCAGCCGGCACAAGGACTTCCACCGCACAGTGGACGTCCTCATACCGTTCCTGGTGACCAGACAGATCTTCCTGGGTGCGGGGAAGCTGACTCAGACCCCCCGGGGCACCGCCTATTCGATCGCGCAGCGGGCCGATCACATCTGGGAGGGTGTGTCGTCCGCCACGACCCGCTCCCGGCCCATCATCAACACCAGGGACGAGCCCCACGCCGACGCAGAGCGTTACCGCCGGCTGCACGTCATCGCCGGCGACTCGAACATGTCCGAGTACGCCACCTTCGTGAAGGTGGGGACCATGGTCGCCCTTCTTCAGATGATCGAGCGCGATGTCGTGTTCCGCGATCTTTCCCTCGAGAACCCGATCAGGGCGATACGGGAGGTATCACACGACGTCACGTGCCGACGCAAGATCAAGCTGGCCAACGGACGCGAGCTGTCGGCCCTGGACATCCAGTGGGAGTACCTGGACCGGGCGATGAGGTTCGCCCGCAGCCCCGGGTTCCCACCCGAGGTGCAGGGGGCCATCGACAGGTGGGAGCACCTGCTCACCGGTCTCGAGAAGGACCCGATGACACTGGATCGCGAGGTCGACTGGGTGATCAAGCACCGGCTCCTCGAGCGGTACGCCGATCGAAGGGGGATGTCCATGTCCGATCCCCGCATGTCGATGATGGATCTCAGCTACCACGATGTGGACCGGAAGCGCGGCCTCTATTACCTGCTCGAGTCCAAGGGCCTGGTCGACCGTGTGGTGACCGACGAGAAGGTGGCGCTGGCGGTCCGCCAACCACCGCAGACCACTCGGGCCCGGCTCCGTGGTGCCTTCATCAAGGCCGCCAAGGCCAGAAAGAGGGACTTCACCGTCGACTGGGTCCATCTCAAGCTCAACGACCAAGCGCAGCGCACCGTCATGTGCAAGGACCCGTTCAAGGCCCACGACGAGCGCGTGGAGAAGCTCATAGAGAGTCTCTAGACCTCGTAATTGGGACGCAGAGGCCTCATATACGGTCCTGTAGCTCCCAATTTCGCAACAATCGGGTCATGCAGAATGTCGTAGAGAGGGTCATCAACCTCCTCATCTACCTGCTCGAGTCACCCGAGCCGGCGTCCGCTGCCGACATCCGTCACACCGTCGCCGGATACGGACAGGAGAGTGACGAGGCTTTCCATCGAATGTTCGAGCGAGACAAGGACCTCCTCAAGAGGCTCGGCGTGCCGCTCGAGATGAAGGCACTGGACACCTGGGAGATCGACTTCGGATACACCGTCGACCCGACCAAGTACGCCCTGCCGGATCCCGGTCTGACCGAGCCGGAGCGGGTGGCGCTCTCGGTGGCGGCGCGAATGGTCCGTCTCGGTGGAGCAAACGCCGGGCTGGGAGGCCTCCTCAAGCTCGGCGGTGTGGAACGGGGGACGGGAATCGAGCCGCTTGGCGCCGACCTGGGTGCCGAGGCGTCAGTACTGGGGGACCTGTTCCTGGCGGTGACGGAGCGTCGCAAGGTCGACTTCACCTATGCAGGGGTGAGTCGGACCGTCGAGCCCTACGGGATGGCGCATCGCAGAGGTCATTGGTACCTGGTCGGCCGCACCGGAGCGGGTGAACGAGTGTTCCGGGTCGATCGGATCACAGATCTGGAGGTAGGCAGGGATGCCGACGTGTTCCAGCGCCCCAAGCGCTTCCAGGTGAAGAAAGCCATGAGCACGAACCCTTGGGAGGCGGGCTCGGACGAGGTGGTCACCGCCTCCGTGCGCTTCGACGAAGGGCTGGCGTGGTGGGCGGCGCGCACCCTCGACGTGGAACCGCCGCGCACCGGGCCGATGGAGGTGGAGCTGACGGTGGCCAATTGGGACGCCTTCATCGGCTGGATCCTTGGCTTTGGCTCGGATGCGGAGGTCCTGGCCCCGCCCGAACTGCGTGATGCCGTGCTCGATCGGGTCGAGGCGGCGGTGAGCGGGCTGTCATGAGCAGCGATCGCACCGCAGGCCGTCTCTCCCGGATTCTCGCTCTGATCCCATACGTGCTCGCCAAGGACGGGGCCAAGGTCTCCGAGATCATCGAACGGTTCGATTACACCGAAGAGGACCTGACCCGCGATCTCAACACGGTGTTCTTCTGCGGGCTGCCCGGTTACACGCCCGGAGATCTCATGGAGGCGTACATCGATGGCGATGAGGTGATCATCGATGCAGCCGACTACTTCGCCAAGGCGCCACGGTTGACCCCGATGGAGGCCCTGGGGTTGATGGCTGCCGGCATGGCGATCATCGGCTCGGGTCAGGGATCACCGGATCTGAAGACGGCGGTGGACAAGCTGACCAAGGCGTTGCTCCCCGATGCAGGCTCCGCAATCGACGTCGATGTCTCGGGGGACTCCGAAAACCTGTCGATCTTGAAATCCGCTGCTGCCGACCAGCAGGTCATCAGGATCAGATATCGCTCCATGGGAAGGGAGACCGAGACAGTGCGCGAGATCGAGCCCTGGGCCGTCGTCAGCACCCTCGGCAACTGGTATGTCCAGGCATTCTGCCGGCTGGTCGGAGGTGAACGCGTGTTCAGGGTCGATCGGATACGTGATCTGGAGGTACTCGACGAGCGGTTCCAGCGCCCCGAGGCGCCGACCGAGCCGGAGATCGCCTACACCCCGTCGGAAGAGGATGTCGTGGCCAGGATCCGCCTCGAGACGTCGGCGAGGTGGGTGCTCGACTACTACCCGGTCGATGTGGTCAAGGAGACCAAGACAGGCACCGAGATCCGCTTTTCATCCCCCGATGCGGAGATTCCGGCACGACTCCTGCTCCGCCTCGGGGGCCAGGCACGCCTCCTCGATGGCGAAGAGGTGAGGGCTCGTGTCACGGCAATCGCCGGTGCGCTCAGAGAGCGTTACACAACGGGCCGAGAGACCTAGTCCCGCGCGCTACAGATTCGCGCCCTCGATGCCGATCACCCATCTTGTTATGGGAGACCGGAAACCAGGGATGACCACCATCAAGACAACTTGCGCCCGATGCGGTGACATCCATCTCACCCCGGATGACGTCGCGCTGGAGCTGCGACCCGGTGGCCGGGAGGGTGACTACCGATTCAATTGCCCGACCTGCACCGAACCACAGCGCCGGCCGGCCAACTCACGGGTTGTGAGTGTCTTGTTGGCAACGGGGGTGGCCTTCGAGGTCGTCAACCCTGACCCGATCACCGAGAGCGAGATCGAGGCGTTCGTCGCCGCCCTCGAGGCGGAATCGGATCCGTTTCGCCTTCTGGCCGGCTGACAGGACCCCAGATCTCTTCGACGGGCACCATGGGCAGGGTGCCCTCGACACGCAAAAGGGTGGCGATCCACGAGATCGCCACCCTTTTTGGTGACAGGTACCAAGCACCGCGTAGCCGGTACCCTCCACACCGAGATGCAGCCCGGTGAGATCCTCATCATCGCCCTGCTGGCCCTGGTGGTCCTGGGGCCGAAGCGGTTGCCCGAGCTCGCCCGCAAGCTGGGGGAGTGGACTGCCGAGCTGAGGTCGGCGGCTCGTGACCTGAGACGAGGGCTGGAGGCGGAGGTGGCGGAGATCAAGGAAGCCGGGGAGGATCTGAAGGCGCCTCTCGACGACCTCAAGAAGACTTCGGAGGAGCTTCGCAAGGGCATCGACGAGGCCGGTGTCACCAGGCTGGATTGGAAGGGGCCCAAGCCCATCTCGGGCCCGACCCCGGCCGACGCCATGGCAGACCTCGAGGAGATCGAGAAGAAGGCGGCCGACGAAGGCCCGCCCCGGTGATAGAGGACAAACCGCAAACCATCCTCGCCCATCTCGAGGAGTTGCGCTGGAGACTCGTCAGGGTCTTCATCGCAGTTGTGGTCGGTGGGCTGGTGGCCCTGGTGTTCCACGATCAGCTGCGGATGATCCTCGAAGCGCCGTTCCGCGCCGCGGCACCGGACAACGACCTGCAGACCTTGAACCCCACCGAGCAATGGGGCGTCCTCATGCGGATTGCGCTCTTCGGTGGGATCATCCTGGCCAGCCCGGTCGTCCTCTATCAGATATGGGCCTTCATCCAGCCTGCCCTCACCAAGAGGGAGCGGAACTGGGCATTCCCCGTCGTCGGCTCGTTGGTCGTTCTCTTCGTGGGTGGTGTCGTGTTCGGGTATTTCACCCTCCCACGGGGCCTCGAGTTCCTCCTGGACATCTTCCCCGATGTCGAGGCCAACCTGCGTCTCGGCGATTACTACTCGTTCACCCTCCGATTCCTGTTCGCCTTCGGCGTGGCCTTTCTCTATCCCGTATTCCTCTTCGCCGCGGCCGCGGCAGGCGTCATCTCGTCCCAACAGCTGGCTCGGGGAAGGAGATGGGCGGTGCTCATCATCGTGATCGGCGCGGCAGTGATCACGCCTAGTGGTGATGCGTTCAGCCTGATGGTGCTGTCGGTGCCCCTGTACCTGATGTATGAGGCCACCTACTGGCTGGTGAGGCTCGTCCTCAGGAAATGATCCCCCCTCCCCACCTCCGGCGGTACTCCCCCCTACGGGGGGAGAAATGACAGAGCTCGAAGACTTCTGGTCACAGCTCCCATTTCGCCCCGATGACTTCCAGGTCGAGGCGGGGGACGCGATCGCCGATGGGCACTCGGTGGTGGTCACCGCACCCACAGGCGCCGGGAAGACTCTCGTCGCGGAGGCTGCGATCCATCTGGCCGTTACCCGGGGCGAGCGAGCCTTCTACACCACGCCGATAAAGGCCCTGTCCAACCAGAAATACTCCGACTTCGCCTCCAGCTACGGGCCGGAACGAGTCGGACTGCTCACCGGGGACAACGTGATCAACGGGGACGCCGAGATCGTGGTCATGACCACCGAGGTGCTGCGCAACATGATCTACGCCGAAGCTTCTCGGGGGCGACCCCCAGACCCCCGCGCTGGCACCCGCCTCGACCGGGTCGGCCTGGTCATCCTCGACGAGGTGCACTACCTACAGGACCCCACCCGAGGCGCCGTCTGGGAGGAAGTGATCATCCATGCCCCCCGTCATCTGCAGTTGGTGTGCTTGTCGGCGACGGTCTCCAACAACGAGGAATTCGCGGCATGGGTAGGGGAGAGACGTGGGCCCACCCGGTTGATCGCCACAGACCACCGACCGGTCCCGCTGGAGTCGATGTACATGGTGAGAGACCGGATGGGGGCCCAGATGTTGCACCTCCTCCCCACATTCGTCGAGCGAGAAGGGAGGAGACGGCCCAACCCTCGTATCGAGCACATGTTGGGTTTGGAACGGGGGCGACGTCGCCGTTTCAAGAGCCCCAACCGGACGGAGGCCGTCGAGCGGCTGGCCGAGGAGGGGATGCTTCCCGCGATCTTCTTCATCTTCAGCCGCGCCGGATGTGACGCAGCGGCTCATCGACTGGTCGACGCCGGTATCCGGCTGACCGACCCGACGCAGCGATCGGCGATTCGCGAGATAGCGGAGACCCGGACCAGCCACCTAGGGGAACAGGATCTAACGGTCCTCGGCTACGACCGCTGGATCGCCGGCCTCGAAGCTGGTGTCGCCCCCCACCACGCCGGTCTGGTTCCGGCCTTCAAGGAGACAGTCGAGGAGTTGTTCGAGAGCGGCCTGCTGAGGGTGGTGTTCGCCACCGAGACGCTGGCCTTGGGCATCAACATGCCGGCGCGGACGGTGGTTCTCGAATCGCTCTCCAAGTTCAACGGTGAAACGCACGAAATGATGCGCCCGGGCGATTACACCCAGCTCACCGGCCGGGCCGGGCGTAGGGGCATCGACGTCGAGGGCTTCGGCGTCGTCCTCCACTCGCCGTTCGTGCGGTTCGACTCGGTTACCGAGATCGCCTCGATAGGCGCACACCCGCTCCGATCCAGTTTCCGGCCCACCTACAACATGACCGCCAACCTGGTGGCCAACTACGAGCGGGAACGGGCAGAGCAGCTGCTCGAGGCGTCGTTTGCCGCATTCCAGCGTGAAGGCGACAGACACTCCGCCGAGACGACCATCGAGGCTTTGGAGCACACGTTGGAGAAGGAAGAGGCTGCGGCTCGCTGCGAGCGAGGGGATGTCGAGGAGTACATGGCGCTGATCGAGTCGGCCACACCGCAACGTCACAACGACCGCATCTCGTCGGCGCTCGGAACCGGGCAAGTGGTGGACGTCCCCGGTGGCTCCAGGGACGGCAGGTACCTCATTCTCAAGCGTCTGGCCCGAAAGGACGGCGGGGCGCGCTATCTGGCTCTCTCGACCTCGGGACGCGTCTCGACCATCCGGTACAAGGACATCATCCAGGGGTCCACCATCGTCGCCGAGGTCGAAGTGCCGATACCGGTGAAGCCGAAGGATCGTCGCTATGTCCAGGATCTGCTTCGGTCACTGCGGCGGGTGCCGCCCCGGGAGTCGAGCAAGGAGGTACGCAAGCACCCGATAGTGGAGCACCCGGTGGCTTCCTGCCCGGATGCGGCACGTCACCTCGCCGCGGCAAGGCGCGCCCTCCGTATCAGGAAACGTCTCGAGCAGCATCTTGCAGCACGCCGCAGCTCCGGTCATGGCCTGGTCGAGGAGTTCGGCGCCATACGCAGCCTCCTCGACGAGATGGGCTATCTGACCGGATGGGAGCTGACCGGGGCGGGCCAGCGTCTGCGCTCTATCTACAACGAATCGGACCTCCTCCTCGCCGAAGCCCTGGAACGAGGGCTCTTCCACGACCTGGAGCCGGCTGAGATCGTCGCGCTCGCCTCGGTGTTCGTCTACGAGCCCAGGTCGGACACGGTTTCCCTGGCGGAATGGCCCACGGCGACCCTTGCGGAGCGCTGGGAAGAGCTCGAGATCGTCTGGAAAGACCTGGTGGACCGGGAGCGCGCTCTGCGTCTCAGCCCGACCCGCCGCCCCGATCCCGGATTCGGCATCCCGGCCCACGAATGGGCGTCTGGCGTCGATTTCGACGATCTCACCACGAGGGGGATGGCCCCGGGTGACTTCGTCCGGGTGTCTCGCCAGTTGGTCGACCTGGTGCGGCAGCTGCGTGACAGCGCCCCTGGGCTGCGAGATGAGACGATCGCCGCACTCAGGGCCATCGATCGCGGCGTGGTCGCCGCCCAAGGGGTTGGCTGATTGCCGACCTGGCACGTGTACGTCAACAGGATGGCCGGCCGGAGGGCGGTCGACCCGGCGCACGTCGTCGCTCTGCTCCGGGATATCGGGGTCGAGCACGTCATGCACGTCCCTGGGTCGCCCGAGGAGACCACGGCCCAGATCCAGGCCGCCGCACGGGAGGGGGCTCGGCATTTCGCCCTGGCCGGGGGCGACGGGACGGTCAACCTGGCCATCAACGCCTTGATGCCCATGGGTCTTTCCGAGCGCCCCGTCATAGGGGTTCTGCCGGTGGGGACCGGCTGTGATCTCCTCCGCACCTTTGGCCTGCCCCAGGACCTGATCGGCGCGGCGCGGCACCTGACGACGGATGACACCTATGCCGTCGATGTCGCCACCCTGGAGGGGAGCTGGGGCACCCGCTACTTCGTCAACGTCGCCCAGGCCGGAGTTGGGGCGGCGGCTGTGCAAACTGCGGCCCGACTGGGCCGGCGACTCGGTCCCACGCGATATCCACTCGCCTTCGTCGCCCGTCTCCCCGCATTCCCGCGGGCAAACGTGACAGTCACCACCGAGCGTCGCACCATCGAGGCCGAGGCGCTGGCCGTGATACTCGCCAACGCCCAGTTCTTCGCCGGGGGATGGAACGTCGCCCCCAAGGCCACGCTGGTAGACGGGGTGCTCGACGTCCAGATCATCAATACCAAGAAGACCGGGGCCCCGGCTCTCGTGCCCAAAGTGATCAAGGGGACCCATCTCACCGATCGCTCGGTGAGGAGGGTTTCCGCAGCCGAATTCACTGTCAGCAGCGAGCCGGTCTGGCCGCTGGAATGTGACGGGGATCTGGTGGGGAATACCCCGGTCAGCGGCCGTGTTGTCCCGGCCGCGATCGATCTGAAGATCTGATCGGGCGCGACTTATACTCCCGCTCCGCCGAGGGCGACTACCCAGGTAGATGATGGCCAAAGAACAAGTGGAAGAGTTGACCGAGGACCTCGAGGAGGACCTCCAAGACGCGCCCGAGGAAGACGTCGACGAGGACGCCATCTCGGATCTGGACGAGGACCTCGAAGAGGTCGATCTCGATGCCGATTTCGAGGAAGAGGAGTTCGAGGAGGAGGAGTCCGAAGACGAGGATGAGGATGAGGAGGACTACGACTCCGAGGAGGAGGATGGCGAGTCCCACGACGACGAGACCACCGAGGCCCTCGAGGAGCTGGAGAGCGAAGAGCTCGAGTTGCTCGACGACGAGGCCGGAGAGGCGATGCTCGTCGACGAGGCGGAGGAGCTTCGGGCCATACGGCGGGAGGAGCTCACCATGAACGTCGACGCCCAGCTGCAGAGATCCGATGAGTTCGTGTGCCAGTCCTGTTTCATGGTGAAACGCACCAGCCAGCTGGCGAATCGCAAGAAGATGTTGTGCATCGACTGTGCCTCCTGACCGGGTAACGGTCGTCCTCCCCACCTACAACGAGAGGGAGAACCTCTCAGACATCGCCGCGGCCATCACCGCACACGGCTACCGGTTGCTCGTGGTCGATGATTCCTCACCCGACGGGACCGGTGAGATCGCCGATCGGCTCGCTGGGCAGAACCCCGCGATATCGGTGCTGCATCGCACCTCCAAGGAGGGCCTGGGCCCCGCGTACCGGGAGGGTTTCGATCGGGCCCTAGGAGAAGGAGCGGAGACAGTCATCGAGATGGATGCCGACTTCTCCCATGATCCCCATGACCTGCCGCGTCTGGTCGAGGCGATCGAACAGGGGGCAGACCTCGCCATCGGGTCCCGGTACGTGCCGGGGGGCTCCACTCCAGACTGGCCGTGGAGCCGGCGTTTCATCTCCATGGGAGGCAACCTCTACGCCAGGATCTTGCTTGGCCTCTCGATCCGAGATGCCACTGCAGGATTCCGCGCCTTCCGGGCCGGGGCGCTCCAATCGTTGCCGTATCACCAGGCAGAGGCGTCCGGGTATGGGTTCCAGGTCGAGATGGCGATGCGGGCTGAGGAAGCCGGTTTGAAGGTGGTCGAGGTGCCCATCACCTTCCGGGATCGCACCAGGGGGACGTCCAAGATGGGGACCGGGATCGTCATCGAGGCAATGAGATTGGTCACGGTGTGGGGTGCTCAGCGTCTGACCCGTGGCCGGAGCAAAGGGTGAAGATCACGGCGCGACGGGCGGGACAGGAGGACATCCCGGCCCTCCTCGACCTCTATCGCGGTCTCGAGGAGGAGATGACTGCCCTCCACTCGATGTGGCCTCTCGCCGATGGGCTGGCCGAACCGGTGGAGACCTCTTTCCGCGCCCTGCTCGGCGATCCGGACAACGTCGTGATCGTCGGCGAGTTGGACGGCTACCCCTTCGGGTTCGTCTGGGCCAGGGTCGAACAGATCTTGCCTCAGGCCGGGGGAGTCGAGGTGGGTTCGATCAGGCTCATCTATGTGGCACCGGGCGCCAGGGAAGTCTCCCTCGGTGAAGAGATGAGGGACTACACGATGGATCTGCTTCGGGAGCGTGGCATCTCCAGATTCGATGCCCATGTCCTGCCCGGGCATCGTCTCGCCAAGAACTTCTTCGAAGCGGGAGGGTTCTCGGCCCGCTCGATCATCATGCACCACGATGACGCCCGTGACCGATGATCCCCCGCTCGTTGGGGTCGGTGTGGTCCTGGTCGATGAAGGCCGGATCCTTCTGGTCAAGCGCGGCCACGAGCCGTCCAGGGGGTTGTGGGCGGTCCCCGGGGGGAAAGTCGGCAAAGGGGAGACCTTGCGCGAGGCGGCGGCCAGGGAAGCATTCGAGGAGACAGGTCTGGCCGTCGAAGTCGGAGAGGTGGTGTGGGCGGGTGAGCACATATCCGACTACGGGCACATCGTCCTCATCGACTTCCTGGCCTCGATCGTCGGCGGCCGTCTCGCCCCTGGTGACGATGCCGATCGGGCCGAATGGGTGCATTTGGACGAGATGGGCGGGTATCCCCTGACTGCCACCATGCCCGAACTGATCGACATCGTCCGTACCCGACTGGGGTCATAAGCTGCGCCCCATGAGCCCGGGCCCGGTCGAGCTTCTCCAGGAGCTGATCCGCAACCAGTGCGTGAACGACGGGTCGCCCGAAAGTGGCAATGAGGCTCGATCGGTGGCCACACTGGTGGACTTCCTCGGCGTCGGGGGTGAGATCGTCGAACCCTCGCCCGGGCGCCAGTCGCTCGTCTATCGCATTCAAGGGCATGACCCGGCTGCCCCCTCGATCGCCCTCGTGCCCCACCTCGACGTGGTCCCTGCCGACCCTGAAGGCTGGTCCGTGGACCCCTTCGCCGCCGAGGTCGACGACGGCTTCGTCTTCGGGCGGGGAGCGGTAGACATGCTGAATGTGACCGCCGCAATGACCTTGGCGGTCAAGCCCTACCTGACCGGGGAGAAGAAGGCTCGAGGTGACCTCGTCTTCGCCGCCGTCGCCGATGAGGAGGCCGGAGGCCGGCTGGGGGCGAGGCACCTGGTGGAAGACCGCTGGAGCCTGGTGGCGTCCGACTACTTGCTCACCGAAGTGGCGTATCCGGCCTTGACCGTCGCCGGACAGCCGACCGTGCCTGTCTCGGTCGGAGAGAAGGGGGCCTATTGGTCCGTCCTGGACACGGTGGGTAACCCCCGGCATGGCTCGGTCCCGTACGGGGCGGACAACGCCCTGGAGAAGCTCGTTCTCGCTCTGGCCGGGATCGTGGAGACCCCATCACCAGCCGCACTCACCCCTGAGTGGCTTGCCTTTCTCCAGCACCTCGGCCTGGAGGAGGCGTCGACGAGGCGTTTGGCGGATCTGGAGCAACTCGACGACGAGATCGACCGCATCTCGGGTGACGACCCGGCGCTGGCCCGCTACATACATGCCGCCACGCATCTCACCATCTCGGCGAATGTCGCCAGCGCCGGGACGAAGACAAATATCGTGGCCGATCGCGCCCGGGCTCATATCGACATCCGCGGCCTTCCGGGCATGGACCGCGAGTTCGTCGACGCTCATCTGCGAAAGGCGATGGGCAGCGCCGCCGGTCATGTGGAGATCACCCCGGTGATGGACAACGACGCCACGGTCTCAGCCGTCGGCAATGTCCTGTGGGACGCGATAGCCGATGCGGTCGAGGACCTGGAGGGCCATCGCAGCCTGACACCGACGATGATGACCGCGGCGACCGACGCCCGTTACTGGCGGGCGAGGGGGACCATTTGCTACGGGGTGGGTCTGTTCGATGAGCGGATGGGGTTCTCCGAGATGCTGTCGCTCTTTCATGGGAACGACGAGCACGTGTCGACATGGTCGGTGGAGCGGACCGCACAGCTCTACGAGCATGTGCTGGAGCGGTTCTTCTCCGCCCCATGAACGTCATATGTGACATAGATGGTGTCGTATATCGCGGAGACCAACTGGTCCAGGGCTCCGACCTGGCGTTGGGGCGGCTGACACGGGCCGGGATCGGCCTCTGGTTCGCCACCAACAACAGCACCAAGACCCCGGAGATGGTCAGCGCTCGCATAACTGAGATGACGGGTGTGGACGTTCCGCCGGAGTCGATCATCACGTCGTCGGAGGCGGCGGTCGGGATGCTCGAAGACGGCGAATGGCCGGTCATGGTGCTCGGCTCTGAGGGGATCACCAGCGCGCTCGAGCGCGCCGGCATCGAGGTGACAGACGACCCCACGGACGCGCGCGCCCTGCTGGTCGGCCTCGACTTCGATCTGAGCTATGGCCGTCTGGCCCGAGCCTCAGACGCGGTGAGGGCGGGAGCGAGGTTCATCGCCACCAACACCGACCCGACCTACCCGGTGGCGGGTGGTCTCCTGCCAGGTGGTGGTTCGATGGTGGCGGCGGTACAGACCACTACAGGGGTGGGTCCCGAAGTCGCGGGCAAACCGCATGCGCCGATGAGAGCGTTGCTCCGCTCCAGGGGCATCGGGGAGGCGTGGGTGATCGGTGACCGGATCGACACCGACGTCGCCCTGGCCCGGGCCGAGCCCGATTGGCGATCGATACTCGTCTTGAGCGGGGTCACCGGCGATGGACAGGCCTCGGGTGCCGACCACGTGGTGCCGGACCTTTCAGCTGCTGTCGACCTCGTGTTGGCCGGGGGACCCACGGTGCCGATCAGCGTGCCGTAGCCTTCGAACATGGGCGATTTCCTGTTGACTGTCGCCTTCCTGCTGCTCTTCGCGTGGGTGGCACGAGGTCTGGTGGGCGCTCGCGAGCTGACCTGGAGGCGAACACTCCTCGCCATCGTCGTGGGATTCGTGTTCGGGCAGGCCGTCGCCGTCCTGATCCTGGTCCGGGACTTCACCGAGGCTCCGGAGATCGACGGGGGACAGGTCCTCGCCCTCTCCCTGCCCTTCGCGTTGATCGGCACCATGGGGGCGATAGTCGTCCTGGAGCTCTTGTTCGCCCGGCCCGGCACACGACGCGGACCTCATTTTCCTCATCCGTTCAGGGCGCTCCGTCGTCGAGCCGGCTTGATCCGTCGTGGCTCCGAGGTGACCCGCATAATCGCTCGCAACGGGCTCGCCCCACTCATGGGCCTGCGCCGGGGTGAGGTCTCGACGCGAAGCCCGGAGGAGCTTGCCCGCCGGGTGCGCGTCGCTCTCGAGCAATCAGGAGGGGTGTTCATCAAGTTGGGTCAGCTCCTGGCGACCCGACCCGATCTCCTTCCTCCGGCTGCCATGGCAGAGCTGGGGCGGCTTCACGCCTCGGCAGCTCCCCTGCCCGAAGCTCAGGTGGCCCAGGTGATTCGGGAGGAGACCGGTCGCGACATAGGCGAGATGTTCGCCGAGATCGACTGGCAGCCCCTGGGCTCGGCCTCGATCGCCCAGGCACATTCGGCGCGTCTGCACGACGGGCGCGAAGTCGTGGTCAAGGTGAGACGACCCGGTCTGAGAGAACAGGTGGAACGAGATCTGGCCATCGCTCGGTGGCTGGCGAGGACTGCGGAGCGCCGGACGACCTGGGGGTCCCAATACCAGGTAACATCCCTCGTCGACGAGTTCGCAGACGTTCTACACGGTGAGCTGGATTTCCACGTCGAGGCTCGTCACGCCATCGAAGCGGGGGCGGCGATCGCCCGTCAACCTCGGATTGTGGCCCCCGAGATCATCGACTCCCTGACATCCGAGCGAATGCTGGTGATGGAGCGCCTGTCAGGAGTCCCATTGTCATTTGATGGTTCCGGGATCGAGCCCTGGCGTGGTCGGGTGCTAGCCGATGCCCTCTGCGTCTCCCAGGTCCAGGCCATGCTGAAAGGAGAGAGATTCCATGGCGACCCTCACCCGGGCAACATTCTGGTCCTCGAGAGCGGCGACCTCGGTCTGATCGACTTCGGCATCGCGGGGCGTTTGGACACCTTCGAGAGGGCGTCGGTGTTCCAGATGTTGGTCGCCATCAAGCTGCAGCAGCCCTCGTTGCTCTACGAGGCCATGGTCTCGATCGGCGCAGTCAGCCCGACCCGGGACCCAGATGAGATCGAAAGGTCACTCGCCCAGTTTCTCGCCGCGGACGTCGGGTCCGGGCTCCCTTCACCGGACGCCCTAACCGATCTCCTCGCGCTCACGAACAAGCTCCGGCTGAGTCTTCCCCGGTCGACGACGACGATGTTTCGAGCCCTGGCCACCTTGGCCGGGACGTTGGAGCAACTGTCGCCCGGATACCCGCTGATCGATGTGATTGCCGATGTCGGAGGTGCCGAGTTTCGGGAGCGAATGCTGCCGGGATCCGTTTCCGAGTTGGTCGAGCAGGAGTGGGCTCAACTTGGCCCCTTGCTGAGTCGCGCCCCGCGTCACATGGATCGGATCGCGACGCTCCTGGAGCACGGTCGCCTCACCACGCGTCTCAGGCTCTTCACCGACGTGCAGGAGGTCCACGTCCTGGAGAACCTGGTGAACCGCATCGTGCTGGCGCTTCTCAGTATCGGAGTCGGTCTTGTCTCGGTCTTGCTGCTGCGAACCGAGGGCGGCCCCCGGCTCACCGCGATCGGTCTCGATCTGTACGAGGTCCTGGGCTGGATCGGGCTCTCTCTGGCAGTGATCCTCCTGATGAGGGTCTTGCTGGCGGTGCTGCGCGCCGAAGAGCCCATCCAGACGTGAGCGTCGAAGATCTGGTGATCGCCAATCCGATTGGGCGATAATCCGAGGATGGACATCACTCAGGAGCAGGTGGAGAAGCTCGAATCGGCTCTGGCCCGTCTCGAAGAGCTCGATCCGGCCGAGGTGCCTGAGCCGGCCGCCGAGCTCGCCGAGCTGCTGGGGTCGATACTCGAGGAATCGGAGACGACCTGACCAGACGCCGTCTCGACACCGAGTTGGTGCGTCGTGACCTGGCCCGGAGCCGTGGCGAAGCACAACGGCTGATCACCGGTTCGAAGGTCCTCGTGGCCGGGATGCCAACCCCCAAGCCGGCCTCGCTGGTCTCCGCGGACACCCCGATCGAATTGGTGTCGGATGAGAAGCGCTGGGTGTCACGCGGGGCTCACAAGATGCTGGCGGCTCTCGACGCCTTCCCGGTGGAGCCGGAAGGCCAGGACGTGCTCGACGTCGGCGCCTCGACGGGCGGGTTCACCGAGGTGATGCTCGAGCACGGGGCGAGATCGGTCACAGCCCTCGATGTGGGCAGGGCACAATTGCACGAGAGCCTTCGTTCCGACCCACGGGTCATCCCGATGGATCGGACCAACTTCCGACTTGTCGAGCCCGGGACGTTGCAGAAGGCACCGTTCCCGATCGTTGTGGCCGATCTCTCATTCATCTCACTGTGCGCCGTGGCGGCGCCACTGGCGGAGGTGGCGGCCGAGGGCGGCGATCTCATCGTCCTGGTCAAACCACAATTCGAGGCGGGCAGGGGTGAGATCGGAAGCGGTGGGGTGGTCCGACGTCAGGAGACGAGAGAGCGCGCCGTCAACCGGGTCAGTGAATGCCTGGCGAGGGTAGGGCTCGGTGCCCGCGGGGTCATCCGATCGCCCATCGAAGGCAAGGACGGGAACGTCGAGTACCTACTCTGGCTGCGCAAAGGCGAGGACAGACTGGTCCTGGAGGTGCCGGCATGAAGTTCGCACTCGAGGTGCGGCAGGGGCCCGAGAACGCGTTGGTGTTCTCGGAGAAGCTCCGCGCTTTGATCGCCTCGGTGGGCGGGGAGGTGGTGGAGGAAGGAGACGAGAAGCCCGACCTCGTTGTCGCGGTCGGCGGAGACGGGACTGTCCTGGCCGCGGCGCAGCGCGCCCTCTCCCACGACGTCCCAGTGCTCGGGTTCAACCTCGGCACCATGGGATTCCTCGCAGAGGCAGAGCCTGAGGACCTGGAATGGGTGTTGGAGCGTCTGATGCGGGGCGACTACCAGACGTCTGAGCGGATGACCATCAGGGCAACCGTGGCGGGTCGGACTGCCACGGGAGTGAACGACGTCGTGGTGGAGAAGGTGGAGAGCCAGCGGTTGATCCATCTCGACGTGTCGGTGGACGGAGAGCGCTTCGTCACCTACCGGGCCGATGGGCTGATACTCGCCACACCCACCGGGTCCACTGCCTACTCCTTCTCTGCCCGGGGCCCGCTCGTCGACCCGGTGCTCAACGCCATGATCCTCACGCCGGTGGCGGCACATTCACTGTTCGACCGAACACTGGTGCTCCCGGCAGCCAGCAAGCTCTCGATCGTCGTGCAACGGGACCGTCCGGTAAAGGTGACGGTGGACAAGATCGACATGGGCCATCTGACCGCGGGTCTCACCGTCGAGATCGAGCAAGGGGAGCGGCCGGTCCGTTTCGTGCGCTTCGGAGGACGGTCCTTCACCCGATTGGTGAGGGACAAGTTCGGGCTCGACTGATGCTCGATCATCTGCGTGTGAGGAACCTCGGTGTCTTGGAGGACGCCGCCATCGTCCCTGACCGGGGCTTCACGGTCATCACCGGTGAGACCGGCGCAGGCAAGACGATGTTGCTCGGGGCGTTGCGTCTGCTCGGGGGCGAGAAGGCGAAGACCGCTCACGTCGGGCCGTTTGCCGAGGAAGCGGTGGCGGAAGGCCTACTGGGCGAGGACGACGACGAGGTCGGAGTGACCAGGGTGGTCCCTCGGGACGGGAAGAGCCGAGCCTATGTGAACGGGAATGTGGTCGCCGCGGCGGCCCTGGAGGAGAAGATCGGCAGACTGGTCGACATCGTCGGCCAGCACGATCGACTGGCGTTGAGATCGCCCCAGGCGATTCTCGGGATCCTCGACGCAAGGCTGGATCGAAAGGGTCAGGCGGTTCGTGCGTCCTACCACGAGACGTGGGCCCGCTATCGCGAAGCGCTCACGGATCAGCGCCGTCTGGGTGGGGACAGCATGGCGCTCGAGCGAGAGCTCGACCTCCTCAAATACCAGGCGGGTGAGATCGCCGCCGCGGGGCTGGCGGAAGGTGACGACCTGCGCATGGAGTCGATGGGGGCCCGGTTGAGGAATGCAGCGGTGATCCGTGAGAACCTGCTTGCCGCATTGGATCTGCTGGATCGAGTCACCTCCGGCACCGGGGAAGTGGTGTCCATTCTCAGGAAGCTAGGCGGGATCGACCCGGCGTTCACAGAGCAGTCGGAGGTCGCTGATGAAGTCGATGCTCGGGCCCATGATCTCCATCGCATGATGCGGCTGGTGGCCGAGACCGTCGAGGAGGACCCACAGGCTCTCCTCGAGCTGGAGGAGAGCCTGACTCTGCTCGGGGATCTGAAGCGCAAATACGGCCGCACCCTCGATGAGGTGCTCCAGTTCGGGGCGGCAGCCTCGCTGCGTGTCTCGGAGCTGGAGTCGCTGCTCGCCCAGGCCACGACCATCGGCGAGGTGGTCGCCGGCCTCGAGGCGGACCTGGCCCGCATCGGGGCCGATTTGAGCTCGGCTCGCCGGGCTGCCGCGATCCGGATCGAAGACGGGGCCAAGGCCCATCTCGCCGAGCTGGGGCTGGCGACTGCCAGGTTGAACATCGAGATCGAGCCTCGGTCTCCGGGCCCGTCGGGTGCCGATAATGCGACCCTGTCCTTCTCCTCCGACGACCGGCTGGCCCCCGGGCCCATACGGGAAGTCGCCTCGGGCGGCGAGCTGTCGCGACTGATGCTGGCGCTGCGACTCGCCTCGAAAGCCCCCGGGGGCACGATGGTGTTCGACGAGATCGATGCCGGCGTGGGGGGCATTACTGCCCTCGCGCTGGGACGCAAGCTCGCCGACCTCGCCGCAGGTACCCAGGTGCTCTGTGTGACCCATCTCCCGCAGGTCGCGGCATACGCCACCACGCACTATGTGGTGGAGCGGGTGGGGCCACGAGCAGAGGTGCGTCTGGTGGACGGGGAGAGCCGGCTCACCGAGCTTTCACGCATGCTGGCCGGCCTACCCGACAGCGAGAGGGGGCGGGACGCCGCCGCCGAGCTGCTCGAGGGAGCGCATCGGAGTTGATTCCGGCACCGAGCGCCATGGGTGCTACATTGGCATCCCGTCATGGACGGGCCACTTTTCACCTCAGATCCCAGCTCGAGCATCGTCACCGAGCGCACTGAGGACACCACCGGCCCGCCGACCCCCACCAAGTTCGTCTTCGTCACCGGTGGCGTCGTGTCCAGCCTGGGAAAAGGGATTGCCGCCTCATCTCTGGGTCGTCTCCTCAAGTCGCGAGGTCTTCGGGTGGTCAACCAGAAGCTCGATCCGTACATCAACGTCGATCCCGGGACGATGAACCCCTTCCAACACGGGGAAGTCTTCGTGACCGACGACGGTGGCGAGACCGACCTCGACCTCGGGCACTACGAGAGGTTCACCGGGGAGAACTTGAAGCGGACCTCGAATGTCACCTCCGGCTCGGTGTATCTCTCTGTGATCCAAAAGGAGCGACGTGGCGACTACCTGGGCGACACGGTCCAGGTGATCCCACACGTCACCAATGAGATCAAGGACCGGATCCGCCGGGTCGGGGAACAGGACGTGGACGTCGTCATCACCGAGGTCGGCGGGACCGTCGGCGACATCGAGAGCCTGCCTTTCCTCGAGGCCATTCGTCAGTTCGGCAACGACGTGGGAAGGGAGAACGTCATGTTCGTCCATGTCACCCTCGTTCCCTACATCGCAACGTCCGAGGAGCTCAAGACCAAGCCCACCCAGCACTCGGTGGCCGAGCTGAGGAGCAAGGGCATTTCCCCTGACGTCATCGTGGTCCGTTCCGACCGCGAGATCGACGAGGGGGTCAGGAAGAAGATCAGCCTGTTCTGCGACGTACAACCCCGGGCCGTCATCGCCGCCCCGGACGCCCGCGACATCTACGAAGTGCCTCTTCAACTGCATGACGGCGGTCTGGACGCGGTGGTGTGCGACCGGCTGGGCCTGGTCACCGGGCCCCCCAACCTGGATGTGTGGCGAGCCATGGTCGCCAAGGCTCTGTCTGCTACCGAAAGTGTCCGGATCGGGATCGTGGGCAAGTATGTCGGGCTGCCCGACGCCTATCTGTCGGTGGCAGAGGCGCTGCGTCATGCCACAGCCGGCCATGGCCTGAAGCTCGATCTTGTTTGGGTGCCGAGCGAAGAGCTGACGGGTCTGCTCGCCGACTCCTATCTCGAGGACCTCGATGGGATCGTCATCCCGGGTGGTTTCGGCTACCGCGGGGTGGAAGGCAAGGTGATGGCGATCCGTTTCGCCCGCGAGAATGGGGTCCCATTGCTCGGCCTGTGCCTGGGCCTGCAATGCTCGGTGATCGAATTCGCCCGCAACGTGCTCGGTCTCCACGACGCCAACAGCACAGAGTTCGACCCGACCACGCCTCATCCGGTGATCGACCTCATGGCCAGTCAGGAGGATGTCGAGGACAAGGGCGGGACTATGAGGCTGGGCCTCTACGCAGCCAAGCTCGCCGAAGGCTCCAAGATCCGTGAGCTATACGGCCAGGAGCTCGTGTACGAGAGGCATCGTCATCGATGGGAGGTGAACAACCGCTATCGGAAGGACCTGGAGAAGGCGGGGATGAGGCTCTCCGGCGTGTCGCCCGACGACAACCTGGTCGAGTACATCGAGCTCGTCGATCATCCGTATTTCGTCGGGACCCAGGCTCATCCGGAGTTCCGGTCCAGACCCGACACACCACACCCCTTGTTCACCGGCCTGATCGCGGCTGCGGCGCGCAGGGGCGGCCTGGGGGCCGGAGTCCAGGAGAAGGTGGACCTCACCGTCGAGTGACACGTTCTCGCTCGAAGATCTGACCAACGCAGGCTCTTGCCATCTCGCGTCAATGACCGTGTCCGACTGACTATGGGGGTGGCTCTGGCTCGAGCCTGGTCCTGCTCTCGACGGAAGGGCAGTCATGACCGGCTACGACCAGGAGGCGACTGAGCTCAGTGCCGACCTGATCAGAATCGATGGCCAATCCGGGCCTCGCCCCAGAGTCGGCCGGTAGACGGAGCTGTCGCCGGCTGCGCCTCCGGTTGGCTCTCCGGACAAGGCGCACGAGGCCGGCGGTCGATACGCTGCTCGCACAGTTGGTGTCAAGGGAGGTCCAGCCTTGATAGTGGGTGTCCCGAGGGAGACGAAGACAGAAGAGCATCGGGTGGCGATCACGCCGGTGGGTACCCGCGAGCTCACCGAGCGGGGCCATACGGTCCTGCTCCAAGAGGGTGCCGGGGAAGGCTCGTCGATCCCCGATAACGAGTTCGAGGCCCAGGGGGGGACCATCGTTCCCACCGCCGAGGACGTGTTCGGCGGCGCAGAACTGATCCTCAAGGTGAAAGAGCCGCAGCCACCGGAGGTCGAGATGCTCCGGCCCGGGCAGATTCTGTTCACCTATCTCCATCTAGCCGCCTATCCCAAGCTGGCCGCCGGTCTGCTCGAACGCGGCGTCGTCGCCATCGCCTACGAGACGGTGCAGCTCCCAGACCGGTCTCTTCCCTTGCTCGCCCCGATGTCGGAGATCGCCGGCAGGATGGCCACCCAGGTGGGCGCCTACTTCCTGGGAAAGGGAGAAGGGGGCAGGGGTGTCCTGCTCGGTGGGGTCACCGGTGTCAAAGCGGGGAAGGTGGTCGTGATCGGAGGCGGCATCGCCGGGTCTAACTCAGCTGTGATCGCCGTCGGCATGCAAGCCGACGTGGCCGTCCTCGACACCGACATCGGCAAGCTGCGCACGCTGGATGCGCTCTACTTGGGACGGGTGAGGACGTTGCACTCCAACCGGTTGACCGTGGAACAGGAAGTGCTCGAAGCGGATCTCGTCATCGGGACCGTGCTCGTGCCCGGGGCTTCGGCACCGAAATTGGTGACCGAGGACATGGTCAGGGCGATGAAGCGGGGCGCGGTCCTCGTAGACGTCGCAATCGACCAGGGGGGCTGCTTCGCCACGTCACATGAGACGACCCACACCGACCCGGTCTATCAGGTCCACGACGTCGTCCACTATGCAGTCGGGAACATCCCCGGCGCGGTTCCACACACCTCGACTTACGCCCTCACCAACGCCACTCTGCGCTACGCGGTGAGTCTGGCCAGTCAGGGCGTCAACGGTGCCCTGGAAGCCCATCCGGAGCTCGTGGCCGGCATAAATGTCGTGGGCGAGGCGGTCTGCCACCCAGCCGTGGCCGAGAGCCTCGGTGTGGCCCACGTTCCGCCACGTGAGGCGCTCGCTGCGGTTTGAGCCCGGCCCAACCGACCCTGCTCGAGGGCGTCGACGAGTATCTCCTCGCCCTCGACGTCGAGCGCGGGCTCTCGGCCAACACCATCCAGGCTTACCGGCGTGACCTGAGTCAATACCTGGCGTACCTCGAGGGGGCGGAGCCCGACCAGGGCTCCGTCGAGCGCTATGTCACGCATCTGCGGTCCGCCAACCTGGCCTCTTCGACGGTCGGGCGCAAGCTCGCCGCGATCAGAGGGCTGCATCGATTCCTGGTCGTGGAGGGCCTGCGTCAGTCCGACCCGACCCTCCTGCTCGAATCACCACGCCGCCCCGAGCCCTTCCCGAAGGCACTGACCGTGGACCAAGCGATAGCGCTGGTGGAGGCGCCCGACGCCTCCACGCTCAAAGGAAGGCGTGATTCTGCGCTTCTCGAGTTCCTCTATGCCACCGGTGCCCGGGTCTCGGAGGCGGTCGGTGTCGATCTCAGCCATCTCGATCTCGACGATCGCGTGGTCTTGGTGACCGGGAAGGGCGCCAAACAGCGTCTTGTCCCCATGGGGGGGAAGGCGGTCACGGCGCTGTCGAGATGGCTGCCCGACCGGCTCTCCCTGATCAGGCGTGGACAACGGGGGGACCCTGTCTTCCTGAACCTCCGGGGCCGCCGTCTCAGCCGCCAGGGCGTCTTCGACGTCGTCAGAGCCAACGCCCGGCGCGCCGGGATCGAAGGCGACGAAGTCTCTCCACACGTGCTGCGCCACTCGGCTGCGACCCACATGGTCGAGGCCGGGGCCGATCTGAGGACCGTACAAGAGATCCTGGGTCACGCTACGATCTCGACAACCCAGATCTACACGAAGGTCAGCCCTGCCCATCTCGTCGAGATCTACGTCCAGGCCCACCCGAGGAGTAAATGACAACGTTCGACATCGTCGGTGCCGAAAAGGCCCTTCGTGACCAGCGTGAGCATCTCGTTCACCAGCTGGCCGAGCTCGGCGCGGCCGAATCGGGTGATCTGAACGCCGACATCGATTTTGGGGGGAGCTTCGCCGATGCCGCCGCGGTGACCGCGGAACGCACGGAGGTTCTCGGAGTGGTCGACAGCTTGAAGGCCCAGCTCGAGAACATCGATCGTGCCCTGGCGAAGGTCGAATCCGGGACCTACGGGATCTGTGAGGACTGTGGCAAGCAGATCTCGGCGGCCCGTCTCGAGGCGCGGCCCGAATCGATCCGTTGCATCGACTGCAAGACAAAGGCCGCGGGCCGCTAGCGCGTGCCCGGGTCCCTGGGCCATCTCGCCTCTCGTTTCTTCGAGGTTCTCTTCGCACAACCCCTGCGATCGGAGGAGGTCGCCGAGGTGAAGTCTTGGGTGAGCCCGGCGCATTCGTGGTTGTTCTTCTCCCAGACCACCGCGGACCAGCGTCATGGGTACCAGGCTGCCCTGGTGGCTCGTGACGCCGGCCTCGGCCCTGTCGGGACGAGGGCGGCCCTGCTGCACGACATCGGGAAGCGCCATGCGCGTCTCGGTGTGATCGGAAGAACCATCGCCTCCCTGATGATCAAGACAAGGCTTCCTCTGACCAAGCGGTGGCGGTTGTACAGAGATCACGGCCTCATCGGCTCGAGCGAGCTGGCCGCACTCGGGTCGGAGCCATTGGTGGTCGAGTTCGCTCGCCATCACCACGGTGATCGCCCCCCGGACATCACGGAGCGAACGTGGGAGGTCCTCCAGCTCGCGGACCAGCCGGCAAACACCGGGCGGGGGAGACAGCTGGAATAACCTGAGCACGCTTATGACATTCCACGTCAAGACAACGGTGTTCGAGGGCCCCCTCGATCTTCTTCTGCAGTTGATCACCAAGCATCAAGTGGAGGTCACGGCGGTAGGTCTGACCGAGGTGGTGGGCGAGTATCTGTCCTTTCTCGACGAGATGAAGGGTCTCGACCTCGAGGTGACCTCCGAGTTCCTGCTGATCGCAGCCACCCTCATCCAGCTCAAGGCCCAGTCCCTGCTCCCCGGTCGTGGCGACCCCGACCTGGACGAGGAGCTCACCCTGATGGAGGAGCGAGATCGACTGCTGTCGCGCTTGCTGGTCTGCGTCACCTTCAAGGACGTGGCCGCCGTTCTCCAACGCCGCCTCCAGGACACGAACCGCTTCGTCCCGAGGGTGAGCGGGTTGGATCAGGTGATCGCCCCCCGGCCCCAGGACCTGGCCATCGCCATCGGCACCGACGAGATGGCAGCCATGGCCTACCGGGTCTTCTCTCGCCGGGCAGCGGAGCCCGATCTGGACCATCTGGACCTCGACCTGCCCTCCGTCGAAGCAGCGATCGACGAGCTCCGGGCCCGGGTATCCGATCTGAGCATGGCCACATTCGAGGATCTCACCGCTCATTGCTCCCGGCCAGTGGAGGTCGCTGCCTATTTCCTCGCCCTTCTCGAGCTGGCACGGTGGGGGCTGATCACAGTGTCACAGGACGACTGGCTGGCCGACATCGTCGTCGCAGACCGGGGGGCCACCAACTCCGATTTCAGCTCGGAGTGGGCATCTTGAGGGATCTAGCCGCCCTCGAGGCCGTTCTCTTCGTCACCGAGGCGCCCGTCCCTTTGGGCGAGCTCGCCGAGGTGCTCGAGCTGCCAAGACTTCAGGTCGAAGAGCTTCTCAGCAAGCTGGGCCAGGAATTGGCCGAGCGGGAATCGGGCCTGGTGCTGCGAGAGGTCGCGGGCGGTTGGAGGTTGTACAGCCATCCCGAGGCGTACCCCTTCCTGGAGAGATTCTCGACCTCGGCAACGGCCCGCAAGCTATCGCCTGCGGCCCTCGAGACGCTCTCGGTGATCGCATATCGCCAACCGGTAGCCCGCACCCAGATCACCGAGATCCGGGGGGTCGACTCCGACTCTGCGGTTCGGACTCTCGAGCGGCTCGGGCTCGTGGAAGAGAAGGAGCGACTCAGCATCCCGGGCAACCCAGCCGTGTATGTGACCACCGACCTGTTCCTGGAGAAGATGGGGCTGAACACATTGGCCGGTTTGCCGCCGCTCGCCGACCACATCCCGCCCTCTGACACCGTCGAAGCGCTCGAGGAGACTCTCCGCCCCGGGAACACCTGAGTGCGGTGGCGGATTCCATCCGCGTCCAGAAAGCCATCGCCGCCGCCGGTTTGATGTCTCGACGAGCCGCCGAGGACATGATCAGGCAGGGGCGGGTCATCATCGACGGAGCTACAGCCAAGCTGGGAGACCGAGTCGATGTCACGTCGCAGACGGTGGAGCTCGACGGCGCGCCCATCCCGTTGAACCCCGAACTGGAGACACATCTGCTCTACAAGCCAGCCGGCGTGATCTCGTCGGCCGACGACCCCGAGGGCAGGCGGACGGTTCTCGACCTGGTCGGCAGCAGTGTGCGTCTCTACCCGGTCGGCCGTCTCGACTACGACTCGGAGGGCCTCATTCTCCTCACCAACGACGGCGCGCTCGCCAACAGGGTGACTCATCCCCGATATGGGATCCTCAAGAAATATGTCGCGCTGGTCGAGGGCAACCCCGGAAAGAATGAGATCCGAGCGCTCCTCCACGGGGTGGACCTGGACGACGGCCCGGCCCGCGCCGTCACCGCGCGGGTGGTGGGCCGGGAGGGGTCGTCGACCCGGGTGGAGGGGGGGCAAAGGGAATTGACACTGATCGAGCTGAGCCTCGGGGAGGGGCGGAACCGTGAAGTCAGACGCATGTTCGACGTCCTCGGGTATCCGGTGAGGCGCCTGGTGCGAACCGCAATCGGGCCTATCTCAGACCGATCCCTCAAGCCGGGCGAGTCACGCCGCCTCTCCGCCGGGGAGATTCGCGACCTGCTCGCCTCCGGCTCCCCGGAGGGGCGGTGACCGGTCACATCGGGGTGGAGCCCGCTCGCGGGCCGATCGAGGCGTCGGTCCGCCCGCCCGGGTCGAAATCCCAGACTATTCGCGCCCTGGTCACATCCACCCTGGCCCGCGGCCGGTCCCGGCTGAGCGGTGCGCTCGATTCTGAAGACACGCGGTTCGCCTCTTCCACCCTGGAGAGACTTGGAGGTGCCATCTCGGTCGACGACGACGTCTGGATCATCGAGGGGACCGCAGGCCGGCTCGATGCGCCCGAGGATGTCCTCGATGTGGGTGCCTCCGGCCTGACGGCACGCACAGTGATCGCACTCGGGGCCCTGGTCGAGGGCCGGATCACGGTGGTGGGAAGGGATCGCCTCCCCGAGCGGCCGATGGGCGGTCTGGTGAAGGCGCTGAACGACCTGGGTGTCGAGGCGACGTCCGAAGGCGGGCATCTCCCCGTGACGGTCACCGGTATCGGGCGGCTCCCCGGGGGAGAGGTCATGGTCGATTCCAGTCAGACCAGCCAGTTCGCCAGCGCTCTGCTTCTCGCCGCCCCTCTCGCCGTGGCCCCGCTCAGGGTCGAGCCGACAAGATTGGGTGGGTCACGTCGCTATCTCGACCTCACCCTCGCAACGATGCGTGCCTTCGGGGCAGATCCCACCCCGGACGGGGCCGGCTACAGGGTGGATCCGTCCGGATATGGCGCAGTGGACATGGCCATCGAGCCAGACGCGTCGGCCGCGGTGTATCCAATGGCTGCGGCCGCCGTCACCGCCGGCAGCGTGACCATCGAGGGTCTGGGCTCGACATCCCTGCAAGCCGACATGCAAATCGCCCATGTCCTGGAATCGATGGGCTGCATCGTGACTCAAACGGGGACAGCCACGACGGTGGAGGGTGGGCTGGGGCCGCTGCGGCCGATCGATGTCGATCTCTCCGGGTCACCCGACGGTGCCCTCGTGATCGCGGTGACCTGTCTCTTCGCGGAAGGCACGAGCCGGCTGAGAGGGCTCGGGTCGCTACGGTTCAAGGAATCAGATCGGCTAGCCGCCACCGCTCGAGAGTTGGGGCGATTGGGCGCCGGGGCTCGTGTGGAAGGAGACGATCTGGTCATCGAGCCGGCGCCACTCCGGGCCGCCCGAGTCGATTCACATGGTGACCACCGCATCGCCATGTCGTTCGCCATCGCCGGGCTTCGCATCCCCGGCATCGAGATTGGCGACCCCGGTGTGGTCGCCAAGACCTGGCCCGGGTACTGGGAGATGCTGGCGGGGATGGCAGCGAGCGACCTGACTTGACCGTCATGGTCCTGCGGGCCGCGCTAGGTTCCTCGGCGCGGAGTGACAGGCCCGGTCCCACAAGCCCCCATTGTCCGAATACCCCCATAAGGACACCCTCTGGAGGCCGGGCCCCCTCCGCGGCCAGATAGGCTCCCGCGTTCAGTGACCGACCTCATCGTGACCCTCGACGGCCCAGCGGGGACGGGGAAGAGCACGGTGAGCAAAGCGGTGGCGGACCGTCTCGGCCTGCCCCGGCTGGACACCGGGGCCTTCTATCGGGCTGCCGGTCTGGCGGCACTTCGGGCAGGAGTGGACCTCGAAGATCATCAGGCAGTCGCCGACGTCGTGGCCGGCGTGATCTTCGACCAGGAAACCGGACGGATGTATCTGGACGGTGAGGATGTCTCGGAGGTGATCAGGGGCCAGGCGGCAACGGTGGCCTCTTCGGTGGTCTCTACCCATCCCGACGTGAGAGGGCTGCTCGTGGTCTATCAACGCGAGTGGGTGACCCGGCACGAGAACAGGGCGGTGGTGGAGGGTCGTGACATCGGTTCGGTGGTGTTCCCCGACGCCACATTGAAGGTCTATCTCGACGCCCGCCCGGAGGTGAGAGCCGCACGACGCGCGGCACAGACAGGGCTGAACAGTGCCGAGGTCCTCGAGGAGTTGAGCGATCGCGACCGGCGGGACTCGACGCGGGACGCCTCTCCGCTGATCGTTCCCGACGGGGCGGTCGTCATCGACACCTCGGACATGAGTGTCGTCGAAGTCGTGGAGATGATCGTCGACCTGGCGAGACGCGCCGCCGCCTGATCGCCCCCAGGGGGCGTTGGGTGGCGGCCTACCTACCATGTTCGTCATGACCGTGGAGAGGGTGCTCGTCGCCGAGCCTCGCGGCTTCTGCGCAGGGGTCGAGATGGCGATCAAGGCACTGACCTGGATGACCCGCATCTTCGATGGCCCCGTCTACTGCTATCACGAGATCGTCCACAATGAGTGGGTGGTGAGGGCCTTCGAGGGGGTGGGCGTCGTGTTCGTCGACCACATCGACCAGGTTCCGGCGGGGGCTCCCGTGATGCTCTCCGCACATGGTTCTGCGCCCGAAGTCGTGTCAGGTGCGACGGCACGGGCAGCGGTTGTGATCGATGCGGTCTGCCCGCTGGTGACCAAGGTCCATCATGAGGTCAAGCGAATGGCTCGTGACGGCTATGACATCATCTACGTCGGCCACGAGGGTCACGACGAGGCTGTGGGCACGGTTGCCGAGGCCCCCTCGGCGATCCAGTTGGTCGAGCCGGAGACGGGTCTGGGCGACTACGAGCCCGACGACCCGGCCAAGGTGGCCCTCCTTGCTCAGACCACGCTCGGGGTGCACGAGTGGATGGCGGTCATGGATGACGCCCGGCTCCGCTTCCCCGAGCTCCAGATGTCCCGGAAGTCAGACCTGTGCTACGCCACGACCAATCGTCAGGAGGCGGTCAAGCAGCTGGCGGCCGGGTGCGACCTCGTGCTGGTGGTCGGGTCGCACAACTCCTCGAACACCCAGGCCCTGGTCAGGGTGGCGAGGGATCACGGAATAGCCGCCCACCGCATCGACTCCGCCGATGACATCGAGGCCGGCTGGCTCGATGGAGTGGGCGTCGTCGGCCTGACGGCCGGGGCATCGGCACCCGATCATCTCGTCCAGGAGGTCATCGATCGTCTCTCCCCGACGGAGGGCTTCGAGCTCTGGTCGACCATCGAGGAGCAGGAGTACTTCCCGCTTCCCCCCCAGCTGAGAGCGTTCGTCACCACGCTGCAGCAGCTGGTCGAAGCCGGGGTCACCGCCCGCGATCCGGGCCGTGACGGATGGCTGCAACGCGATCGGGAGTGGACCGCGACCGAGGCCCTCGAGGTGGTCAGCGCCTGATCCCGTCGTTTTGGCGCCGCGCCAGAATGGGTTGAGAGCCCTGTATGAGCCAAGTACCCGTCGTCGTCGTCGTGGGACGCCCCAATGTGGGCAAGTCGACCCTGATCAATCGGATCATCGGGTCACGAACGGCTGTAGTCGAGGAGCTCTCTGGCGTCACCCGTGACCGGCGCGAGTTCGAAGGGGATTGGGCGGGCCGGGACTTCGTCCTGGTGGACACCGGGGGATGGGAGCTGAAGCCGTCTGACGACCTGGGTGCCTCGATAAAGGAACAGGCCGAGGCAGCCGTGTCGGGGGCGGACGTGGTGATCTTCGTCGTCGACGGCACATCCGAGCTCACCGATGACGACACCGGGGTGATCTCGGTACTCCGCGCTGCTGACATCCCGGTGATTCTCACCGCCAACAAGATCGACAACCAAGACCTGGAGGGAAACATAGATCGGCTCTGGGGTCTCGGTCTGGGAGAGCCTCTCCCGATCAGTGCGTATCACGGCCGCGGCGTCGGTGAGTTGCTCGATGTGGTAGTCGCCTCCTTCCCCGAGGAGATCGTGGTCGCCCACGATGGCGAGATCCCGCGGGTCGCCATCATCGGCCGTCCCAACGTCGGGAAGTCGACCCTGCTCAACAAGCTGCTAGGGGAACATCGTGTGATCGTGTCGGAGACACCGGGCACCACGCGAGACCCGATCGACGTGGACGTCGAATTGGACGGCGCCAGATACCGGCTGATCGACACGGCCGGGATCCGCCGCAAGCCGCAGATCACGGAGGATGCCGACTTCTACGCGGTGCTTCGGGCCAGGGAGGCTCTCGGCAGCGCCGACGTCGCCCTGCTCCTCGTCGATGCGACCGACGGCGTCACTCACCAGGACCAGCGGATCGCAGCCGAGGTCGTCGAGGCAGGGGTCGGGCTGGTCATCGTCCTCAACAAGTGGGACGCACTCGACGACGATCAGCGAGGGCGCACCGAGCAATCGCTGCCCGACCGCTTCGGTTTCGTCGGCTGGGCGCCGGTGCTTCGCATGTCTGCCCGGACCGGTGCCCGAATCCAGCGGCTTCCCGCCGCCGTCGAGGCTGTGTTGGAGAGCCGAACCACCCGTCTGCCCACCGGGGTCTTGAATCGTGCCGTTCGAAAATGGGCCGCAGCGCACCCGCCGCCCGTTCGAAAAGGGCGTCGGCCCAAGATCCACTACGTGGTGCAGGCGGGCACCGCACCGCCGACCTTCGTCGTCTTCGTGTCCGGGGGCACGTTGGGTGACGACTATCTCCGCTTCCTCGAGAACCGCCTTCGGGAAGAGGCGGATTTCACCGGCAACCCGCTACATATCATCGCCAGGACAGGGGAGAAGCGATGAGCGACGATCTGCTTCCGGATTCCGACGGGCCCGAGGGGGAGACCGAGGTCCCCACTCCGTTCAGCTTCAAGCTCATGATCGCCCTGACCGTCGTCTACCTGGGCTGGAGACTCGTCCAGGGCATCGTCTGGCTGGTCCAGCGACTCACCTGAATTCCACCGTCAATCAGCGAGCAGGGCGGCAGCGCGGAGGAGGGACGCAACCGTCTTGGCGTCGGTGATTCGCCCGTCGGCCGCCATCGAGAACGCCTCGTCGAGCGGGACCCGCTCCACGTCGAGCACCTCGTCTTCCTCGAGCGCGGGGCCTTCGCCCACGGGTGTCAGGTCTCGGGCCAGATAGAGCCAGATCCGCTCGTCGGTGAACCCGGGAGTGGTCAGGATCGAGCCGAGGCTGACCAGCTCGCCCGCTTCCATTCCGATCTCCTCGACGATCTCACGTCGGGCGCAGGCCTCGGGGTCCTCAGGACCGTCCAGTTTCCCTCCGGGCACCTCGAGCAACCATCCATCGGCGGCATAGCGGTACTGGCGGACGAGAAGTGCATGGGTCAGGCCGTCCTCACCCGTCTCGATGGGGAGAGTCACCGCCGCTCCAGGATGGCGGATCATCTCCAGTTCGGTGATATTGCCATTGGGCAGCTTGACCTGATCGACAGACAGGTCGACGACACGGCCCCGATAGATGTGCCGGGAGGAGACCAGACCCGCGTCCTGTGTCGGCTGGGTATCGGTCATGCGGCATCGTAGGCCGCGGCCCTCAGCCTCTCACCGCCCCCGGCCCCGGGAGGAATCGGCCGACTCTGGCGTCGTGGGGGCTGCCCAATCGGGCGATCTCTGCGCCCCGGAGATAGGTGGCAACAATCGATCCCTGGAAGACACGGCCCGAGTACGGACTCCATCCCGCCTTGGACAGGATGTCCTCGTCTCGCACCTCCCACCGGTCGGCCGGGTCCACCAGCACGAAGTCGGCGTCCGACCCCGCCTCGAGCGAGCCCTTGCCATGCAGCCCGTACCGCCGGGCAGGTGCCCGGGAGTAGAGCTCGGCCACGGTCTCGATCTCGATCCGTCCGGTCAGGGCGGCATCGAGCAGGAAGGGGAGCGTGGTGTCGAGGCCGGGGAGCCCGAACGGGGCGGTCCAGATGTCGCCGTCGGACTTCTGGGCCAGAGTGGACGGCGCATGATCGGTGGAGAAATGCGAGAAGCCATCGGATCTCAGCGTCGCCCACATGGAGTCACGCTCCTCATCGTTTCTGATCCGTGCCGGTGGGGTGAACTTGCGCAGCGCCCCGTGCTCTTCCAGGTCTTGCTCGTCGAGAGCGAAGTATTGGGGGCAGGCCTCGGCCACGACGTCCGCGCCCCGGCGGCGCGCCTCGGCGACGATGTGGGCCCCGATCGGGCTCGAGACATGTGCCACGTTGACCTTGGCCCCGGTCATCGCGGCCAGCGCGGTGAGGCCGGCGATCGCGACGACCTCCGCGTCACGTGATCGCCAATCGATCAGCAGTCCCGCATCGGCCCTTCCGGC
>JAICNB010000114.1 GCA_025928935.1 Acidimicrobiia bacterium
CATGGCCTTGATCTGGGCAGCGCCACCGACTCGGGACACCGACTGGCCGGTGTCGAACGCGGGACGCACACCCGACTTGAACAGGTCGTCCTGCAGGAAGACCTGGCCGTCGGTGATCGAGATCACGTTGGTGGGGATGTAGGCCGAGATGTCGTTGGCTTTGGTCTCGATCACGGGGAGCCCGGTCAGGGAGCCGGCACCCAGCTCATCGGAGAGCTTGGCGCAACGCTCGAGGAGCCGGCTGTGCAGGTAGAAGACGTCACCGGGGTAGGCCTCACGACCTGGGGGTCGACGGAGGAGGAGGGAGATCTCCCGGTAGGCGACGGCCTGCTTGGAGAGGTCGTCGAACATGACCAGGGCGTGCTGGCCCTCGTACATCCAGTGCTGCCCGATGGCCGAGCCGGCATAGGGGGCGTACATCTGGAGGGCAGGAGCGGCGGAGGCCGGAGCGTTGACGACGACCGTGTACTCCATGGCCCCGTGCTCTTCGAGAGTGGACACCACTTCGGCCACAGTCGAGGCCTTCTGGCCGATGGCGACGTAGATGCACTTGATCTCGTCCTTGGTCCCCTGGTTGACCTTCTGGTTGATGATGGTGTCGACCAGGATCGCGGTCTTGCCGGTCTGGCGGTCGCCGATGATCAGCTGACGCTGGCCCCGGCCGATGGGCGTCATCGAGTCGATGGCCTTGATGCCGGTCTGCAGCGGCTGATTCACCGGCTGACGCTCGACGACCGACGGTGCCTGGGTCTCGAGTAGACGGCGCTCGGTGGCGTCGATCGGGCCCTTCCCGTCGACCGGGTTGCCCAGCGTGTCGATGACCCGCCCGAGCAAAGCGTCGCCCACCGGCACCGAGAGCACGTTGCCCGTCTGCTTCACCGGGTCGCCCTCCTGGACGTGGCTGGACTCACCCAGAACCACGACACCCAGGTCTTCCTCGTCGATGTTCAGAGTCACACCGATGAGGCCGCCCGGGAACTCGAGAAGTTCGGAGGCCATGACGCTGGGCAGGCCCTCCACCCGGGCCACACCGTCTGCGAAGGCCGTTACGTATCCGACCGTCTCCTTGTCCACCTCGGGGGCCCAGCCCGCGAGCTGGTCTTTCAACGACTTCGTGATCTGGTCGGCGGTGATGGTCAGTTCAGACATGTGACTCCTAGTGATCTGTCACGAGCGGCTCAACACGGCCTGGCGAAGCTCTCCGATGGCGTTGGCGACCGTTCCGTCGATCACCACGTCACCGACCCGGGCGACTATCCCCCCCATGACGGACTCGTCGACGATGACCTTCACCTCCACCTGCTTGCCAGTTGCCCTGCCCAGGGCCGCGGCCAGACGATCGGTGGTGGCCTGGTCGAGGGGTATCGCCGAGCGAACCTCGGCTACCGCCTTCTCTCGGGACTCAACGGCCTTCTGGACGAAGCTCTTGGCGATGGAAGGCAGCTCGGACGAGCGACCCTGTCCGACGATGAACTGGACCAGCCCCACGGTGAGGGAAGAGGCGCGGCCGCCGATCAGGTCGTCGATTATCGACTGCTTCTTCTCGATCGGGAGCTGTGGATCGGTGAGGGTGGACCGGAGATCGGCGGAGGTCTCCACCGCCTGGCCGATGGCGAGGAACTCGCTCTCGACGCGCTCGAGCTCTCCCTCGGCGCGGGCGAGGTCGAAGACGGCGCTGGCGTATCCGCTGATCCGATCGTCCACTAGCGCCGCTCCATCTACAACTTCTCCAGGTCCGCCAGATAGCGATCGATCAGGTCCTGCTGCATCTTTCCGTCGAGCGACCCACCGACGATCCTCTCGGCAAGACCCACGGAGATCTCACCGACCTCACGCCGGGCCTCGGCCAGGGCGCGGGATTTCTCGGACTGAGCCTCATCACGGGCCTTGGCCAGGGTCGAGGCAGCCTCCTCTTCGGCGCGGGCGACGATGTCGGCTTTGAGCTGCTCGCCGGAGGCACGGGCCTCCTCGATGATGCGGTTGCCCTCGGTCTTGGCGTCGGCGAGCTGGGCGCGATAGTCGGCGAGAAGACTCTCGGCCTCGCGCTTGGCCTCTTCGGCTTCGGAGAGCTGGCCGGTGATCGCCTGCTGACGGGCTTCCAGAGTGCGGTTGATCATGGGCATGGCCCTGCGCCCCACGAACCAGAAGACGATCAGGAAGGCGATGATCCCGGCGATCAGCTCCGATGTGGGGGGCAGGATCAAACTGAGACCGCCGCCGCTCTCTGCCCCTTCCTCGGTGGCCAGGACGGCCAGGGCTGTCAGGAGTTGCATTCCGATCCCCCTATCCGGCCGAAGCGATGAAGAAGAGGACGAAGCCGATCAGCGCCAGCGCCTCGGTGAGGGCGATGCCCAGGAACATCGTGGTCCTGATCGTCCCCTGCATCTCCGGCTGGCGGGCCATGGCGGTAATGGCGTTCCCGGCCACGATGCCGATCCCGATGCCGGGACCGATCGCCCCGAGGCCGTAGCCGACCAGCGAGAGTGCGCCGACGAGGGACTCGATATTGCCTTCCATCTGTTCTCTCCTTAGTGCTCGAAGTGGATGGACGATTCGATGTAGATCGCGGTCAACAAGGTGAAGATGTACGCCTGGAGCACTCCGATCAGGATCTCCAGCAGGAACATGAAGAGGCCCAGGCCGAACCAGAACACACCGATCGTGCCCTTGACCCCGATCTCGGGGATCGCGGCGACGAAGATCAGCCCCGACGTCAGGAGCAAGGTCAGCATCAGATGCCCCGCCACCATGTTGGCGAAGAGTCGGACTGCCAGCGTGATCGGCCTCAGGATGAAGATCGAGAACACCTCGATCAGCCCCACCAGCCATCGGAGGCCGATGGGGACCGTCTTGGGCCAGGCGGTGTCGATCAGATAGCGGAAGTTGTTCTTGGCGAAGCCGAGGAACATGAAGATGACATAGGTGGTCAGGGCCAAGAAGGCGGGTATCGCCATGCGCGACGTGATGGGGAAGTTGATCAGAGGTGTGATCTCGAAGAGGTTGCCGACCAGGAGGAAGAAGAACATCGCCATCAGATAAGGCACGTACTTGGTGCCCTCCGGGCCGATCACGTCCCGGGCGATGCCGTCCTTGACGAAGTCGACCATGCCCTCCACAGCGGCCCCGAACTTGGTCGGGACCAGTCGTTGGCCCCTGAGGCCGTAGTAGAGGATCGCCACGGTCACGAACGCAGCGAGCAGCATGAGGATGTGGGTACGGCTGAATTCGAGCCCACCGATGGTGAAGATCGTGGGGAACTCGAACAGCTCGTTGACGTTGGCCGGGGCGCAGATCACCTCGTTGACAACGTCACATTCGGAGGTCGCCATGATCACTTGCGCCAACTGGGTTCCCTTTCTCTGTCCCTGGTGATCGACACCGCCTCCCAGGCGAGCAGGGCCAAGTAGGACACCACCGCCGAGATCCCGAAGGCCATCCGGTCCACCTCGACCAGGGTGGCGATCAAATAGACCGCGCCGACGAACAGTCCGAGACGGAGGAGGAAGCCGATCAGAGCGGCGGCATGATAAGCCTGGAGGCTGATCCTCAGTGAAATCGACAGGATGACCCCGGCGAGGAGGAAGTTGGCCACCACCACGACCACGCCGAGGGCGGCGCTCCAGGCCCCATCCCACCCGTCGAGGAGCCCGAAGAGCAGGACCAACACCGGTCCGATGTAGACGGCGCGGGCCACGGTCTCCTTGGCCAGATTGGCCTCGATGGGAGGGCCGTGCTCAAGGTCCACGATCGGCATCTTCCATCTCCTTCGACCAGCGCCAGACGTTCAGGTATCCGGAGTAGATCCCGGCGAGGGCGCCGATGACGACCAGCCAAGGCTCGGTGCCCAGCCACCGGTCGGCGAAGAAGCCGATGAGGGTGCCGGAGATGATCGACCCGACGAACGCTCCGGATCGGCTCCAGCCGTCGCCGAGGGCGCGTCCCACGCTCTGGTTGATGGTCTCGTCTCTCATTGGCCGGCTAGTGGGCTTGTGAATCTATTCACAAAGTTTAGGGAAAAAGACCCGGGCAGGCGAAATCGGGAACCTAGTGGTTTCCTCGTTGCGCTACACATGCCCCGAGAACTCGGACGGGTACGGGGGGTACTCGCCGGCGAGCTCGGCGACACGGGCAGCCACACCTGAAAGCTCTCCTTCGTCGTCCCGCTTGTGCAGAGCCCGGGCGATCAGAGACGCCACCTCGGCCGCCTGCTCTTCCTTCATCCCCTGGGTGGTCATCGCCGGGGTCCCGACCCGCAGACCCGACGCCCGGTAAGGGGGCCGGGGGTCGAAGGGGATGGTATTGAAGTTGAGGGTTATCCCCACCCCATCCAACAGCCGGGCGGCATTCTTCCCGTCGAGGTCGTCCGACACCGACCTCAGGTCGATCAGGAACAGGTGGTTGTCGGTGCC
>JAICNB010000002.1 GCA_025928935.1 Acidimicrobiia bacterium
GCGAGCTGTCGTCCTTGGGGGCAACGTTTCGAACGTCATCCGACTCAGAGGTCTTGCTCGAGGCCTGGCGTCACTGGGGGCCCGCCAGTCTCGATCGTCTCCGGGGAATGTTCGCCTTTGCGCTCTACGACACCGCCAATCGCAGACTGATCCTCGCCCGTGACCATTTCGGCATAAAGCCGCTCTTCTATCAGGCTCGGGGCGGTGGGCTGGCTTTCGCCTCGGAGCTGAAGGCCTTGCGGCCGATGATGGGTGAAGTCCGTGTCGACGAGGCCGCGCTGGTGGCATCTGTCATGTATTCGTGGGTTCCAGAAGGTCATTGCATGTTCGAGGGAGCCGAAAAGCTCGCGCCTGGGACCTGGTTGGAGATCGGCCCCGACGGTCGGTCCAGCGTGCATCGGTACTGGGATCCCGTCTCGGCAGCCGCCGACGCCCGGGACTCCGGCCGCCTGGACAGGCTCGATGCCTCTCGCTTGGGCGAGGTCATGGAGGATTCTGTCGCTGCCCATCTGGTGGCGGACGTGCCCATCGCGACCTTCCTCAGCGGCGGTCTCGACTCGAGCCTCATCACCGTCATGGCCACGCGGCACAACACCGAGATCGACAGTTACACGATCTCGTTCCGGGACGAGGATCAGCGCTACGAGGCCATGCCCGACGACTTCTCCTACGCAAAGAAGGTCGCTGCCGAGCATGGGATTCGCCTCCACGAGGTCGAGCTGGCCCCCGATGTGGCCGATCTGCTGCCCAAGCTGGTCCATCACCTGGACGAGCCGATAGGCGATGCCGCCGCCATAAACGCCTACCTCATCTGCCAGGCGGCCCGAGAAGCGGGGGTCAAGGTCCTGCTATCCGGCATGGGAGCCGACGAGCTGTTCGGGGGATACCGCAAGCACTATGCGGCCTTGCTCGCCTCTCGATATCGGCACGTTCCCCGATGGCTTCGTGAGAAGTTGATCGAGCCCACGGTTCAGCGTCTCCCGGTCGCCAGCAAGACACGTGGCTATCGCCTGACACGGTGGGCACGCCGCTTCGTCGACTTCGCCAGTCTCCCCGAGGAAGCGGCTTTTCGGAGGAGCTACACCCATTACGACGAGGCCCAGCTGGGAGCGTTGCTCTCGCCGGAATTGGCCCTTCGGGTGGACGGGCTGGTCGAGGAGCACAGGGAGGTGTACGCCGCCTATCCCGGTGACGATCAGGTCAATCGAATGTGCCTCACGGACACCCGGATGTTCCTGCCCGGCCTGAACCTGGCCTACACAGACCGGGCCAGCATGGCCGCCTCCACCGAAGTGCGGGTGCCGTTCGTCGACAAGCACGTCTTCGAAGCCGCCTTCGCCATCCCCGGCTCCGAGAAGATCGTGGGTCGGGAGAGGAAGGCGATCCTCAAGGAGGCCTCCTTGCGGTGGCTGCCCAAGGAGATCGCCTATCGGCCCAAAGGTCTGTTCAGCGCCCCACTTCGGGCCTGGATTCGACGGGATCTCCAGGAGATGGTCGAGGAGTATGTCGGTTTGGGTCACATGGTCGGGTCGGGGATGCTCGACAAGAGCGAGGTTCGAACCATGATCGACGACGACCGCAGTGGCATGACGGATCGGTCCAAGGAGATCTGGCACCTGCTGACACTCGAGCTCTGGCACCGCCAGGTCATGGGCGTGGGATGAACAGGCTCGTTCGGAGCTGACGAACCGGCCCTGGCTACCCCGCCAACGGCTCCGAGGTTCCAGTCGCTTCCGGGGTCTCCTCGACCCTGGCCAACCACAGCTCCCGCCAATAGGGGTAGATGCTGCGTCGACACAGGCGGTGGTATTCCGCGGTGCACGTCACGTTGTCGAGGACGATGCAATCCCCTGGGATGTCCATCATTTCGCCGGTCTTCTCGTTGATGATCCGGCTGACCCGACGCAGCACGCGGTACTCACCCCCGCAATAGCGCAGCATCTCGGAGTCGAAGGTCAGTCCGCGGTTGCGGTTCTGCCGGTCGAGCGTCTGGGCGATCTCCCTCCTGGTCTTGATGCGCACTAGCTCACCGGGATGAAGATCGAGCGTGCCCTTCGGGGTCTTGGTGAGCTTCCCTCGCGTGAACGGGACGGTGCTACCCCCAAGGAGCCGTCTCTGGACTTGCACGAACAGCCACCTGACCATGGCGACGAGCAGCTCGAAGGGCTTGGCGTTCCCGGTTCTCAACTCTCGGATGTACTGCGACGGCTCCCACCACGGGAGCGGCGTGGTGGCCCGGCTGATCTCGGTGGCCTGACACATGAAACGCGCTGCTGTCGGATCGCCATCCGCGACCTGGCGAGCTGCCTCGAACAGGATCGTCTCGTCGGACGCCGGGCGGGCCTCCGCGGCGTCGGGCTGCTCAGAGAGGCGGCGGAGCCATGCTTCCTTCCAGAAGATCGAACAACCTGCTTGGCAGCCACCATGGGCGCCGCCGTCGCATCGAAGGTCGGTGAGAAAGACCGCATCCTCCATCCGACGCTGTCCGTCGAAGAAGATCGTGTCACAGGTACGGTCGGCCCGCTTGTAGACGGTGACGGTCCGACCGCAGTACTCGAGCATCTCGGGCATGAACGGCAGCCCGTCGAGTTTTCCCTCCGCGTCCAGAGTGGCCAGGATCTCGGCCGCTGACTTGATCTGGACTGTCTCCCCGGCTCGTAGAGGATGCGAATCAGATCCCGGACGTCGCGCCACGGTTGTTTTCTCCCTTCCGCCTTCTGTCTCGGCGCTCCCCAGCGCTCCAGCCAAAGGCGACCCCGGACCAGAAACCCAAACAGAGCCGCCCACCTACGCTCCGGGGGCTAGCTGAAGCTCCCGGTCGCGTCCATCCCGTAGTCGAGCCACTGTGGCCAGGCCAGGGATCGGTCCGCCCACGCGAACCTTCCTACGTCCTCGTAATCGTTGTTCTCGAACGTAATGTTCCTCTCAGTGAAGATGGACGGGTCACCGACGTCCTGGGCGGCGCCTGTCCTTCCCGACCTGACCACCGTGTTGCCTTCGACGGATATGTTCCTGAGGAGGTAGGTACCGAGGGTCCCCGACCCTCGGTCCTGTTGGATCAGCGTGATCCCGTTGTAATTGTCGACGACGACATTGTCGTGAATTCTCACGCTCTGGCTGCCGGCGACCATTATCCCGCCCTCCCACAGCCAGCCCCGGCTACGGAACCCGTTGCCCCGAACCTGGTTGTTACGGATCGTCGCCGAATACGAGACCTCATGGAAGATGCCGGCGCCGGAATTGTTCACCACGACGTTGCTCTCGTAGAGAGTGTTGACGTTGTCGGTGTCGGTCCACAGTCCCGGGCCGTTGTTGTCATGCACGTAGTTGCCACGGACGATCAGGTTCTCCGTGTCACCGAACTTCGACGCCCCGGCTTCGTAGTACTCATCTGCCCCGGTCGTGTTGTTCGCGTAGATCTCGTTCCCTTCGACCAGGGCTCCTTCTGGAACCCAGGAGACCTCGATACCGATGACACCGTTGTGGTGGATCTTGTTGTTGCGGGCGATCGAATCGTCGGAGAGGGCCAGACCGGCATAACCGTTGTGATGCAGATCGCAGTCCTCGACTGTCCATCCGGTGCCCGCCGGCGCTGCCTCGTAGGTTCGAGCCGTTATGGGCGCGTACTGATCATCGGGGTGATAGTTGCGGATCTCGAGACCCCTGATGGTCACGTTGTTGGCCCGATTCGGCGCGACCGCCCAATCCGTGATGTTCCTTCCATCCAGGACCGCACCCGGCTGTCCGATCAACGCATCACCGTGTTTCAAGTTGGCGGTCTGCCCGTAATGCACCCCGGATTCGACGATGAAGGTCGTCCCGGCGGGTTGCGCGGCGATGATCGGGTCCCACCAGGAACCGACAGGGAGGAGGGTGCCCGTTTGTGGAGCAGGGAAGCAGCCCCGGGGCGGGGCACCACCACCGGAGAGGGTGCCGAAGTCCCCGGCCACGGGTAATCCGTTGGGAACACCCAACACCATGGTTCGATCGGCGATACCTTGGCTGTTCGTGTAGCGGAGGAAGATGTTGCAGTTGGCGGGGCGGAACAATCCGGGTGTCTCGATTCCGTCCACGATCCCCCAGTCTCCGGCGACGATCTTGTCGCCGGGATCACCGAAGATGAATTGACTGTCCGCGTTGCCCTGGGAGTGGGTCAAGCGGAAGTAGACGAGTCCTGTTGACTCGCGGTGGAGTCCTACCTCGTCGACGAGATCATTGTCGAAGTCACCGACGAAGGGATTGTCACCCGGGTTGCCGAACACGTAGTCGAAGTCGGCTGCTCCCAGACCTCCGTCGTTCGCTCCGAGCTCGTTGATGAGGTAGACGCGTGCTTCGGAGGGTCTGTAGATGGAGACCGTGTCGCAGCCGTCTCCGTCGAAGTCTCCACTAAGGGGAACATCTCCCGGATTGCCGAAGAAGAATCGAACGTTGGCGATCCCTTGGTCGTTCGAATTGCGGAGGTAGACGAACCCATCCGACTGCCGGTAGAGCCCGGGCGTTTCGTCCCCGTCGCAGTCCCAGTCGCCTACGAAGGGGAGGTCCCCGGGGTTCCCATAGAAGAACCTGGTCGTTTCCTCTGCGCGGTCGAGTAGATACCACTCGCCGGTGGAAGTGTCGACTATGCCGACCGACCCTTCCTGGGCAGCGGCCGGAATCGCCAGACTCATTATTACGGCCATCGTGAGCGCGGCTTGCCCCACGCGTCGCATGGACTCTCCTCGTTGGATGAAGCCTCACCCAACTTACCGGGCCTACCTCCCCTATGTGTACAGGCTTACACGACCGATTGCCGCGGGCCGGAGCCATCAGACTCGAAGGGGACGCGGGCCGCGAAATGAATGGAGCCGATCGCTCTCCTCGGTGCGGTCGTCGGGCCCTAGGGTGACGGGCCCGAGCGTGCCCGGGGGTTCACTTCCCTCGAGCGTTGCTTTTTGCGCTCTGAGCCGATCACGGGCCTGTGGAAAACGAAACACTTGACCCGTGACATGTGTGTAATTACAGTATTGAAGTCCATACAAGATGTCGTGGTCACTTCCCCCTTCACCACAACATCTTGTGGTCGGTTGGCAATCAGGATGGGAATGGACACCCGAGAGGGAGTCGACATCGCCTCGCCATCTGCCCGGCGAGGCGCCCCCAGTGCGAGGAGGCACGTTTCATGAGCAAAGGCCTGCGGATCACCCGTCACTTCACCGAGGCCGGGGAGGACGCGTACGAGCGGATCGAATGGTCGCGACGCGACTCACGCATCACCAATCCCGACGGCTCCATCGTCTTCGAGATGACAGATGCCGAGATCCCCGCAGGGTGGTCGCAGGTCGCCTCCGACATCATGGTCTCGAAGTACTTCCGCAAGGCCGGTGTCCCCCAGCTCGACGACGAGGGCAACCAGATGCTGGACGACGACGGCAATCCGGTACTCGGTCCGGAGCGCTCGGCGCGCCAGGTCTTCGACCGGCTGGCGGGCACCTGGCGTCACTGGGGTGAGAAGGAGAGCTACTTCGCCACCACCGACGATGCCGACGTTTTCGAGGACGAGCTCAAGTACATGCTCGCCAACCAGATGGCCGCCCCCAACTCGCCGCAGTGGTTCAACACCGGCCTCAATTGGGCCTACGGCCTGACCGGCCCGCCCCAGGGCTTCTGGTTCGTCGACGGCGCCGACGGCGAGCTCAAGGCATCCCCTGACTCTTACAGTCGGCCCGCACCTCATGCCTGTTTCATACTCGGGGTGAGAGACGACCTGGTGAACCCGGGTGGGATCATGGATCTCTGGGTCCGGGAAGCTCGCATTTTCAAGTTCGGCTCCGGCGCCGGGTCCAACTTCAGCCAGATCCGCGGCGAGAACGAGCGGCTCTCCGGTGGTGGCAAGTCCTCGGGCGTGATGTCGTTCCTCAAGATCGGCGACCGAGCCGCCGGGGCGATAAAGAGCGGAGGCACGACCAGACGCGCCGCCAAGATGGTCATCCTCGATGTCGACCACCCCGACATCGAGAAGTTCATCGACTGGAAGAAGGTCGAGGAGGACAAGGCCCGGGTCCTGATCAACCACGGTGGCTTCCCCGCCGACTTCAACGGCGACGCCTATGCCACCGTTTCCGGCCAGAACTCGAACAACTCGGTCCGGGTCAGCAACGACTTCATCCAGGCGGTCATCGACGACGGCAACTGGGACCTGGCCAACCGCACCGACGGGTCGGTCCGCAAGACCGTCAAGGCACGTGACCTGTGGAACCGGATCGCCGAGGCAGCATGGGCCTGCGCCGACCCCGGTCTGCAGTTCGACACCACCGTCAACGAGTGGCACACCAGCCCGGCTGGAGGACGAATCCGCGGATCCAACCCTTGCAGTGAGTACATGTTTCTCGACGACACCGCGTGCAACCTGGCCTCGATCAACCTGGTCCGCTTCCACGACGACGAAACCGGTGTCTTCGACATCGAGGCGTACCAGCATGCCGTCCGTCTCTGGACCATCGTGCTCGAGATCTCTGTGGCGATGGCCCACTTCCCCTCACCGGAGATCGCCCAGGGGTCGTACGACTATCGGACCCTGGGTTTGGGCTACGCCAACTTGGGGTCACTCCTGATGCGTCAAGGCATCGCCTACGACTCCGACGAGGGCCGCGCCATCAGTGGGGCGTTGACCGCCATCCTCACCGGGTATTCCTACGCCACTTCGGCGGAGATGGCCGGTGTGGTCGGGCCCTTCCCTCGTTACTCCGAGAACCGGGAAGCGATGCTACGTGTGATACGAAATCACCGTCGGGCCGCCTATGGCGAAACCGACTACGAGGGCGTCAGCCACCGGGTGATGGCGATCGACCCCGATTTGTGCCCGCCCGACTTCCTGGCCGCAGCTCGCAGGTCGTGGGACCTGGCCCTGGAACGGGGTGAGCAGCACGGCTATCGCAATGCCCAATCCAGTGTGATCGCGCCGACCGGGACCATCGGCCTCTTGATGGACTGTGACACCACCGGAGTCGAGCCCGACTTCGCCCTGGTCAAGTTCAAGAAGCTGGCCGGTGGTGGCTACTTCAAGATCGCCAACCAGTCGGTGGCCCCGGCGCTGCGTCACCTGGGCTATGACGAGGGCCAGATCAAGGATGTCGTCGAGTACATCGTCGGCACCAGCTCCATCGACGGGGCCCCGCACATCAACCGGGAGACTCTGACCGCCAAGGGCTTCGATGACGCGGACCTGGCCATGCTGGAGAAGGCCCTGCCTTCAGTGTTCGAGTTGAAGCACGCCTTCAACGTGTTCACCTTCGGAGAGGAGACGCTGCAGCGGCTCGGCTTCGGCGTCGACGAGTACACCGGGTGGGACTTCAACTTGCTCAAAGCGCTCGGGTTCACCTCGAAGGAGATCAACGAGGCCAACGATCACATCTGCGGCCGGCAGACCATCGAAGGCGCCCCGAACCTCAAGGATGAGCATCTCCCCGTCTTCGACACCGCCAACAAGAACGGCAAGATCGGCGAGCGGTTCATCCACCACTACGGCCACATCAAGATGATGGCCGCAGCCCAGCCATTCATCTCGGGGGCGATCAGCAAGACGATCAACATGCCCAACGAGATCACGGTGGAGGACATCGAAGAGTCCTACCGGATGTCGTGGGAGTGGGGTCTCAAGGCGATGGCCCTATACCGGGACGGGTCGAAGGCAGCCCAGCCACTCAACTCAACATCCGACGAGGGTGATGAGAGCGAGGACGAGGCGCCGGCGATCACCGCCGCGGTGGAGGCGGAGAAGGCGATCCACTGGGGCAACCTCCCCGCAGGGATCTCCCCGACCCAGGCCTATCACCAGGGGATGAAGCCACCGCGGTTTCTGCTTCCCGCCCGTCGCAACGGATACAACCAAGAGGCGAGGATCGGCGGGCACAAGGTGTTCCTCCGCACCGGCGAGTACGAAGATGGGACCCTCGGCGAGATCTTCATCGACCTGGCCAAGGAGGGGGCGACCCTGAAGGGGATCCTCTCCTGCTTCGCCATAGCCGTGTCCAAGGGTCTCCAATACGGGGTGCCCTTGGAGGAGTTCGTCGATACTTTCACCTTCCAGACCTTCGAGCCACGGGGCATGGTCGAAGGCCATCCCAACATCAAGATGGCCAACTCCATCGTGGACTACGTGTTCCGGGCCCTCGGCGTGGAATACCTGGAGCGGGACGAACTGGCCCAGGTGCCCCCGGACCGGGACCTGCAGCTCCCCGAGCCGCCCTCGGGCATCGCCGTGGACGCCGGGATCCAGCTCGACCTGACCGATGCCGCCGCCGAGTCGGATGTGGACGCCCTCAAGGCTGCCGCCGCCTTCGTGGACGCCCCGGCTGGACGTGGCACGACGGTCGCCGTTCAAGTCGAGGAGAAGGTCACCGTGGAAGAGAAGGTCACTGTATTGGCGGGGTCGGCGGCCATGGTCGACTCGGCCCTGAAGGAGAACATGGGTGACGCACCGGTGTGCTCCAACTGCGGCCACATGACCATCCGCAACGGAAGTTGCTACGTCTGCCTCACCTGCGGAGACACCACCGGGTGTAGCTGATCCGTGTGATGTCGGTGGGTTGCCACCGATATCACACAACGTCAAGGGGAACCGCGAACGTACCCCACCCCGTCTCAACCCCAATGATGAGAAAGGTCGTGACCCTCGCGACGGTTTTGGCTCTCGCGGCTTGCGGCGAGTCCATCGGATCCGGGTCTACTCCTTCCACCAGCCTCGGGAACAAAGCCACCGCGAGGTCCTCGACCTCCGCCCCGCAAACCGGAGTGATCTCGGTAGGCGATCTGGGGGTGATCGTCCCGCCCGACAAGGCAGGCGAGTACCCACCTGACCTCATCGTGACGTGTGGTGGATCGGGCCCGTTCCCCCTGAGCGCTCTCGCCGGGATCGAACCGCTGGACCAGGTGGATCCGGGCGGGGTGACCGAGGCGATAGAGCCGTTCCTCGATGGTGAGGAAGGTCAATATTGGCCCCAGGAGGGGTGGCATGTTCTACACCAAACGGACGAAGAGGTCTTGCTGGTGGTGAAGGTGGAAGGATCTCTGAGCTTCATGACCGTCTCAAATGACGGTTCAGGTTGGCGATGGGCTGGTTCGTCCGGAGGTGGGGACCACTGCTCGCTCGAGTTCGTCTACCCCGAATCGATCAACGCGGTCAGATGGATCCCGGACCCCGCGAGCCCGCCGCTGACCGAGGAGTCCAGCGAGATCCCTGTGGTACTGAACGAGGTGCCCTGCGTCGACGGTCGGGAGATTGGCGACCGTCTTCTGCCTCCCGAGATAGTCATGACCCAGAGCCAGGTCTTCATGGCATTTGCCGCCGAGATGCCACCCTGGACCGCGTTCAGCTGCCCCGGCAATCCCGACACTCCCTATCTGGCAGAGCTACCCGCTCCCTTAGGCGACCGAATCTTGATGCCCGGAGTAGAGCTGGGGATCGATTTGGCCGAGTATGTCCAGGGCACATGAAACGTGTGGGCCTCAAAGAGCTCATAGCGTCAACATGCCCAGATGGATCCGGGTGTGGTGATAGCGACAGAGGAGGACCAGATTGTCGATGACGGTCTCGCCGCCCTCAGACCAGGGAACACGGTGATGAACGTCGACAAGGACGTTGAGGTGGGCCGCTCGCCACCGACGATCGGAGACTCGGATCCTTCGAGGAAGCTGCGGGCCAGGTCGCCGAGGGAGTCGGCCCGACGTTGACTGGCCGTCGGGGCGTGCGCTCCGCGGCACGGAACATCATCTCGGCTTGATCGGATGAGATTTGACGATGCTTCCAAGCCGAGAAAGTCGCCCTGGCCGTCAACGCAGCCCTCGCATTCCCGACGTACCGACGGGCGCGACTCCCCGACATGCGGAACCGGTGCATCAGATAGGCCACCTTCGACGGATAACCCATCACGTCGTGATCGTCTGACTCATCAGACACGGCGACGGTCGCTGTCCACTCCACGTCGAGTGCATGACGGACGGCTTCGAGCAACATCAGATGGTCGTCGCGCTCGTCTACAGACGCAGAGGCCGGGTCGTCCAGTCTGGAAATGAATATCGGCATCAAACCCTGTGAGGTGACTCCCGTTCCCATACCGACCAACGTACAACCTGGGCCCGAGAGATTTCTTCGGCGAGAGGACCAGCCAGTCCGCTCGTCGGGCACCTCGACTGAATGCTTCGCCCCTGCTCGATACCCGGCGAGATACACACCGAGACCTCGTCTCCCGTGACGCATCATCACCGCGTGATTCCACCGGAAGAACGGTCGGGCGATGAGCGCAAGCCGACGCAGTCAGAGCCCCTCCCGGAACCCCACCCTCCAGGTCGGGTACGCCGGCCTCCAGCCGAGCTCGCGCTTCGCCTTGGCGTTGGAGGAGCCGCGGATCTTGGTCATCATCGAAACCAGGGGCTCGCCGACGAACATCCGGGCCAGCCAGACCGGGACCCTTCGCGGTGGCTTGGCGCCCAGGACATCGGCCAGATAGGGCAGCCACTCGGATACCTGCGCCGGCTCATCATCGACCACGTTGTAGATGCCGGGTGCCCCCCGATCGACGGCCAGCGCAGTCGCCATGGCGGCGTCATCGATATGGACGAACGACCAAATGCCGGTCCCCCGGCCCACTATCGGGACCTGACGCGCAGACACCCCGTCGAACATCGCCCCGCCCTTGCCCAGGGCCTGCCCGGGCCCGTAGAAACCGCCGTAGCGAAGTGCCAGACCTTCGATCCCGGACGTGCCGGTGGTCACCGCCTCGAGATAGAGAATCGCGTCAAGGGTCTCCTTCACCTCGGGCGGAGGCGTCGTGTTCAGCGGATCCTCCTCGGTCTTGATCGGCCCACCACGTTGCTCGTTGGGCCAGCCGGCAAAGCTCTGCGCGATGAAGCGCCCCGCTCCGGCCTCGAGGGCCGCCTGCAGCAGATGATCGGTGGTCTCGGTCCTGAGCCGGTTGGTATCGGCGAAGCTGTCGGCGAAGTGCCTCATGTCGAGGTTGCCGCTCAACGAGGTCATCTGGTGAACCACCACCTCTGGCCTCGCTTGAAGCACCGCCCGTCTCACCGCCTCCCCATCCCTTCCGTCGAGGATGACGGGAGTAGCCCCGGCCAATCGCAGACCGTCGACCTTCGTCGCAGTACGGGTGGTGCCGACGACCTCGTGACCCACATCGATCAGCAGCGGCACCAGACGTTGCCCGATGGCTCCGGTGGCACCAGCGAGAAAGACTCTCATGGCGTTCTCCTTTCGTCTTTCCGCTACCCAAGACGAGATGCCACCCACCCCCGTGACAACGCCCGATCGGTGTCACAATGGACGCTCCCGACTCGTCTCAGGGGGTCATGACCGCCTTTCCCGTCCCCGCACCCGACGAAACCAACGCCACCCTCCGGCCCCTGCTTTTCTCGATCGCCTATCGCATGACGGGAAGCGTCACCGAAGCCGAGGACCTGGTCCAGGACACCTATCTCCGAATGCAGGACGCGGAGAATCGTGGGACCGAGATCGAGTCACGACGGGCCTACGCCTGCGCGGTGGTCACCCGTCTCGCCATCGACCACCTCCGGTCTGCCCGGGTTCGCAGGGAGGAGTACGTCGGTGAGTGGCTGCCCGAACCGATCGTTAGTGATCGCTCGGCAAACCCCGAGCAACAGGCCGAGCTCTCCGACAGCCTCTCCATGGCCTTTCTCGTCCTCCTCGAGAGGCTCACCCCCCCGGAACGGGCGGTGCTCCTCCTTCGTGACGTCTTCGGCTACGGGTACGACGAGGTTGCCGAGCTGATCGGCAAGAGCGAGCCCTCCTGCCGTCAACTGGCGGTTCGGGCCAGGGAAAAGGTCCAGGAAGGCAAGCCCCGATTCGAGACATCGGTTGAGAAGCGGTGGGCGCTGGCCGAGCGGTTCTTTGCCGCAGTAGAGGAAGGCGACACCGACGGCCTGGCCGAGATGTTGGCCGAAGACGTTGTCCTCTATGGCGATGGTGGGGGCAAGGCGCCGGCGAGAAGGGATCCCCTCCGGGGCGCAGTCGAGACGGCCCGCTTCCTCGCTGCCTTCAGCCCGCGTGCCGACCGAGAAGGCTGGACCCTGACCCTGGTCGACGTCAACGGGCAGCCGGGGGCGCTCGTGCACGATGGGAAGGGTCTGACCGTGACGGTGATCTCCCTGGACATCGCAATGGGGAGGGTCCAGGCGGTCAGGGCCGTGGTGAACCCCGACAAGCTCGGACATCTGACCGCTATGGACGCATAGACCATTAGGTTCGCGGGATGGACATAGTCGATCGACATTTCGCCGCCGAGAACGCCCATGACGTAGGGGCGACACTGGACACCTATACCGACGACATCGTCTGGGACGACGTCACCCATCCCCTCAGCCCCGTGCGTGGCAAGGAGGCCGTCGGGGCGGTCTACACCGACATCCTCGCCGCCATCCCGGACGTGCATTTCGATTCCACACTTCGCTTCACCTCCGCCGACGGGGAATGGGTACTCGACATCTCCAACGTCACGGGACATGTCGAGGGACAATGGGCCGGCGTCGCTGGTGGTGGCGCACCGGTGGAGATCCGACTCCTCCACCTTTTCCGAGTTCGCGATGGGCTCATCGCGTACGAGAACGCCTGGTTCGACTCGGCCGGCGTGCTCCGCCAGGTCGAGGCATACAAGGCCGGAGAGCCTTCGTAGACTCGATGCTGTGAGGGAACGGCTCGCCAGAGCCCGTCTGGCCCTGTTTCTGCCTGTCGCCTTGTTGGTCTTCGCCTGCACCGGGTCGGAGCCGCCCGAGCGAGTGTCCCTACCCGAGGCCGCGGAGATCCCGACGGCCACGACCGGTGTCACAGGAGGCCTTCCCGGACGTCTCCTCGTGTTGGACGAGTACGAGGGGATCGTGACGGTTCGGCCCGACGGTGGCGACCGGGTGACCCTGGCCGAGCCCGATCCCGACATCGAGCGCGCCCAGCCGACCTGGTCCCCTGATGGCAGCCGGGTGGCGTGGACCGAGCGCCGCGACAACCAGGAAACCTTCTTGATGGTGTCAGCAGCCGACGGGGCGGACATCGTGGAACGACCCTCTCCCGTCCAGGCGGTGTACATCGCATGGGGCCCGGATTCGGAGCACATCGCCATCACCGGCAACGCCGAGGACGGAAACCTCCTCCTAGTTGTGGCCGACCCCGAGGGGGATCTGACGGTGATCGAGGAAGGTGCCCCCCTCTACTTCGATTGGGCTCCCGAAGGATCCGAGGTGCTGGCCCGGGTCGGAGATAGGTTCGGATACATCGCCGTCGACGGTTCGGGGCGAACGCCGGTGCCTGTCAGCGGTGAGTTCAGGCTCGGTGCCCACCTGGGTGAGTCGGTCGTGCTTGGGACCGGTCGGGACATCGGCGAGGCTTTGGCCACGGCCAATCGCAAGGGTGAGGTCGAGCGAGAGCTGCTTCGGTATGCCGCCCCGATGGCGTTCGTCGTCGACGACATCCGTGGACGACTGGCCGTGATGATGCGTGGTTCGCCGGAAAGCCAGCAGCTGTCGCAGGTGGAGGAATCGGATTTGCCCATCATCGAGCCGGATCAGCTCGTGGTGGTGGATGCAACCGACGGAGACGTGGTCGAGGTCAGCCGCGCACGCAATATCGCGTGGTTCTGGAGCCCTGGCGGGGACCGGCTCCTCTACACCACTGTCGAGTTCCTCGATGGTGTCGAACGTCTCCGACTGCACACCTGGGACGGTGAGCGAACGACTTCACATCAGGCGTTCTCGCCAACGGGCGTGTTCGGGCGGGAGTACCTCGCCTACTTCGACCAGTTCGCTCTGAGCTTCTCCCTGTGGGCACCGGACAGCAGTGCCTTCGCCTATGCCGGCGGGAGCAGCCTCGAGGACGCAGGAATCTGGGTCCAGCCCCTCGATGGCGATGAGCCGTCACGGGTCTCGTCGGGCCAGATGGCGGTGTGGTCCCCGGTCTGAGACCCGGGCTGGGCCGCTGCCTAAGATCGGGTGATGGCCCGTCTCGACGCCATCGGCGTCATCGTCTCCGACATGGCCCGAGCCATCGACTTCTACCAACGCCTCGGTCTCGACTTCGGCGCTGGAGCCGACGAGGTCCACGCCGAGGCGACCACTCCGGGCGGGCTGAGGGTGATGCTCGACACCGAGGCCAGTGTCATGTCGTTCTCGGACTGGCAGCCACCCATCGGGGGCGGATACCGCAGCGCTCTCGCCTTTCTCTGCGAAGACGCCAGCGACGTCGATCGACTCTACGAGGAGTTGCTGGCAGCAGGTGGCCACGGGCACCTCGCCCCGTTCGACGCACCTTGGGGTCAGCACTACGCCACGGTGCTCGATCACGACGGCAACGCGGTCGACCTGTTCGCCCCGCTCCGATGATCGAGTCCGCCTTCCCGATCCTCACCCCAACCGACCTGCCCAGATCGGAGCTGAGTGCCGACGAGCCGTGGAGAGAGCGAACAGCCCGGGTGACCGACCCCGATGGCAACGTCGCGATCGTCGGGGCCAGGAGCCACTGAAGTGGAGTTGATCGACCGGGCTGCGGGCTTCGGCGAGCGCATCGCCGTCGCGGACCGCTCCGGGACCTTCTCCTATGCCCAGCTCCTGACAGGCTCGGCTCGCGCTGCGGCCCGTCTTCTGGCCGGCGGCGTTGACCTCGAGGGCGAGCGGATCGCGTTCATGGTCGAGCCGTCCTTCGACTACGTCCGTATCCAGTGGGGGATCTGGCGGGCCGGCGGTGTGGCGGTGCCGCTCTGTCTGACCCATCCCGCCCCGGAGCTCGAGTACGTGCTCGACACGGTCCGGCCCACCATCGCCATCAGCTCGGACCGATATGCGGACCTGCTCAGACCTCTGGCCGAGTCCCGTGATATCGAACTTCTCACCGTCGACGAGGTCGACGCCGACCCTGTGGGGCTCCCCATGGTCGACCCTCTACGCCCGGCCATGATCTTGTTCACCAGCGGAACCACGGGCCGGCCCAAAGGAGTGGTGACCACTCACGCCAACATCGAGGCTCAGGTCGAGTCGCTGGTGGAGGCATGGGAATGGGCGGAGAACGATCGGATCTTGCTCACCCTCCCCCTCCATCACATCCACGGAATCGTCAACGTGATCTGCTGTGCCCTATGGAGTGGAGCCCGCTGTGACGTGCTCCCTGCCTTCGACGCCGCCGAGGTGATAGATCGGCTCTCCAACGGCGACCTGACCCTCTACATGGCGGTGCCTACCATCTACCACCGTCTCATCGCCTACCTCGAGGGCGCCACCGACGAGGAGGTGGCCCGTTTCAGAGACGCGGTCGGCGCCCTGCGTCTCATGGTCTCAGGCTCGGCCGCCCTCCCCGTGCCGGTTCTGAAGCGATGGAGAGAGCTGTCCGGTCACACCTTGCTGGAGAGGTACGGAATGACCGAAATAGGGATGGGTCTGTCCAACTCCTATCGAGGGGATCGGGTGCCCGGCTCGGTGGGATTGCCCCTGCCCGCGGTCGAGGTGCGGCTGATCGGGGACGACAACGAGTCGGTCAGCGACGGTGCGCCTGGTGAGATCCAGGTCCGGGGACCTGCAGTCTTTCTCGAATACTGGGAACGGCCCGAGGAGACGGCCTCCGCCTTCACCGACGACGGATGGTTCCGAACGGGCGACACCGGTGTCGTCGACGAGGGCCGTTACCGGATCCTGGGGAGAACAACTATCGACATCCTGAAGACCGGTGGAGAGAAGGTGTCCGCCCTCGAGATCGAGGAGATGCTCCTGAGCCACGAGGCCGTGAGCGAGGCTGCCGTGGTCGGCATCGACGACCCGGAGTGGGGTCAGCGAGTCGTAGCGGTGGTCGTGCCGAATGGGGAGGTCACCGCCGACGAGCTCAGGTCCTGGCTCAAGGCCCGTCTCGCCCCGCACAAGGTGCCAAAGGAGATACACCTCGCCGATTCATTGCCCCGAAACGCGATGGGCAAGACCCTCAAACCCGAGGTAGTTGAGATGGTCCTCGGGTCACGCTGACTGACACATCCAGCCGGCCCGCCGTCAGCCACGACCTCGCGCCGCCTCCACCACGTACCCCATGTCCTGGCCGCCAAAGCCGCGACGGATCAGCTCGTCGAGCAGCTCGGCAGTCCGCTCCAGCTGACCGATGGGGGCGCCGGTGCGACCCGCCTGCTCCAGGGCGAGGGCCAGATCCTTCCGGGCGAGGTCCACGGTGAAGGTGATCGGCGCGGTGTCGGGATGGAGGTACTGCTCCCGCCGATAGGTGAGCATCGGGGCGCCTGCGGCGCCCATGGTGAGGATGTCCATCGTCGTCTCGGGTGAGACCCCGGATTTCTCGGCCAGGGCCACCGCCTCGGCGACCGCCTGGCTGAGGCCGTACAAGACCGAATTCACCGCCAGCTTGAGCACCGCCGCCGATCCGATGGGGCCGACGTGCACCGGGTTGCCCGCCGCATCGAGAACCGGCTCCACCTTCGCATAATCGTCGCCTCTGCCACCGACCATGATCAGCAGCGAGGCCGCCTCGGCCGCCGCCGTCGACCCTGAGACCGGGGCGTCGACAATCACGCCCCCGGCACGCTCCACCCCGGCCCTCACCCGCTCGAAGCTGTTGGGGCCCGAGGTGCCCATATCGATGGCGGTCTTGCCTTGGATGGCATCGGTCAGTCCCCCACTGTCGTACACAGCCTCGAGGGCCTCACCATCGGCAAGCATCGTGATCACGAACTCGCTGACAGACGCCAGTTCGGGGAGGCTGCTCGCCACTGCCCCGCCATTGTCCCCGACCCACTCCTCCGCCACCGAGTTGGTGCGGTTCCACACCGTCAACCGATGCCCCACCTTGGCGAGATTGGCGGCGATCCGGGAGCCCATGCGGCCCAAGCCGACGAACCCGATTGCGTGGGATGTGATGGTTGGCATCCGGCCAAGTATGCACCCCCACCACCGGGCCCGATGCCACGTACTGTGAGTGCCATCGACCTGAGGAAGCAGTGAAGGCGATCGTGTATCACGGTCCGGGTGACGTCCGGATCGAGGACAGACAAGAGCCCGAGCCGGGGCCGGGCCAGATCCTGGTGAGGGTTGCGACAGCGGGCATCTGTGGAACCGATGTGGGCGAGTTCGTCCACCAGCCACATTTCTTCCCGATCGAGGACCCGCATCCACACAGCGGGCATCTGGGGCCGACCGTGCCTGGCCACGAGTTCTCCGGCTGGGTGGCCGCCGCAGGCCCCGACGTCACAGGGTTCGATCAGGGCGACCTCGTGGCGGTGGGGGCCGGAGTCTCCTGCGGTGCCTGCTCCCCGTGCCTGGTCGGGAACACCAATCTGTGCATCTCCTACTGGACGGTGGGGCTGCACGGAGACGGCGGGTTGGCCGAATTGGCCGTTGTCCCCGTTTCCTCTGCGCTGAGCCTCGCCAACTCCGCCATCACCCCTGATCTCGCCGCCCTGGCCCAGCCCATGTCGATCGGGGTCCATGCCACCCGTCGGGCGAGGGTCACCGAAGGAGACCGCGTGGTGGTCCTCGGTGTGGGGGGCATCGGCACCTTCATCGTGAGAGCGGCCGCCTCGGCCGGCGCCGACGTCACCGCCGTCGACCTCGACCCGAATCGTCTCGAGGTCGCAAGACGCCTGGGAGCCTCGACGACCCTCGACGTCTCGGCCATCGGCATCGATGAGCTCGACGAGGACAGGCCTCCCGACGTCGTCTTCGAGTGCACCGGGAGGCCGGAGTCGTTGATCCGCGGGGTGAACCTTGTCGCCGATCATGGCCGGTTGGTGGTGGTGGGGCATCAACCGGAGCCGGTGGCCGTCGACTTCAGGCAGATCGCCCTCGACGAGCTGGAGCTCATCGGCACACAGGCACACGCGATCGCCACCGACCTCCCCGTTGCCGTGGACCTGATCACCGCCGACCCGCGTATCTGGGCCGTCGTGGCGCCCACCGTCTACCCGCTGGACCAGGTGGTCGAGACCGGTCTGATCCCAATGGCCCGAGGCGACGCCGGGCAGATCAAGATGCTCTTCGACCCAGCCGTCCAAGCACCCCGTCCGCTCGACACCGGGGACTGACCGGTCAGGCCCCGACGGCCAATGGGGCCTTCCGATTACGCAGGACCACGAAGGCGGGGACGGCGAGGAGGAGCAATCCGATCATCGAGATCATCGTGTAATCGCTTGCTTGATAGATCACGCCGGAGGAGACACTCGCCAGGGCAGAAGACCCCCATGTCAGCGAGTCGACCCGCCCCTGGAGCCGGCTCCGTATCTCACTGCCGACTCCCACGGTGAGCAAGGAGCTCCCGGCGACGAAAGCGAGATTCCAGCCGTAGCCCAGGGCGAACAAGACCGCGACCAGCCACGGTGTCGACTCGCTCGGCCCCGCGGCGGCACCGAAAGCGGAGAGCCCGAGAAGAGCCATGCCGAGAAGGATCACCCTTATCGCACCCCACCGGTCGGCGAGACGCCCGGTCAGAGGCGAAAGGGCGAACATCCCCAGGGTGTGGGCGCTCATCACCAGGCCGACGATCCCCAGATCAGACCCGTGGTGATGGATGTGCAGCGGTGTCGACGTCATGATCATCACCATCACCACCTGGCCCGCGATCATGGCAGTCAGGGCGACCCGGACCATCGGCAGCCGGAAAGCAGGGCCCAGGGCCGCGGGGGCACCTTGCTCGGGATCCGGCCGGTCGAGAGCCAGCGTTGCCGGGTCGGGGCGCAGCACGATGATATAGAGACCAAGGGCAACGGCCAGGAACACGAGGCCGACCAGAAAACCGCCCGCCAGCTCCGATCGGCCCATGTCGAGGGCGACACGCCCCGAAGGCTGGAGCAGTGCGGGGCCGAGGACCGACCCGACGGTGCCGGCCCAGACGACCAATCCCAGGGCGGCGCCGCGCCGATCCTCGGGATACATCTCGGCAGCGGCGTAGCGGGCGAGATGGTTGGACGCGTTGCCCAGCCCGAGAAGGGCCATGCCGAGAAGGAGGAGCGGAAACGAGGCGACCCCGAATGCGGCAATGGCCAGCACGCAACCGATCACGCCGGTGGCGTAGCCGGCCACCAGACCGGGTCTGCGGCCACGGCGGACCACACTCCGGGTGAGGAGGGTGGCGCCAAGGGCGGTGCCCAGGGTCGCCGTGGCGCTGGGCACGCCGGACAAGGTGGCCGAGCCGAGGATCTCGTCCGCAGCAAGTGTCGACACGGTCACCGCCGCGATGTAGGCGGTGGCCCCCAGAGCCACACCGGCGAACAGGATCGAGGTCAGCCGTCGGCGGACCCGGGCCGTGTCTTCGGTGTGATCAGTCTGCCTCAACCCGAGTCCCAGACTAGGTAGACGAGCGGCAGCGATACGGAGGTGACGGGCCTCAGCTATTCAGACGAGAGGCGCCGCTGCGAACGGGACAGCGACCTCGGTGAACAATGTGTCGGGTCGGAACAGGAGGAAAGCGACCAAGGCGAGCGCCGTGGCCCCCCGGCGAAGAGCCAGCGCCGGCTCACCTTTGCGGCGGGGTCAGGACCGTGTCGATCACATGGATCACTCCGTTGGATGCCTCGATGTCGTAGCGGAGGACGGTGGCGCCCCCCACCATCACCATCTCGCCATCCACGGTGACTTCGAGCGGTGCTCCGCCGACAGTGGTGAGGGAATCGCCGTCCATGGTCATGACCATGGCCGAGTCTTCCATCATCGACACCAGGTGGTAGCCGATTATCGACTGGAGCATCTCGCCGCCGGCAAGAGCCTCCTCCTGGGTCATCCCCGACGATTCGAGATATTTGTCGAACGCGTCGTCGGTCGGGGCGAAAACGGTGAAAGGACCCTCGCCATGTAGGTCTTCCATCAGTCCCGCCGAGTCGATCGCGGTGAGGAAGGTGCCAAGGTCGCCTTCGGCCTCGGCGACGGCGAGGACATCCTCACTCATCATCTCCTCATCCATCATCTCAGTGGACGAGGTGTCGTCCATCATCTCCACGGTGGTGTCGGTGGTGCCCTCACCGCCGCCACCACACGCCGCCAGCAGGGCGATCATCACCAGTGCGAGCAGTGCTCTCGAGTTCATGGCTCGTCCTCCATCGGGTCGACTCGGGCCAAAGGTATGGGGTGCACCGGCCGGGTAGGCCCCGTTTCATCGTTTGTTGAGCGTTTGTTGCGTGTCGCGCAATGGTCGGGCAGGTGATGAAACTTCCCGAAACGAGAGCGCGGGTCAGACCCCGAGATTGTGCCGCCTCTTAGCATCAGGGCCATGGCCAGCATCGCACCGAGCGGCCAGCGCATCCTGCTCGTCGACGACGAGCCACGCATACGCGAGGTGGTCGCCACTTACCTGCGCCGCGATGGCTACATCGTGGAGACGGCCGGTGACGGGGAGATAGCTCGGAAGGGGCTCGCCGGTTTCAAGCCAGATCTGGTCGTCCTGGACCTGATGCTGCCCTTGGTGTCGGGGATCGAGATCCTGACCGAGATCAGACGGCATGGGGATCTGCCCGTGATCGTCCTGACAGCCCGGGCCGAAGAGTCGGACCGCGTGGCCGGGCTCGAGTTGGGCGCGGACGACTACGTAGTCAAGCCGTTCTCTCCACGGGAGCTGGTTGCCCGGGTCCGCTCGGTGCTGCGACGCACCGGCTCCAAGCAACTCGAGGGCCCCATCGAGTTCGACGGGCTCGTGGTCGACGCTGCAAGGAGGGTGATCACGGCCGAGGGCCGGGTGGCCGACTTCACCGCCAAGGAGTTCGACCTGCTCGCCTTTCTGGTCGAGAACCCAATGAGGGTCTTCAGCCGCGGCCAGCTCCTGGAGAGCGTCTGGGGCTCGTCGCCAGATTGGCAGGACCCCGCCACTGTCACGGTCCACGTCCGACGCATCCGTCAGAAGATAGAAGCCGATCCACAGGAGCCTCGTTGGATTCAGACCGTGTGGGGCGTGGGCTACCGGCTCGGCTCATGAGAAGGATCATCTGGGCGCTACTCCTGGTGCTGGTGATCGTCCTGCTGCTGGCCGAGCTGACCATGGACCTGAGTGGGGCAGAGCGGCGTCAGCTCTACCTCACTTTCGGGTTGATGGCCGGAGCCACCTTGGCCGCCGCGATAGTGACTCTTCGCCTCGCCACGCGATTCCGGTCGCTACGCACCAGCCTGCTGGTGGTGGCCTTCGCCGCAGTGGCCGTCACCGGAGCCGTGGTGGCGGTGGCCGCCCTCACCATGTTCATCGAGCCTCACGACCTCACCCTGGTCCTGGTGGCCATCGGCTTGGGGGTCGGTCTCGGGGGGGTCGTCGCCGGTGCGATCGCCCGCCCCCTGACCAACGACCTGGCCGTCATCTCACACACTGCCGAGCAAGTGGCGCGCGGCGATCTGGCCGCCCGAACCGGGGTCGAGCGGGCCGACGAGCTGGGTCGGGCAGCCAGGGCTCTGGACGAGATGATCGACGCATTGCAGATGTCCGAGAGCGAGCGACGCAACCTGCTTTCCGCCATCGGGCACGATCTGCGCACCCCGATGGGCTCGATGCAGGCCGCCGTCGAGGCCCTGCAGGACGGCGTTGCCCCCGATCCCCCGGCCTACCTGCGCGGGCTGGGCAACGACCTCGAGCATCTTCGCCATCTCGTCGACGACCTCTTCCTGCTCGCCCGTATCGATGCCGGGCGTCTCGAGCTCTCCCCGATCGGAGTCGATCTCTCTGAGTTGGCCGACGAAGCGGTCGAGGCGATCACCCCATCCGCAGCCATGAGATCGATCGAGGTGAAGGTGGAGAGCCCGGGCCGTGTGGCCGTCCACGGGGATCCGGCCGCCTTGGGCCGCGTCTTCCGCAACCTGCTGACCAACGCGATCCGTCACAGCCCGACATCCGGCGAGGTGCGTGTGGTTGTCGGTGTCGATGGTGATCAGGCGGTCACCACTGTCCGCGACCAGGGCCCCGGCTTCCCCGAGCAGGACGCCGAGAGGCTATTCGACCCCTTCGCCCGGGCCGACGGCTCGAGGAACCGGGAGTCGGGCGGCGCCGGGCTCGGCCTCGCCATCGCCAAGAGCATCGTTGAAGCCCACGGCGGCCGGATCAGCCTGGGTGCGGGCCCGGGCGGCGACGTCCGGTTCTCCGTGCCTCTGGGATGAGCACCGAGCCCCACTGACCCGATGGCAATATTCGATTCGTCATCGACCGAAAGGCCCAGGATGTTGTTCGCCAGCGCAGTCCCCATCGAGTCGGGGAAGACCGACAGATATCGGGGTCTGGCCCGTGAGCTCCAACCTCATCTGGGTGAGTACGCGGCTCTCAACCGGCGCTTTGGGGTCTCCCGTCACTCGTTTTGGATCAACCATGGTCGCCACGGGGACCTTGGGGTCAGCGTGTACGACATCTCCGAGGATGGGCTGGCCCGGATGCGTCAGCGGGAGTGGGAGCCCGACGACTCCGCCTACGACAGGTGGTGGCTCGGCTTCGTGGAGGACGTGAACGGCATCGACATGCTGCAGACACCGACCCACCTCGCCCCACCCGAGCGCGTGTTCTCCTGGAACGTGGACTGAGGACGGCTCACGCTCAACCGGTCGGGCCGAACCGCTCCGTGCGGATCGCCGTCGGGTGATGTCCCAGGTCGACGAGGGTGCCCGCCACCAGCTCCACGAACGTAGTAGGCCCGCAGACATAGATCCTGGGTCTCCGATCTGGGTCCCAGGCGACCTCCTCCAGGATCGTCCGATCGACGCGGCGGTCATAACCGCCCCAGCCGTCTGGCTGCTCCCGGGTCAAGGTGAGCACGACTTCCGTCTCATCGGAGCCATCGTGAACCTCGAGCTCGTCTCGATAGATGACGTCGGCGATCGTCCGCGCCGAATAGAGCAACCTGGCCGGGACATCGGCACCGACCGCGCGGCGATGGCGCAACATGGCTCGGAACGGGACGACCCCCGATCCACCAGCGATCATGAGTAGCGGCTCGGACATCACAGCCTCCCAGACGAAGTAGAGGCCGATCGGCCCCCTCATCTCCAGCTCCTCCCCCGGCTCGATGACATCGAATAGGTAGGGAGAGACCTCACCTTCCTGGAGTCGCTCCACGGTGAGGACGAGATGGTCGTCTTCGGGAGCCGAGGCGATGGAGTAGCTGCGTTGCGCCTGATAGCCGTCCTCGGCGGTGAGTCTGATGTCGACGTGCTGTCCGGGGATGTGGCCTTCCCACATCGGGCGCTCGAAGACGATGCTCTTGACCCGATGGGTCTCGACCCTCGTATCGACGACCTTGGCTGCGAGCCAGTCCAGGGCGACCCGCCTCAGACTTCCTGGCCGGCGACGGTGATCACAATGCGATCCGCCATCAATCGCCCCAATAGCGCTGCTCCCGCCAGGGGTCGCCATAGTCGTGATAGCCGTTGCGCTCCCAGAACCCTTGCCGGTCGCCGACCATGAGCTCGATGCCTCGCACCCATTTGGCGCTCTTCCAGAAGTAGAGATGGGGAACGAGGAGACGGGCCGGTCCCCCATGCTCCGGGGGAAGCGGCTGGTCGTCGTAGCCGATGGCTATCCAGGACCGGGCCCCCCTCACATCGGCGAGGGGAAGGTTGGTGGTGTATCCCCCATAGCTATGCGCCATCAGATGGGTGGCGTCTGTCTCCAGCCCGTCGAGGAGGACATCGAGAGAGACTCCCGTCCATGTGGTGTCGAGCTTCGACCACTTGGTGACACAGTGGATGTCCTGGGTCACCGTTTCCATGGGGAGTGAGTTGAACTCCCCCCAGGTCCAGGATCGCGGCTCATCGACCACACCCGTGATCTCGAAGTTCCAGGTATCGAGGTCGATCCGTGGGGTGGGCCCAGCGGAGAGAACGGGGAAGTCACGGGTGATGTATTGGCCGGGTGGCAGCCGGTCGGGTGCGACATCGGGTCGCCTGCCTGTGAAGCCTCGGGAGATGATCGCCATGCGTGGCGGCCGAGGCTAGTTGGCGGCACCCGATCGATAGGATCGCGCCGTGGCAGATCAGGAGCGATCCCGGCTCGATGGCACCTGGGCCCTCGTCGAGTGAGACGGAGCGGAGGTCGACCCGGAAGCACCATGTGAGGTCAGATTGGACAGTGGCCGAGTCAGTGGGAGGGTCGGGGTCAATCGGCTCCACGGGTCCTACACGGTCACAGGAGACATGCTCGAGTTCTCACCGGCAGCTGCCACCCGAATGGCGGGCCCACCCCACCTGATGGATCTGGAGAGCAGGTTCCACCAAGCACTTCAGGGGGAGCACACGTTGCGCATCGAGACCCGACTCGTACTGGGCGACCTAGTCCTCGTTCTCGAGCCCGACGCGATCGACGACCAACCAGGCGACTAGAGGTTGGGGTCGGTCTCCGACCTCACCCAGACAGACGCCACTGCCGGCTGCATCGTCTTCGAGACCACCCCGAGCAGATCGGTGACGAGCCGGCCCTGTCCCACATCTTCCTGGAGGTCCCGGGCAAAGCGATCAGCGATCTTCTGGGCGTCGTATCGGGCCCTGTTGAACTTGCGGTCGACGATGTCATGCAGACGGATGCGCAGAGGGCTGAAGAGGGCAGCCACCAGCAGGGTGGAGCCGGCCACTGCCAGCTCGTTGCCACCGGGCAGCTGTGAGGTGAGCACGGTGACGACGGCGAAATAGGTCACCGCAAGAAGCCCGGCCAGGGCGGTGTAGGTGACGGTTCGGGACACGATCCGATCGATTTCGTAGAGCCGGTAGCGAAGGATCGCGATCCCGAAGGTGACGGGGAACAGCATCATCATGAGGTAGACGATCATCCATGCCGAGTCGCCCGGATCGCCGGCTCCGCTCAGTGTCGAAATCAGTATGTAGGTGAAGGTCGACAGCACCGCGATGACAAAGAGCACCAGGCCGAATACCACCCAGGTGAGCTGTGCACCCTCCACGCCCGTTGCCTTCCGCCGTCTGATGACGAGTGAGATGGCGCCGCCGAGGATGAGCAGGACGATGGATATCAACGCCACGTATCCGAGAGGCTCCGGGATGAACCCGAGCGGGTTGGTGATGTCGTTCGAGCTCTCGGGGCCGCTCAGTGTCTCGGTGAAGAAGGTGGCGATCACGAGTACGGGAAGAGACCAGAGAGCGAGACGACCCATGCGGGGAAAGAGGCCGTTCCCCGACGGGGCGTGCCCGGATGGGAAGGTGAGGGTCAGAGCGGCGAACAAGGCGAACACCACCGCCCAGCCTCCACTGGCCAACCAGGCCGCCCCGAATTGCGACACGCCGGGAAAGAAGGGCAGCTCGCTCGCCGAGATGACGGCCAGTCCGACCAAAGCGAGCAGCCATCCGGTGAGATGGCCGTCACGGCGAAAGACGATCAAGCCCCCGATGGCGGCATAGATCCCGAACCCGACCAGGTTGAGGGTCATGTCGTCCACCCTGTCGGGCGAAGCCAGGACAGGGGCGATCGAGACGACGAGCCCGGCCGCGACGATCAGCCCGAACAGGGCGATACGCGTGATCACAGCACATTTCTACTCCTCGGGCGTGACGCGATCGTTACGGGAGAGTCGCCCCACCAGACGGCGCTCGAGGTCGGGCCCGAACCGGATCCCGGCCCAGACGATCAGGCCGAAGCCGGCAGCAGCAACGACCCACACCCATACGGGGGCGCCTTCGAGGCCGGCCATGCCGAACACGCCGACGGCGACGGAAGGAATCCGGCCCACGGTGGCGATGAGCATGAAGCGTCGGAATGAGATCGAAGAGAGACCGGCAAGGGCACACACCGCATCGTCGGGGAGCAGCGGGAGGAGGAAGACCAACCAGAGCAAGAGGCTGCCCCGCGCCGAAATGACTGCCTCATAACGACGGGTTCGCTCCTCCCCGGCCCATCTCACCGCAAGCGGTCTCCCCCAGCGCCGCGCCATCAGGAACACCAAAGCCGATCCCAGCGCGAGACCGGCCAGGCTCAGGCCCAGTGCGGGCCAGGGACCGAAGGCCAAAGCGCCGACGGGGGGGAACAGCGTCCCCGGTACGGGCACCACGACCACCTGGGCTGCCTGTGCCAGCAGGTAGGCGATCGGTCCCCAGGCGCCAAAGCCCTCGACCCAGGACCTGAACTCCTCGGGCGACCCGAAGGCGAAGGTCAGCCGATCCCACCACTGACCGATCTCGTCCCAGAACAACACCGAGACGGCGACCATCGCCAAGGCGACGAGCCAGGCGATCGCCATCGTCCCGGTGCGCGAACGACGTGGGGGCTCGGAGGAAGAGTCGGTGATGGGTGTGACCTGGTCCACCACATGATCGTCGTCGCCGGGGCTCTCGCACGCCATCGGGGAACACCCCCTGACTCCCCCCATGTGGATCGGGGAGGCCATGGAGGAGCAGCAATGAGCTGGGTCAGCCGGCCAGTGCCGACCCGAGCTTCTCCACCGTGGAGGCGTTGTGCTGGGCCGTGAAGGCCAGGAGCACCACGTCAACGCCGGCGTCGAACAGGGCGTCGGCGCGTGCCGCCACCTCCGACGGGTCGGGATCAGGGTCGAGCCGGAGATGTGAGGAAAGGGTGACCTCGGATGGGTCCCGCCCCACGTCGGAGCAGTGCTGCCAGAGCACGTCACGCAGCCGGCGCCATTCGTCGAGCTCGTCCTCGACGAACATGGCATCCCACATCGAGGCGTGCCGGGCGGCCAGACGGAGCGTTCGCTTCTCACCGCGTCCCCCGACCACGATCGGAGGTCGAGGCTCCTGGACCGGCTTCGGCTCGTTGCGAGCCTCTCGCAAGGTGAAGAACTCACCTTCGAAGTCGGTCGTCTCCTGGGTGAGGAGGCGGTGGATCACCTCCGTGCCCTCCTCGAATCGCGTCATCCTCTCACCGATGGTCCCCAACTCGAACCCGTAGGCATCCGCCTCGAGCTCGTACCAGCCGGCACCCAGACCCAGCTCCAGCCGCCCTCCGGAGACGATGTCGAGCGATGAGGCCATGGATGCGGTCACCGCGGGATGGCGGAAGTGCATGCCACACACCATGGTGCCCACCCGGATCCTGCTGGTTGCCTGGGCCAGCGCGGACAGAGTCACCCAGGCTTCGAGGCAGGGACCGGAGGTGTCGCCCCGCAACGGATAGAAATGGTCGAAGTTCCAGGCCGACTCGAAGACGTCGATCTCATCGGCGGTTTTCCACACCTCGAGCATGCTCGACCAGGTGGTGTGATGGGTTGGGGTCTTGATGGCAAACCGGGCCACGGCTGCTCCCTTCGCGGACTTTTGCCGGGGTCAGATCGTATTGGCTACTGTCGACGCCCACAATCGATTGTGGGATTCGGCACCGGCAATCGATTGTGAGGCAATCGAATCGTGACCAATCGCCCCTCCAACGGGCACTGGTGAGCATACGAGGAGGAGTGAGACGAATGAGCATCTTCCTCTGGGCCCTCGCCTTCAACCTCGTCGGCGACGGTCTGCGGGACGCGTTGGATCCCCGGACCGAATCGAGGTGACCGCTACGGCCCTCGCGGATACCGCTTCGGGGAGGTCAGGCGTCGCGGTGGTGGCTTCCGTGCAGGACCTGAGCATCCACTTCCAGACCAAGACGGGCATGCTCCATGCCGTGGACGAGGTCTCCTTCGACATCCGAGACGGAGAGACGCTCGGCCTCGTTGGCGAGACCGGTTGTGGGAAGACTGTGACCGCCCGCGCCTTCATGCGCCTAGTGGCGACTCCGCCCGGCGTCTACGCCGGCGGCCGGATCGACTTCTGGTCGAGCGATACGAGAGCCGCCGGCGGGGGCCCGGTCAATCTGTTGACCCTTCCCGACGACGAGATGCTCGGGATAAGGGGGAATCGGATCGCGATGATCTTCCAGGACCCGGGGAAGGCACTCAACCCAGCCCTTTCGATCGGGGATCAGCTGGCCGAGGTGTTCTACCAGCACCGCAGCGAGGAGATGTTGGAGCCACTGGGGGAAGGTGCCCCCGCCATCGTCCGCCGCGCCGCCCGACAAGAGGCGACCCGTGTCGAGAAGCTCCTACTCAGGGTGCCGCCTCTCCGGTCACAGGCGAACAAGGTGAAGGCGGCAGTGGACGATCGGGTGGCCGCCGCTCTGGCCGACACCCAGATCCCCAACCCCGGCAAGATCATGGATCGTTATCCCCACGAGCTCTCCGCCGGTATGAAACAGCGAGTCCTCATCGCCCAAGCCCTCGCCTGTCATCCCGACCTGCTCATCGCCGATGAGCCGACGACGGCGCTCGACGTCACCGTCCAGGCCAGGATCCTGGAGCTGATCGCCGAGCTGCTCGAGCAGCGCGACACCTCGGTCCTCTACATCAGCCACGACCTGGCCCTCGTCCGGGAGATCTGCGACCGGGTCGCCGTGATGTACGCGGGGCGAATCGTCGAGATCGGTCTCACCGAGGAGGTGTTCAGCGATCCGTTGCATCCCTACACCCGTGGCCTGATGGGCGCGGTCCCCTCCTCGGGTCACCGACGTGGTGAGCTGGAAGCCATCGAGGGCTCGGTGCCGGAGCTGATCGACCCGGAGCCCTCATGCCGGTTCAGCACACGGTGCCGCTTCGCCGCCGACGTGTGCCGGGGGATGGATCCCCGCTTTCTTCGCCACACCTTCGAACACGGTGTTGCCTGTCATGCCCACGACGATCCGGCCGCGCTGGGGGCACGGCCAGCTCAGATGCCCAGCTTCGCCTCGGACGAACGCACGGTGGACGATGCACCCTGAGGACACCAGTGGTTTCAGTCTGATCGGCCATTCCGACCTGAACGGCTATGGCGACGGGATGCAGGTCATGCCCAACGGGGAGGCGCTGTACGTGGGTCACTTCGGCCCGAGCGGCATGGGCACATCCGTCCTCGACATCTCCGACCCCTCCCACCCCACCGTCGTCCGTCAGTGGCCGGCGCCGCCCGGGTCGCACACCCACAAAGTGCAGGTCGCCGACGGGATCCTGATCGTGAATCACGAGCTGTTCCGCTCAGAGGGGCCGGCACCGGTCGGGATGGCCCTCTACGACCTGGCCGACCCCCTCGAGCCCCGTCAGATCGGCTTCTTCGACACTGGCGGCCGCGGAATCCATCGGATCGTCTACGAGGGGGGCAAGTTCGCCTACGTCTCGGTGACCCCGGATGGCTACACCGGCCGGATCTGGATGATTGTCGACGTCTCCGATCCGGAGGGCCCGGCCGAGGTCGGGCGCTGGTGGTGGCCAGGGATGTGGGAGGCCGGCGGCGAGGTCCCCGACTGGCCCGAGGCCGAGGACCGCATCGCGCATCACGCCATGGTCTGGGGGGATCGCGCCTATTTGGGCATGTGGGACAGCGGCATGGTCATCCTCGACATCTCGGATCCGGCTGCCCCGACCTCGATTTCCCACCTCGGCTGGAAAGAGGGCGGCCACACCCACACCTGTCTCCCTATGCCCGACCGGGACCTGGTCATCGTCACCGACGAGGCGATCACGGAAGGCTGCGGAGGGCCCGCCCACATGGTCCGCATCGTCGACGTCACGGAGGAGACGGCGCCATACGTCCGCGCCATCTGCCCTGTGCCGCAGGGCGACTTCTGTGACCGGGGGCTGCGCTTCGGAGCCCACTGTCTCCACGAGAACCGGCCCGGGAGCTACCGCAGCCAGGATCTCGTCTTCGTCACCTACTTCAACGCCGGGCTGAGGGTGCATGACCTCTCCGACCCGGACCGGCCGGTGGAGATCGGCCATTGGATCCCGGAGTGCCCCCCTGGTCAGAAGGCGGCCCAGATCAACGACGTCTTCGTGGCGGAAGACCACACCGTGTACGTCACCGACCGGGTTAACGGAGGCGTCTACATCCTGGAGCCCGACAAAGAGCTGTCGAAGCGGATGACCGATTCGGCTTGGAGCCCATGAGAGGAGACCATTGATCACCTACGACGTCCACGCCCACTGCATCCCCGAGGCCCTGGTCGACATGCTCAGGGTCGATGGCCCCGAGTACGGGATCGAGGTCGTGTCGGAGGAGACGGGCGAGTCGGCGGTCATCGCCGGCCGGGTCAGGCTCGCCCCTTTCCGTTCGATCCTCGGCGACATGGAGGCCCGACTGACCGCGATGGACGCCGCCAGGGTCGACGTCCAGGTCATATCCAGCTGGGTCGACCTCACCGCCTATGCCCTCGAACCCGAGCGGGGTGCCCCCTACTCGCGGCGGGTCAACCAGATCCTGGCGGATCATGCCGCCGAGCATCCCGATCGCTTGCTCGCTCTCGGCACCGTCCCCCTGCAGAGCCCGGAGCACGCGGCCGAGGAGCTGCGGTTCGCGGTGGAGGAACTGGGGATGGTCGGTGTGGAGATCGCCACCACCATCGACGACTCCGACCTGGACCGGGCCGGGCTCGATCCCTTCTGGGAGGCGGCGGAGAGCTTGGGCTGCATGGTCCTCCTTCATCCTTGCAACCCGTTGCCGGGGGTGGATCTGGCCCGCTACTTCCTCGACAACATGGTGGGACGACCCGCCGAGAGCACCATCGCCGTGGCCGGTCTCCTCTTCGGAGGGGTGCTGGAGCGATTCCCCGACTTGAACATCTGCGTCGTGCATGGGGGCGGCTTCGTCCCCTTCCAGATCGGCCGCATGCAGCGAGGTTTCGTGGCCGCCGCGCAACGGACGGCGGAACACATCTCCACCCCACCGTCGGAGCTGGCCCTGCGTCTCTTCTACGACACGGTCCTGCACGATCAGAAGGCGCTGAGGTTCCTGGTGGACCAGGTTGGGGCCGACCGCGTGATGATGGGCACCGACTACCCCTTCGAGATGGGAGACCCCGAGCCGGTCCGAACCGTCGAATCCATCCCCGATCTCGCCGAGGATCAACGCGCCATGATCCTCGGCGGCAACTTCGCCCGGATCCTGGAGCGCATACGGGGCTGAGCCAGCCCTATCTGGCCAACTTCTCCGCCAGCCACTCGAAGGTGGCCGGGGCCCAGTGTGACTGGTACTTGAAGGCGCAGTGGCCGGCGTCGGCGTACACCCGTGCCTCCTTGCCCGTGGCGGGACCGGTCTCGAGCATGAAGTAGATGTTGCCGATCGGGGCGAGATGGTCAAGCTTCCCGTTGATCATCAACACCGGCATGGTGATGTTGTCCAGGATCCCCTGCTCGGAGAGGGCCCAGTGCTTGAAATCCTCCTTCTCCTTCTCCACCGTGGTCGGCGGGAAGGAGGGCGGGTCGTCGACGCCGCCGAACCGCCATGTGGCCCGCTCGTTGCGCACCCGTACGAACTCCTCGAGCTCTTCGTCTCCCATGACGTACCCGAAGGGGTGGCCGGCGTTGGCCACCACGGCCTTGACCTTCTCCGGTGCAGTCCCGGCCAACTGCATCACCGAGTAGCCACCGCGGCTGATCCCGAAGGCGCCGATGCGCTCACCATCGACCTCGGGGCGCGATGCCAGGTAATCGATCGCCGCCTCCCAGGCGGACACCGACTCGGGAGCCCACGGGAACGGGTTCTCCCCGGTGTCGGGACCGTCCATCACCAGAGAGGCCAGGCCGTTCTCCATGCACAGGTCCTGGGCAAAGCCCCGATCCTCCTTGAAGACATCCGCGCCACACATGATCAGCACGGCCGGCACGGGGGTCTCCGACACCGGTGAGCGGAAGTGAGCGCGAACCGTCAGACCCTCGTGCTCGAAGTCGACCACCTCCATGGGAGGGTCGAGATGGGCGCAGGCCTTCAGGTAGGCCCGGGCGCAGTCCTGGCTGATCCGGGTCTTGATCTCGCTGATCTCACCGGGGAAACGCCCGATGGCGTAGTAGCTCTTGGCGTTCAGAAAGGCCTTCCTGGCCCCCTCGTGGTCCCCCGCCGCCTCGAGCCGGTCGCCGTCATCCTCGTGACGACGTCCCATCTCCTCCCACAGCGGGACCCATTTGTCCTCCGTTGTCCCCTCCAGCCTCGACACCGCCTCTTTCAACTCCTCGATGTCGTCGATCATCGAAAGCCAGCGGCGGTAGAAGCCTCCGTGGGCGACGATGAATGGGTCCTCGTTGGGGGCGAAGCCCAGATCGGGTTGGGTGGCGGTGGTCATGTCTTTCCTCCTACTTTGGCAACCATGCTGTCGAGGCTCATCCCGAGATCGTCGAGGATGACGATGGCGGCGTTGCGCCCCGGGCCCCCGGTGATGGACCCACCTGGGTGGGTGGTGGCGCCCGTCTGATACAGGCCCTCGATCGGCATCCGGTGCGACGCCCAACCCGGCACCGGGCGCTGTGGCCCCCCGTAGGCCAGGCCGCGGTCCCCACCGTGGATCGTGCCCCGCCACATGTGCGGGTTCCCGGCTTCGATGTCGACCGGGCTCTTCGCCTTGCGGGCGAGCACATGGTCTTGAGACAGATTCGGGGCGCAATCGAGCAGAGCCTGGAAGTGCTCGGCGGCAAGCGTTTCCTTGCCCGTGGCCCAGTCGCCACCGAGATCGTCGGGACACTCGTAGGGAGCCAGGCTGAGGATCTTCATGGTGTGACCGCCTTCGGGCGCCCGGGTCTCGTCGACCAGCGTCGGGGTGGCGAACAGCAGGAAGGTCCCGGGGCGGTGGAGCCGGCGCTCACGCAGGCCCCGGCCGAATTCGAGCACGTCCTCGGGCCAGGGAGCGGGGCCCGCCGAGACCGCCGCCACCGGCTCGCCAATGGACGAGGTGAACCGGGGCGCCTCGGTCATGGCGTAATAGGACGCGAAAGAAGAGAGGCCTTCGTCGTAGGTGTCGACCCCGTATAGGAAGTCATCGCCCCAGAGCTCGGATGGGGCCATGTCGACCAGCGTCTTGACGTGGATCGAGGACACCACGCCGACCCGAGCCCGGTATTGCTCACCATCCTCGGTCTCCACACCAACACAACGCCCGCCCTCGGTGATGAGCGCCGTGACCAGGGTGTCGGTTACAACGGACCCACCGAATGCCTCGAGGGCTGCGGCGAGAGCGCGGGGCAGGCTGGCCGATCCGCCGACGGGCACCGACCAGCTTCGAGACTGTCTGCCCCCCACCAGCGAGTAGGCGAGATAGCCAGAGCCGGGTGAATCGAGGGGTTGTGCGGTCTGAAACGCCATCCAGGTCATGAATGCCTGGACGTGGCGGCTCTCGAATTCCCTCCGGATCACATCCCAAGCTGACATCACGTTGCGCCGCCGCCATACCGTCCCCGCCGGATGCGCGGAGAGGGCGTCGTCAATCGAAGGGCCATAACCGATCGGCGTGAACCGATAGGAGCTGTAGACCCCCTTCACCTGGTCGAACTCCTGGAGCATGTTGCGGTAGGCGACGGCATCGGAAGCCGAGAACCTGCTGATCTCCTCAACGGTCCGCTCCACGTCGAGCCACATGGTGAAGCTCTCGCCGTCGGGGAAGACGACGTGGCCCACCGGGTCGGGCTCGACATAGCTCAACCCGAACTCCGCCACCAGACCCAGCTCGTCTTTGGAGATCACCGGGTTCACCTGGATCAGGGTGTGTCCCGTAGAGCACGTGTCGAAGAGAAAGCCCGGGGTGAGGATCTCTTCGGTGGCCGCGCCGCCCCCCACCTCCGGCCGGGCGTCGAGGACCACCACCTCGTAACCGGCGCGGGCCAGGTAGCCGGCGGTGATCAGGCTGTTGTGCCCGCCACCGGCGACCACGAAATCGGCTGTGACCGTCATGTCTGGGCCTCCTCGCCGGGACGGATGGGTACGACCGGTAAGAGCAGGTGAGAGCGATGTTCGGGCCCGACGTGGACGGTCACCGTTCCGTCGAAGACCCCCGCGGGCCGGTCGTCGGGATCGGCATGTGTCATCCCTCCCGTGCCCCTGGTCGCGTAATAGAAGCTCTGGCCGTATGCGTCGAGCGGCCCGCGGTATTCGTAGTCCCTCCCCCTCACCCAGAGGGCGAGCCGGAATCCCTCGGGGATCACGACGCAGGTGGGAACGATCTCGATGTCGAGCTCGTAGATCTCACCCGGATCCAGGGGCTCAACTCGATCGTGCGGGTGGAAAGGCTGCCACGGCTTCGACCGCCCCGCGTCGATGGCGCGGTGGCTGGCGCGAAGCCAGCCGTTGGCGATCGGGGTGTTGGGGTCGGTCGAGCCCTCGAAGGTCACCTCCACCCCATCGGGGTCGAACAGCTGGACGATGAGGAAGAGATCGGCGTCGGTGGTGGTGGATGAGACAAAGAGCTTGGCGGCCAGCGGGCCGGTGATCTCCGTCTCTGTCGTGAACGGGGCGGTGGTGAAGCGAAGTCCCTCGCCCAAGGCCTCGTATTCGAGTGCGCTCTCGGCGCCGGCCGGTGAGCTACTCATGGTGAGATCCGGGTGCAGGTGGTGCTCGGTCCAGATCGTCCGCGCCAACGGCCACTCGTCCTCACCCCGCCAGGTGAAGCGCTCCCCCGGGTGCCGCACGTTCAGCTGAACTCTCGGAGTCCGGTCGAACCCGTTGTCCTCACCTTTGAGGAAATGATCGAAGAACCGTTTCTGCAGATCTCGGCCGTAGGACGAGTAGAAGTGGGTCCAGTGGGTGTCGCCATGCGCCTCCAGCCACTTCTGCTCCGAGCTCGCCTGGACGAATGCGTTGAAGTTGCCCCTGGGGTGGATCCCCTGCCCGCCCCAGTTGGCCGCGGACAGGAAGGGGACCTGGATCTTGGAGAGGTCGACGGCGCGGGCCTTGTGCCAGTCATCGAACAAGGGATGGCCCTTGATCTCAGGGAAGGATTCCTTGCGGTTGGCCTCCAGCGCCTCCTCGGTGAGTGTGATCGGCCCGGCCACTGACTGCCCGGTATTGGGGTTGACCGGGGCCCGATCGCCCTGGCCGTACTGAATCGGGTTGATCTGGCGCTCCTGCCAACGCTTGGTGAACTCGCTGAGTATCCCGCCGTGGTAGTAGGCATCGCGATACGAGTCCGTGAAGCCCTCCCACGCGATAAGGGCCGTCAGGTGCTCGGGTTGGCGCTCGGCGGCGGCCCAGCCCATCACCGCGTAGTAGGAGATGCCGAGGATCCCCACCCGCCCACTGCTCCAGGGTTGGGTCCCCGCCCACTCGACCGAGCCGGCGATGTCGTCGAACTCCTGGGGGTTGCGGGGCCAGAGCACGCCGGGCGACCAACCTGCACCTCGGGAGTCGACGCGGGCCAGTGCATATCCGTGGGGGACCCAGCGCTCCGGGTCGGTGACCTCCCATGCCTGGTACTTGTTGGTCGAGCCCTCCAGGACGGTGGGGTCCTTGTCCACCAGCTTGTCCCATTGCATCTGGTAGATGGGACCGTTGAAGGGAAGACCCTTGGCGTAGACGCCGTGAGTGAGGATGACCGGGTACCGGCCATCGGCGATGGGCCGGAACACATCCGCCCGCAGCACCGCCCCATCGGCCATCTCGACCGGGACCTGGTAGTCGATCCGCATCCCGTCCGTCTCGTGGGTGAAGGTGAGGTCGTCACCGATGCGGTCGGTGCCCGGGGGTGCGGTCATCGTGCAGCGAGTCTAGGGCAGCAATCGTTTGCGGGAAAACGGCCTTACCCGGGACGACCCCTCGCCCGGGCACGGGTTACTCAGGTGGCTTCTGCCGGGGGCGCCACCGGTGCGTTGGTCATCTGGCAGGGACAACGGGGGACGGTGCACAGCGATTGGCGGTGCTCCTTGAGGGGATGGCCGCACCCGGTGCACCGGTCCGCCCTTTTCTTCGCCCCGTCGCGTCTCGGCTTGGGGACGGCTTGGATCAACGGGAGCGCTCTTTGGCGAGGTTCACGGTCAGCTGACGACCGCCGAGGTCTTTCCCATCGAGAGCCGATATCGCCTTCTGTGCGGCTTCTGGCGAGTCCATCTCGACGAAGCCGAACCCACGGGAGCGACCGGTGTCCCGATCTGTGATGACCTGGGCCTTGGTCACGGTGCCGTGCTCGGCGAAGAGACCTTCGAGACTCCTGGAGTCGGTGTCGAAGGTGAGATTCCCGACATAGATGTTGGTGGACATTGCATGCTCCTTTGAGCTCGTGCCGTCGTATTACTCACGCCCCGACTGGCAGACATCCGGGATCCGGTCGCGTGTGGCGGGGAGTCTCGGCGTGTGCCCTACGGTGACTTCACCCGACGGAACGAAGTAGCGAAGAAGGCGCAGCACGCATCAGGCGTGCGCTGTAATGTCCATGATAGCGGGTCGAGGCCCCTTTGCGGAGAGACGGAAGACCTCGCACAAGCCCCGATGAGGGTTAGGGTCGTCATGAAGCACCGCCACGAAGGGCCCCGTCATGCTCCAACGCGCTCAGCCACAGGATTTGGCCTGACATGGCCAAACGAGGGCGTGAGGCCATGGCCAAGCGGTCGCGAGAGCTTGCCCGGCAGCAGAAAAGGGAGGACAAGCAGGAGCGCCAGGAGGCTCGCAGCGAGGCGGTGACCAAACTGGCCCCTGACGACGAAACCGTCCTCCTCGAGGAGTTCGCCGATCTCAACGATCGATACGCGGCCGACCTGGTCAGCGAGGCCGATTTCACCGAGGAAAGACATCGGATCTTGGTGGCCCTCGGGATCGAGACCGACGAAGAGGGCTGAGAAGCCTCCCTACTTCACCGCCCCGGTGAGCAAACCGGACACGTAGTAACGCTGGAGCAGAAGATAGACGACGACGCAGGGGATGATGGCGACCGTCACCCCCGCCTGCAGCATCCCCCAGTCGGTGCTGCCCAGACTGGTGACACTGCGAGCGGCGGCAAGGACCAGAGGCAGAGTGAGGGTGGTGTCCCTCGTCAGCATGACCAGGGCACCCAGGAACTCATTCCATGAGGTGACGAAGGCGAAGAGCGTCACCGTGATGAACGCCGGGACCATCGTTGGCATGAATACGCGGCGCAGCACCTGCCACGAGTTGGCCCCATCCACCAGTGCCGCCTCCTCCAGCTCGCGAGGGACCGCCTCGAAGGCGTTGCGCATGATGTAGAGGCTGAACGGGAGCTGGATGGTGGTGTGGACGATGGCCAGGCCCAGCAGGTTGTTGGTCAGGCCGAGAGTCGAGAACATCAGGAACACGGGGGTCAGGAGCGACTGGTAGGGGATGATCAAGGCCAAGAGCAAGAAGACGAAGATCACCTCCTTGCCCGGGATGGGGAACCTCGCCAGGCCGTAACCGGCGGGAATGGTGAGGGCCAGGGTCATGACGATGGTGAGGGCGGCGGTGATGATGCTGTTGCCCAGGTAGCGAGGCAGACCGCTCCCGTAGTCCCAGAGCTTCTGATAGTTGTCCATGCTCAGTTCGCTCGGGAAGTAGGTCGGCGGCACCGCGGCCGCGTCTTCGGTGGTCTTCAACGAGGCCGAGATCGAGAGCACGATCGGGGTCACCATCATCAGACAGATGACGATGGACAATGCACCAAGGAGGTACTTGGTGCGGCCGGACCAGAAGCGGCCCGGCTCACGGGCGCCGATCGGGGGCTCGAGCTCCGGATCGAGGATGCCGCTCTGCATCGGATCGGAGACTGCGGTCATCTCTCGCTCCGTCTGGTCAGGATCATCTGGACGACGGTGAACCCGAGGATGATCAGGGCCAGGATCATGGACAGGGCCGCGCCGTAGCCGAGCTTGAGGTAGGGGAATGAGTTGAGGTACACGTAGAAGGTCGAGGTGGCGGTCAGGTTGCGGGGTTGGCCCGCAGTCATGATGTAGAACTGGTCGAAGGCGAGCAGCGACCCGATCACGCTGACCAGAGTCACGAGGAGGATCGTTCTCCGGGTCAGGGGCAGGATCACCTTGCGCACCCTCTGCCAGAACCCGGCCCCGTCCACCATGGTCGCCTCGGTGATCTCTTGCGGGATGGCCTGGATGGCGGCGACGAACAGGATCATGCCGAAGCCGAGGACCTTCCATGTGATCGAGAGGATCACCGCCCAGTTGGACAGGTTGGCATCCACACCGAGCCACAGGACCGGCGAGTCGATGATCCCCAGATCCATCAGGAACTTGTTGACCAGCCCGTAGTTGGGGCTGAACAGCCAGTACCAGAGCAGGGAGGAAGCACCCAATCCGATGACCACAGGTGTGAAGACGACGGTGCGGGTGAGCCGGCTCAGCCCGCTGTTCGGCGTGACCAGCAACGAGACCAGATATCCACCGATCATGAGGATCGGGGTGATGTACAACGTGTATTTCAGCGTGAAGCTGAGTGACACCCAGAACTGTGAGTCGGCAAAGGCGTCGAGATAGTTCTGGAACCCCACGAAATCGGGTGGGGTGATCAGGGACCAGTCGTTGAGTGAGATCCAGACCATCTGGAGGAATGGCCAGGCGGTGAAAGCGATCACGAAGGCGAGGGCCGGCAACACATACCAGATCCCTGTCAACCTGCTCCGATTGGTCATGTGACTACCCGCTGTCCGGTCATGACACGGCCGCCTTCGATGCTATGTGATGCCGATCGGCCCCAACGGCCCCATTCGCTGGTGTGACTGCGATGAAGCGAGGGCCGCAGCACCCCGGAGGTCAGGCGCTGCGGCCCTTCAGGCTTCAGCCGGAGATCCGACGCATCATTCGTTGATGATCGCCTCCATCTCCGCCTTGGCGTCGGCGATGACGGTGTTGATGTCGTCGTCGCTGTAGTAAACCCGCTGCAGCATCTGCAGCCACGGCCCCTGGGGTGAGTTGACCAGCTCGAAGAACTTCAACGTGAACGGGGTCTGACCGATCTCGATGGCAGCCGCCACGTCCTGGAGGAGCGGAACCTCCGCGTAATAGGGATTGTCGGTCAGCTCCGGATCGGTTCGGGTCGTCATGTTGAGCAGCTTGGCGTAGACCTCGACCTGCACCTCATCGGAGAGGATGAAGTTCATGAAGTCGACCGCGTCATCGAGACGCTCGCTGCCCTGCGGGACCACCACGATGTCGCCCCCCAGGAAGGAGGCAACGTCACCGGTGTTGAGTCCCGGGATCAGAGTTACCCCGTAGTTCATGTCGGGATTCTGACCCTCGATGCCCTCGGCTCCGGAAACCAAGGTGATGTTGAAGTTGCCGGTTCCCATGATCCCGACATTGCCCGAGCCGAAGACTTGGGCGAAGGTGGCGCCGTCCTCGGACTGGGCGGCCGGATCGATCAGGCCTTCCTGATGCATCATCCGGGCCCACTCCAGGACTGGTGCGATCACCTCGGGCGTGACCATGGCTTCGTCGCCCGGTGCGGCCGGCTCGATCTTGCCACCATTGGCCCAGATCATCGGGGCGAAGGTGAAGATGTTGCAGCCGGCGCAGTTGCCGGGGAGGTAATAGCCGTACACGCCGTCTTCGATGCCGGTGATGGCCGCGGCCATGTCGTGGAGCTCGGTCAGGTTGGTCGGTGGCGTCTCCGGGTCGAGCCCGGCCGCCTCGAACAGGTCTTTGTTCCAGAACAGGGCGGAGACGTCGGCATAGAGCGGGACGCCGTAGAGGCTGTCCTCCCATGTGGCGGTGGCCACGTGGCCAGGGCTGGCGGTGGCCATGAGGTCCTGATCGACGAGGTCGGTGACCTCGAGCAGTTGGCCGGCACTGGTGAACTGTGGTCCGTATATCAGGTCCATGCCCATCAGATCAGGCACGTCACCTGTGGCCAGGCCGCGGGCCAGCCGATCGACCATGGCGGTGTGCTCGATGTACTCGAGGCTTATCGGGCGGTCGGGGTTGCGCCCGTTCCAGGCGCAGACCAGGGCATCCACCATCTGGGCGTTCCCTCCGGTCCGCTCCCACATGGTCAGCGAGCCCTCGGTATCCGGAGACACCGGATCGCAGGTCACCGCCAACGCCTCGCCGGCCACACTCGTCGTCGTCTCTTCTGCTGCCGCGGTAGTGGTCGGCTCCTCCTCGGCAGCAGCCGTCGTGGTCGGCTCCTCCTCGGCGGCCGCGCTGGTCGTGGTGTCCCCTGCGCCACTATCGGCACAGGCTCCGGCCACCATGGCCCATGCGAGGATCAGGATCATCATCACCGACGGCTGGAGCCGACGGACACCATGCTTTCTTCCCGTCACCAGTCTCTCCTCCTTGCTGGTGTGCCCCATCTGCGGTCATCCCGTATGACGCGCAAATACCTGCGAGACACGGACCTTCCTGTCTGCAATCCTATGCATACAAGGGATTGCTGTCAAACGTAGTCAAGGCCGAGGAACGATTGGTCGCAACCGAAATTGGGATCAGACGTGACGCAATGCGCAACTCACGATCCCAATTTCGAGAGGACTCAGGGAGTGGCGATCAGATGGTGATAGGCCTGGTTCCAGCGCAACTCGCGCGAGAAGGCGGCAAAGCTCGTGCCGGGGCCGATAGCGGCCAGCTCCACCCCTGACATGTCGGCGAAATCGGCGATGACCTCGAGATCGACGTCGAGACTGAGACAGGTGTGATGAGAGCCGCCGGCGAGCAGCCATGATGCCGCCGCCGTCTCGAAGTCGGGTAGTGACTTCCACACCGCACGGGCAACGGGGAGGTTGGGCAGGGGCTCGTCGGGCTCGACGAGCTCGACCTGGTTGGCCACCAGTCGAAACCGATTGCCCAGGTCCATCAGCCCGGCAACCACGGCGGGGCCGGTGCGGGCGGTAAACACCAGGCGGACGGGATCGGGCTTGCCCCCGATCGAGAGGGGATGGATCTCACACGATGGCTTCCCTCCCGCGATCGAGGGGCAGACCTCCAGCATGTGGGCCCCCAGCACCTTGGGCCCGCCCTCGCCGAAGTGATAGGTGTAATCCTCCATGAAAGAGGCTCCGCCGCTCCGACCCGCTCCCATCACCTTCATCACCCGGACCAGGGCTGCGGTCTTCCAATCTCCTTCAGCGCCGAAGCCATAGCCATCAGCCATCAGCCGCTGCACCGCGATCCCGGGTAGCTGGGGGAGACCGGCCAGGTCCTCGAAGGTGTCGGTGAATGCCCTGAACCCACCCGCTTCGAGGAAGGCGCGCAGACCCGCCTCGATGCGGGCCGCCTCGACCAGGGACTCGTGGCGTGCCCCACCTCGGGCCAGCTCGGGCGCCATCTCGTAGAGGTCGTGGTACTCGACGATCAGCTGATGTATCGCCCGATTGTCGACATCGGCCATCGCCTTCTCCAGGTCGGCGACACCGAACCCGTCGACTGCGACACCGAGACGTACCTGGGCCTCGAGCCGATCACCGTCGGTCACCGCAACCCGGCGCATGTTGCTCCCGAAACGCGCCAGCTTCAGATTTCGCGACTCGTGACGACCACAGGCGGCGCGAGCCCAGGCGCCGACCCTGGCCGCGACGGACGGGTCCTGCCAATGACCGACCACGATCTTCCTCGGGACCCTCAGCCGGGACAGGACGAACCCGAACTCCCGGTCACCGTGGGCCGCCTGGTTCAGGTTCATGAAGTCCATATCGATCTCGGCCCAGGGGAGATCGCGGTTGAACTGGGTGTGGAGATGGAGCAGTGGCTTGTCGAGGGCCGTGAGACCCGAGATCCACATCTTGGCCGGGGAGAAGGTGTGCATCCACGCGATGACGCCGACGCACTTGCCGTCGGAGCTCGCCTGCCGGCAGACGTCTTCGATCGCTTCGGGGCTGCTCGCCACCGGCTTGGCCACGAGGCGGACCGGGACATCCTCGGCCGCGTCGAGGCCAGCGGCGATCGCGGCGGAGTTGTCGGCCACCTGCCGGAGGACATCCTCCCCGTACAGGCCCTGGCTCCCGGTGAGGAACCAGACCTCGAAGCTGTCGAGGGCTTTCATGCCGGCACCGCCCGCGTCTCCCGTGTCGCAGTCTCGCGGGTCCTCGCCTGCACCGACCGCAGCCTCCTCATCGTCGAGGATGGCTCGGCCATGGTGTCGTGCAGCTCCCTGTAGATCGAATACAGGTCGACATACGTGGCGCCCGACCCCTCCTCGGGCAGGTACTCGTCGTTGCCGAGACGGGCCATTCGCTCAGACGCCTCGACGATCGAGTCGTATCCGCCCAGCTCGGGACCGGCAGCCACCGCAGCGAACATCGCAGATCCGAGAGCGGGGGTCTGCCGTGAGGCCGCCACCTTCACCGGGCGGCCGGTGATGTCGGCCGTGAGCTGCAACAAGAGCCTGTTCTGATAGGGCAGGCCACCGCAGACCACCATCTCCTCGACCGCGATGCCGGCGCCCTCCAGCGCCTCGATGATGACCCTGGTCCCGAACACGGTCGATTCGAGCAATGCCCGGTAGATCTCGGCGGGCCCGGTGGAGAGGGTGGCCCCGATCAGGAGGCCGGTGAGGTCGGCGTCGACCAGGATGGATCGGTTCCCGTTCCACCAGTCCAGGGCGACCAGACCCGACTCACCCGGTCTGAGCGATCCTGCCTGGCTCTCCAGGGACCGATGAAGCTCCTCGGTGGAACCGCCCGGTCCGGCGACGAGCCCGGTGAACCAGGCAAACATGTCACCCACCGCGGCCTGGCCCGCCTCGTAGCCGAACAGGCCCGGGACCACCCCGTCCTCGACCACGCCACAGAAACCCGGGACCACCCGGTCGACATCGGACAGCGCCAGGTGACAAGTGCTGGTCCCCATCACCGCCACCAGCGACCCCGGGGTCACGACTGTGGCAGCCGGAACGGAGACATGGGCATCGACGTTGGCGACGGCCACTGCCGTCCCCTGCCTGAGCCCGGTCAGCGCGGCACCGTCAGCGTCGACGACCCCGGCCCGGCCACCGGGGCTGGAGATGTCGCGCGACATCTTCTCGTCGACCACTCCGGCGAAGGAAGGGGCCAGGGCCGCGAAGAACTCGTCCTCGGGAAAGCCCTCCTGCTTCGACCAGAGCGCCTTGTACCCGGCGGTGCAGCTGTTCCGGGTCTCGACCCCGGTGAGCTGCCAGACCACCCAATCTGCCGCCTCTATGAGCCGGTCGGCCCTGGCGTAGATCCCGGGTGCCTCGTCCAATATCTGCAAGGCCTTGGCGAAGAACCACTCGGAGGAGGTCCGGCGCCCATAGCGATCGAGCCATCCCTCCCCTCGCTTTTCGGCCGTCTCGTTGATCAGATCCGCCTCTGGTTGTGCCGCATGGTGCTTCCAGAGCTTCACCCAGGAGTGGGGGTCGGCGCGCAACTCGGGGATGCGGCACAGCGGAGTCCCGTCGGCAGTGACCGGGAGCATGGTGCAGGCGGTGAAATCGATGCCGATCCCGATCACATCGGCCGGGTCCATACCGCTCTCGGCCAGGACTGCGCGGACAGTGGCCCCCAGCGACTCGAGGTAATCGTCGGGATCCTGCAGCGCCCAATCGGGAGGGAGGGCCACTCCCTCCCCGGGGATCATCTGATCGATGACCCCGGACGGATAGCGGTGAACTGCGGTTGCCAGCTCACCACCGGTGGCGACGTCGACCAGCACGGCCCGGGCGGACTCTGTCCCGAAGTCGACACCTACGACCGAGCGGCCCCCCGCGCTCATCGCTGTTCCCCTCATGGCTGCCCGTAATAGGCCAACGGCCCGTGCTTTCGGCTGAAGTGACGCCCCAATAGCGCCTCCTCGATCGGGCGGGTTCCCGGCTCGATTGCCATTGTGTGGAGGGCCAGCTCGGCCATGACCTCGATGGCCGCCGCCATCCTCACTGCGGCCGTGGCATCAGCGGCCCACGAAAAAGGCCCGTGAGAGGCGACCAGCGCTCCCGGCGCCTCATCGGGATCGAGCCCGCTCGGCCCGTACAACTCGAGGATCACGCGCCCGGTGTTGGCCTCGTAGTCGCCCGCGATCTCGTCATCGGTAAGCGGGCGGGTGACCGGGACGGGGCCCCGGAAGTGATCGGCATGGGTGGTCCCCAGACAGGGGATGGCGGTGCGGGCCTGAGCCCAAGCGGTGGCAAACCTGGAGTGGGTGTGGACTACCCCTCCGGCGTCCTCCATCCCGTTGTATATGGCGCGATGGGTCGGAGTGTCGGATGAAGGGCGGTTGTCCCCCCACACCACCTCCCCGTCATCGAGGGCGACCACCACGATGTCCTTCCCGGACACCTCCTCACATGGGATCCCGCTCGGCTTGATGGCGAAGACACCTTCGTCCCGGTCGACCTGACTCGCGTTGCCGAAGGCATGGACCACCAGCCCGGCCGTGGCGACCTCGTTGTTGGCCCTCGCCACCAGGTGACGCAGCTCGGCGTGGTCGCCCGGCATCAGCCAGGAGCCGGGCCCGTCGACTTGCGGATCACCAGGCTCGGTGACAGGACGACGCTCTCGAGCACTCCTCCGTCCTCGGGCTCGTCCATGGCCAGCCGAGCCGCCACCGCGGTCATCTCGTCGACCGGCATCCGCACTGTGGTCAGGGAGGGCACCGTGAAGCTGGCCATGGGAATGTCGTCGAAGCCGACCACCGAGAGCGCGCCGGGGACCGGGACGCCCAGATCTCCGGCGGCATGGAGCACACCTGTGGCCAGGTGGTCGGTCGAGCAGACCACTGCAGTGGGCGGCGGGTCCAGAGCGAGGAGAGTGCGCAAGGCGGCATCACCCCCTGAAGGGTCGTTGCTGACGTTCTGAACGTATTCGTCGGGCACAGACACCCCGCTTTCCTCCAGGTACTCGCTGTAGGCGGTCCGTCGCTCCCGAATGTCACCCAATGGTCGTCCCCCGACGAAGGCGATCCGTGTATGTCCCAAATCGATGAGATGGTCGAGGGCGGCCACCATCCCGGCCCGGTTGTCTATGTTGACCGTTGGCACGCCCTCGAGCTCGCTTCCATGCCAGAGGGCGATCACCGGAGTCTGGGAAGCGCGCAAATCGTCGAGGAACTTGGGCTCGTCACGCATGTCGCCGAGGAGGAGGATGGCGTCGCAATGCCGGGTCTCGAGGACCGCCCGCAGGGCGATGGCCTCGTCGGCCTTGCTGTGGGCGCTCCCCAACACGACGTTGTAGCCGCGGGCCAGTGCCTCGGTCGACAGGGCCTCGATGGCCATCGCGAAGAACGGATCGGTGATCTCCCGAACGATCACGCCGAGCAACATCGTGCGGGCGCCTCGCAACCCACGTGCCAGCGGGTTGGGCCGGTAACCGAGTCGCTTGGCGACTTCCTGGACCCGCTCCCGTGTGTCTGCCGCGATGGGCACCGAAGTTGGGGTGTCGTTGAGCACCCGCGACACGGTCGATTGGGAGACACCGGCGGCCTTGGCGATGTCCTGCATCGTTACCGGTCGTGAAGAGGTCAACCTTCCCTTCCTCTCAGTTCGCGCACCTCGGGCCCTCCCCCGATCGGGACCGTTCTACTGGATTGACACGTCAAGCTAACCGCCCCCTCGGGCAGCCGGGGCCGGTAGCCCTGTTAATCGGTGGCTGCGGGAACCAAATGCTGGATACGAATGTCAGCATAGCGTTGCCTGCATAGGTTATCCATTTCGAGAAAACCCGATTCAGGGAATGACCACCACCTTGATCCCCCGTCTCGTCACCAGGGTGTCGAAAGCCTCGGCCGCCCCGGCCAGCCCGTAGCGGTGGGTGATCAATCGATCGATGCCCGGGATGCCCCGCTCCGCCAGCACCGCGGCCCGGGCCAGGTCGCCGGGCAGCATCCGTCTGCACACCGTGAAGGTCAGTTCCTTGCGGCGGGCCAGGGAGGCGGTGAAAGACGTGCGATCACCGTCGGGGATGCCGACCAGAACCACCCGGCCACCAGGGCGAGCCGCCAACAGTGCTCGATGAAGGGCGGCGTCGGTGCCGGCCGTCTCGAAAACCACTTCGAAGCCGTGCCCGGCCGACCCGACGAGCGGGTCGACCCTATCGTCACGGCTGGGCCCCCCGATGGCCTCGGTTGCCCCCAGATCCCGGGCCACCTCGAGCCGATGTGAAAGGAGGTCGGTGGCGACTATTCGGCCGGAGCCGAGATCCCGCAGCCCGGCGATGAGGAGCAGCCCGATGGGGCCACATCCGATGACCCCGATCGATGCGGCCTCCAGGGGACCGGCCAGGTCGATGGCATGAAGGGAGACACCGAGCGGCTCGAGCAGGGCGCCCTCTTCGTCCGTGAGCCCGTCCGGAAGAGGGACCAGGCACCGCTCGGGCCACACCATGTGGCCACGGAGGGCCCCATCGCAGTTGTGCCCAGCGAATCGGAGGTGGGTGCAGAGATTGGGGCGGCCGACGATGCACTGCTCGCATTCGAGGCACGGGATGGCGGGATCGACGGCGACCCTCCGGCCCCGGTTCGGCCCGGACCCGACCAACGCCGAGAACTCATGCCCGAGGACCAGCCCCTGACCGACGGCTGCATCTCCGATGCTGCCCTCTCGGTGCCAATGGCCGTCCGAGCCACAGAGGCCCACCGCAAGCACCTCGAGCAGCACCTCGCCCTCATCCGGCTCAGGCAACGGGAGATCGACGCGTTCCAGGGTGCCCGGGCCGGTCAGCCTCATGGCAGGGGTGGTGGCTGGGCTCAACTCATCGTCAGGGCGGTTCAGGAGGCGGAGTCCACGCCCGGTCTGACCACCTCTATCAGCTTTTCCATGGTCTCCCGGTCGTAGGGAGCGGGCATCTCGACCAGCACCGTGTCGAAGCCGACTTCCCGATAGGCCAGGAACCTCTCCGTCATCTCTGCCGCGGTCCCGACCCAGAAGGTGTCGTCGTCCTCGATGTTCGCCATCGGAGTCCGATTGTGCTCCATGAGGTCCTCGAGGACCCTTCGTGCCTCGGCCTCGTTGTCCCTGATCACGATCTTCCCACCCACGGTGCGCTCTATCCCGGTGTGATCGCGCCCCACGGCCTCGCAGTGGGTCTTCAGCACCGTGTTCTTGTGGGCCAGGACCTCGGGGCTCCCGAACGCATTCCACTGGTCGGCGTAGGCCGCCACCGTGCGGAGTGTCTTCTTCTCGCCCGAGCCCCCGATCATGATCGGGAGATGGGTCTGAACCGGGCGAGGGTTGAGCTTCAGGTTGTGAAAGTCGTACCTGCCCCCACCATCGCTGGTGACCATCTCACCGTCGAGCAGGGCTCGGATGGCGGCCGTGGCCTCGTCCAGCCAGTCGAGCCGCTGGCCGAAGCCGGAGCCGAAGTCGATGCCGAAGGCCTCGTGCTCGATGCCGAACCATGCGCCACCCAGCCCGAGGATGGCCCGTCCCCCGCTCATGTGGTCGACGGTGACGACCGACTTCGCGACGATTCCGGGGTTGCGGAAGGTGTTGGCCCCCACAAGGAGACCGATATCGGCGCGTTCGGTGCCCATGGCCAGCCCGGCGAGGGCGGTGTAACCCTCGACGACGGGTTGGTCCGGGTCGCCGAAGATCGCATACACGTGGTCCCAGGTCCAGATCGAGTCGTAACCCAACTGGTCGGCCCGTTGCGCCGAGGTCAGGAAACCGTCCCAGTCGGTGGCCTGGCTCCACAGGACGGCGCCCAGCTTGAACTGCGTCACGGATAGCTCCCCTCTCTGGCGCGTGGTGAGAAATTCACGGTAGCAATTTCAATATGTAGCATACGAATTCATGGCCCCTTCCCGGACGTCGACGCCGATGAAGATCGTCGTCACAGGAGGGAGCGGGAAGGCCGGTCGGTGGGTGGTGGAAGATCTTCGCCGGCAGGGCCACGATGTGAGGAACGTCGATTGGTCCCATGACGGGAGCGAGCACGGGCTCTGTCTCCTGGCCGACCTGACCGATCCCGGTCAGGCCCAGGAGCTGATCGCCGGTTACGACGCCGTGCTCCATCTCGCCGCGATCCCGGCGCCCGGGATCCGCTCGGAGGCCGAGACCTTCCGGATCAACACGGTGTCGACCTTCAACGTGTTCGCCGCCGCGGTGGCAGCCTCGGCCGAGCGAGTGGTATGGGCCTCGAGCGAGACGGTGCTCGGTCTCCCATTCGACACGCCGCCACTATTCGCCCCGATCGACGAGACGATCGAGCCGCGTCCTGAGAGCTCCTACGCCCTCTCCAAGCTGGTCGGCGAGGAGATGGCGTCACAGTTCGCCCGGCGGAGCGGCGTCCCGTTCGTCGGCCTCCGCTTCTCCAACATCATGGAGCCTCCTGACTACCAGCAGTTTCCCGGCTTCTGGGACGACCCGTTGCTGCGCAAGTGGAACCTGTGGGGATACGTCGATGTTCGCGATGTGAGCCAGGCGGTCCGCCGCTCACTGGAGACCCCCATCAGGGGCTCCGACGTCTTCATAATCGCAGCAGCGGACACCGTGATGACCCGGGACTCTTCCGACCTCCTGGCCGAGGTCTATCCCGACGTCCCTCTCCAGCGTGAGGTGAATGGGCGTGAGACCCTTCTCGCCATCGACCGGGCCCGGGAGACGCTCGGCTACGAGCCCGAACATGGCTGGGAGGAGCACCACTCGTGAGCAAGCCGTTCGACGGCCGGCCCGTGGTCCCCGGCTCGGGCCGGCTCAGACCACTTGGCATCGACGAAGCCGAGATCACCGGCGGCTTCTGGGGCGATCGCCAGGAGGTCAACTCCTCGGCGACGATCGAGCACTGCCACGACTGGATGGAGCGCCTGGGCTGGGTAGGGAACTTCCGCGCCGCCGTCGAGGGCCGGCTTCCACAGGACCGAAACGGCGTCGTCTTCACCGACTCCGACATCTACAAGATGATGGAGGGGGCCGCATGGGAGGTGGGGAGGTCGGGCTCATCCGACTCCGACCATCGCTTCTCCAGCCTCACCTCGGTGATCGCCCCCGTTCAGGAGCCGGACGGGTACCTCAACACCGTGTTCGGCCGGCCGGGGCAACCCGACCGCTACAGCGACCTGGAATGGGGCCACGAGCTCTACTGCTACGGCCACATGCTCCAGGCTGCGGTGGCCCGGGCGCGCACCGGCCACGACGACGAGTTCGTGGACGTCGCCCGACGGGTTGCCGACCATGTGTGCAACACCTTCGGCGGCGGAGGGATCGAGCGGGTGGGGGGTCATCCCGAGATCGAGCTCGGGCTGGTCGAGATGGCCCGCCTCACCGGGGAGGAGAGGTACCTGCATCAGGCGAAGCTGTTCATCGACCGCCGCGGGCACCAGACCCTGGCCGACATCCACTGGGGTCGGTCCTACTTCCAGGACGACGTCCCGGTCAGGGATCAGGTGGCATTCACCGGCCATGCCGTCCGGGCGCTATACCTGGCCTCGGCCGCGGTCGACGTCGCCGTCGAGACCGGGGACGAGGTCCTGCTCGAGGCGATAGTCCGCCAGTGGGAGCAAACCATCGCGAAACGGACCTACCTGACCGGCGGGATGGGCTCACACCACGACGGTGAGAAGTTCGGTGAGAACTTCGTGCTGCCCCCCGACCGGGCCTACTCCGAGACATGCGCCGGGATCGCCTCGGTGATGCTCGCGTGGCGCCTGCTCCTCGCCACCGGAGAGACCAGGTACGCCGATCTCGCCGAGCGCACCCTGCTCAACGTGGTCGCCACCTCCCCCGCCCCCGATGGTCGCGCCTTCTTCTACGCCAACCCCTTGCATCAGCGGGTGCCCGGTGTCGTGCCATCGCCTGACTTCGTCAGCAACCGCGCCGCCTCCAGCCTTCGGGAGCCGTGGTTCGCCGTCTCCTGTTGTCCCACCAACGTGGCCCGCACATATGCGTCTCTCGCCGCATACCTGGCCACCAGTGACGACTCAGGCCTTCAGATCCACCAGTACGCCGAGAGCCGGATATCCACCACGATCGGGGGCGGGCGGCGGGTGGGTGTCGAGATCACCACGGCCTATCCCGACGAGGGCCCGATCTCGATCAGGGTGACCGAGACCGATGGCTCGCCCTGGGCCTTGACCCTCAGGGTCCCGCCCTGGTCGCGGGAGGCCTCGGTCGAGGTGGGTGGCGAGCGCCGACAGGTCGGGCCGGGCCAGGTCGTGGTCGAGCGCGGCTTCGCCGTCGACGATGTGGTGGCACTGGAGCTCGACATGACGCCGAGGTGGACGTGGCCGGATCCCCGCGTCGATTCGATCCGGGGGTGTGTCGCCGTCGAGCGCGGCCCACTGGTGCTGTGTGTGGAATCCGTCGACCTGCCCGGGGGACAGTCGGTGGACACGCTTCGGGTCGACCCCGGCTCGGATCTGGAGGAGAGTGACGGCGCCGTGAGAGCACGGGGGAGCCTGCTGACGTTCGAGGACCGGCCATGGCCCACGCCCGGCCCGGTCGTCTCGGGGAGCTCGGAGGTGGCCGTCCCGCTCACTCCGTACCACCGCTGGGCCAATCGGGGGCCATCGACGATGCGGGTCTGGATGCCCGTCGGATAGGCTCGACCCGACCGAGGGGGGAGGGATAGCACGCTCCCTGCGGTCAATCCGTCTCGGCAACTCGCAGTTTGGGGAAGTCTCGCTCCAGCCCTGGAGCGACTACCTGATACAGCTCTTCCGGCTCGGGAAGCCCATGGAGCGAGACGGCACCGAGCGACTCGAGCCCGATTCGGGACGGGAGATCGCCGAGCTCGTCGCGGGTGGCCGAACTGACGAGGATCTGGCCACCATGGCCTGCGCTGCACACCCGCGCCGCGACATGCACTGGGAGGCCCACATAGCCCGTATCGGTGAGCGACGGGCTGCCGCTGTTGAGCCCAATCCGGACGCGGATGCGACGCCCACCGGGCCAGGACATCGCATCCATCGACTTCTGAATCTCGATGGCGGCATCGAGGGCGTCCCGGGCCCGGGCGTGGGCCGCGAAGAACTCGTCGGCGCGGGCATCGACCTCGTAGCCGCCGTGGGCGCCGATCGTCCTTCTGACCAGGTCCCGCACAGCCTCGAGCAGAGGGGGATAGAGGTCCCCGAGCTCTCGGACCAGCCCGGTCGACGCTTCGATGTCGGTGAGGAGCAGAGTGATCATCCCGGAAGGCAGGTCGGCAGAGCCCGACTGCGAGGCCTCCCGTAGCCGGCGGGTGACGAATCCGACAGGGGCGATCCCGTAATCGGTAGCGGCTTTGAGCAATCTTCGGAACGCCTTCTCCCGTGCCTCGTCGCTCTCGAACTTGACCTGGTTGAACCGGGACAGGGCGTTACGCACATGAGCCTCGTCGTTGATCGGCAGTCGACGGTTGCCCTTCGAGTCGATGTAGGCGAAGGCGTTGTTGGGAAGGCTCGCCCGCTTCTTGGCATCGAGTGTTGCCATGGGAGAACGGTAGGTGGGCGAGCACGAGACGAGTGCGGCGACCCACTACCGCGCACTTTTTGCGTTGGGCCACCGATCTGCTGTGCTGTGCTCCCCTGCTGTCAGCCTTGTCTTGAGATCCACCCGCCTCGTCGCGGTAGTCGTTGTGGCCCTGGTCCTCTTCGGAGGACTCTTCGCCTGGCGCCTCTTCGGCGAGCCACCGCCCGAGGCAGGCCCTGCCGGCACCTTCCTGCCCGGCGATCAGGGCCGGGTGGGCTATGTGGTCACCCGCGAAGGGACGACCCTCTCTCCCGAGCTGGAGGGAACGGGCGATCTGATCGCGGCCGGTCTGATCTTCCCGGTCTCCGCAGAGGCGTCGGGGGCATTCGAGGTGCTCGACAACTGCAACCGCACCGGATGGGTGGCAGTTGAGGATGTCGACGCGGGGGTCGTCCCCACGGCTAAGGGTGAGGACATGGCCGGTTCGGTCTTCGTGATCGACCCCGGGCACGGTGCTCCCGATCTCGGAGCGGTCGGCCCTGGTGGTCTGACCGAGGCCAAGGCGAACATCGACGTCTCGTCACGTGTCATCGAGCTCCTCTCGGATTCACGTGACATCGACTGGGTGTCGGGATCAGTCACACGGGGCACCACCTATCACGCCGCGGCCGTCGCGATATCGACGAGGTCGGCGGACGGCCCGAATGGAGGGGACTACGAGCTCGGGCTCACCTTCCGAGCCGAACTGGGCAATGCCGTGGATGCGACGGCCCTCGTGTCCATTCACCACAACACTCAGCCCACCCACAACACGGAAGGCCCGGGAACGTCGGCATTCGTCTCCGTCGACAACGAAGAGTCGCCACGTCTCGGGGGCCTCCTCGTCGACGAGGTCAGACGGTCGCTATCCGGCTTCGAGGCGGATTGGGTGGGCGGCAATTCCAGCCTCGTGGCCCGTGTGGACGAGAATGGCGAGGACTACTACTCGATCCTGGCAGGGTCGGATATCCCCGCCGCGATCATCGAAGGCGCCTACATCTCCAACCCATCCGAGGAGGAGCTGATCGCCACCGATCCATTTCGCCAGGCCTATGCCGAAGGCGTCTACCGCGCCCTCGTCCGTTTCGTCCTCACCGACGACTACCCCATACCACAGCCCGAGCCCGAGCTCTTCGACCCCGACGCCCCGCCCCGCTCCATGGACGACTGCGTCACTCCTCGCTGACCCGGGCTCTCGCCGCTGTGTTGGAGGTCACGGTGCCGCCGAGCTCTGGTCACCAAGCTCCCGGTGCTGCTGGTGGACGAGCCTTTCAGTGCTCTCGACGCCTTCACCCGCATCGACCTCAGGATCACCTGCTCGAGGTGTGGGGCTGGTATCGGCCGACGACGCTCCTGGTGACACATGACATCGACGAAGCGCTGGTCCTGGCCGATCGAGTCGTCGTGTTCGGCGGTCACCCCGGCACGATCCGGGCCGAGATAAGGGTGGATCTGCCCCGCCCCCGCGACCGGGCCCAGCCCTCGTTCCATGCCTATCAGGATCGGCCGATGGCCGAGCTGCCGGATCGGACCGGAGTCGCCAGACCCCGGGCTGACCTCCAGGTATCTTCGCGGAGTGGCCGACACCAGCGCTACACCGGGAAGCGACGACGGCTCATCCGGGCGTCTCGACCGGCTGAGAGAGCGCTACGAGGGATACAAGGCCAAGGCTTTCGATCGTCTCGAGGTAGAACGGGGTCGCCGCCCCAGCGTGCGGGTCGCCTTCGATTTCTACAGGAGAGACCAGGCCTTCGCCGGCAGCCTCCTCGCCGGAGGCCTCTCGGTCAAGCTGTTCCTCTGGTTCCTCCCGTTCGCCCTCTCGTTCGTCGCCCTGTTCGGATCCCTGGCCGAGCGTTTCGACCGGCCGGCCGAGGACGTGGCCCGTGCCTCGGGTCTGACAGCCGTCCTCGCCGGCATGATCGCCGAGGCGGTCGAGGCCTCGAGCCGGGCAAGGTGGTACCTCGCAGGCTTCGGCATCTTCCTGCTGCTCTGGGCGGGCCTCGGCGTGGTACGGGCCCTGGCGCTGACCAGCCGTTTGGCCTGGCGCATGGACAAGCCCCCGTCGATCCGAAAGATGTACGGCTCGTTGGCCGTCATCGGCTTCGTAGTGGCGATCCTGGGTGTGCAGTGGGCGAGAAACCAGTTCCTCGGCAGTCCCTGGTACGTCGACGTTCTCGTACTCGGGGTGGCCACCGTCTGCGTGACGGGAATGCACCTGCTCATCTTCCAATGGCTTCCCCACCCCGATGATGTCCCCTGGACCGCACTGATCCCAGGGGCGCTCCTGATGACCGCCGGGCTGCTTGTGATCAGGCTGGCCACCCTCGTCTACTTCGCACCGAGGCTCAACAGCGCACCTGACCTGTATGGGGGATTGGGTCTGGCTGGGGTCTTTCTCGCCTGGCTCTACATCATCAGCCGGCTGCTGGTGGCTTCGATCTCCTTGAACGCCACCATCTGGCAGAGAGATCAGGCCAACGACCAGACATCGGGCGCCATCGGTTGACGTGGGTGCGGCTGCGCACACACCTCCTTCTTGACAGATTAATTCAACGCTTGTAGAACTCAACACGTGTTGAACGAAGGATGGGCCTGATGTGGGCGATGGTGATCAAAGAGCTCCGCCAGATGCGCCGGGATCGACGGACGTTGGCCATGATGATCGTGATGCCGCTGGTTCTGCTGGTGATCTTCGGCTACGCGGCGAGCTTCGATGTGACTAAGGTCGAGATCGCCTTTCCCCAAGGCCAGCCCCCGGGGCTGGCCCTCCCCGACCCATTCGAATCGGTGGATACCGACCAGTCGGATCCGGTCGAGATCCTGCAGTTCGGAGAGGCCGATGTCGCCATCGACAGCTCAGGACCGAAACCTGTCGCCTACGTCGACGGGTCGGAGCTGTTCACAGCTCGTGCTGCCCTGCAGGCCTTCACCACTGCAGCCGCCGCGGGAGCGCCGATCCAGACCGAGGTCCTCTTCAACCCGGAGCTCGACACATCTGCTGTGTTGGTGCCGGGTCTCGCCGGCCTGGTCCTCCTGTTCGTGGGCTCGCTCGTTACCAGCCTCGGCGTGGTCCGTGAGCGTCAGGCCGGGACCCTCGAGCAGCTGGCTGTGATGCCGTTGAGCCCGAGGGATGTCTTCGTCGGCAAGATCGCGCCCTACTTCCTCGTGGCCGCTTTCGACATGGTCGTCGTGCTCACCACGGGCTGGCTCCTCTTCGACGTCCCCTTCAACGGCTCGATCTGGCTGCTGGCACTCGGAGCCCTGCTCTTTCTGTTCGTGACTCTCGGCACCGGGGTGCTCATCTCCACCGTGTCGGAGAACCAGGGACAGGCCATTCAGCTCGCCCTGATGACCCTGCTGCCCCAGGTCCTGCTCTCCGGCCTGATCTTCCCGCTCGAGTCGATGGCTGCCGGTGTTCGCTGGATCGGCTACCTGCTCCCCCTCACCTACTTCAACCAGATCGCGCGGGGTGTCATGCTCCGAGGGGCCCCGTTCGAGGCCCTGATTCTCCCACTCGGACTTCTCGCCGGACTGGGTCTGGTGGTGTTCGGTCTTGCCGTGCTGCGATTCCGGGCCGAGCTGGCCCCGGCCCGTCGGAGCAGCGTGAAGGTGGCGGCATGAGCTTCGGGATGGACCGGGCCACGATCGAGCTCGGGGGAAGACGAGCCCTCGACGAAGTCGACCTGGAAGTGACGACCGGTGAGATCACCGCCGTGATCGGAGCCGACGGGGCCGGGAAATCGACCGTGGCGCGGATCATGGCCGGGTTGCTCGGCCCCGATTCCGGGACGATCCGACGTCCCCATCCGGATTCGATCGGATACCAGCCCGAAGCCGGTGGCACGTGGGCAGACCTCACGGTGATGGAGAACCTCTCCTTCGTCGCCTCGGCTCACGGCATCGGCCCCGGCTCGGGAAGGTTGAAGGAGCTCCTGGCCGTCACCGGGCTGGAAACGGCGGGAGAGAGGTTGGCGGGAGCATTGTCCGGCGGGATGAGACAGAAGCTGGCAGTAGCGATGGCGATGCTGCCCCGTCCCGAGATGACAGTCCTCGACGAGCCGACCACCGGTCTCGATCCGGTGAGCCGGGGGGAGCTGTGGGGGCTGCTCGCCCGCGTGGCTGGAGAAGGCACTGCCGTCCTGGTCACCTCGTCGTATCTCAACGAAGCGGAACGAGCGTCACATGTGGTGGTCCTCGACGAGGGGCATGTGCTCGCCGCGGGCACCGCCGAGTCGATCCGAGCCTCCTTCCCGGGAGAGCTCGGCGTGACCGGGGCCCCGCCCACCGAGGGCGTTCCATCCTGGCGGCGGGGAAACACATGGCGGGTGTGGGCCCCGGAGGGTGGATTGCCCTCAGGCGCCCGCGCCACCGCCCCGGATCTGGGTGACGTGGTCATTGCCGCCGCCCTGGCCCGGAGGGAGCCATGACCGCCGTCCTGGCCGAATCCGATGGCGTGTCCAGGTCTTTCGGAGCGAATCTCGCGGTTGATCGGGTCAGTCTCTCGATGACGAGTGGCGAGATCCTCGGCTTGGTCGGAGCCAACGGCGCCGGAAAGACCACGCTGATCAGACTGTTGCTTGGCCTGGAGAGGCCCGACGCAGGGAATGTTCGGCTCTTCGACCAGCCACCGACCCGCGCCACTCGCAGCCGGATCGGCTACATGCCTCAGACTCTTGGCCTCTACGACGACCTGACCGTGGCCGAGAACCTCTCCTTCTCCGCTGGTGTCTTCGGGGTCGACCCGCCTCGACTCGACGACGACCTGGCCCGGGTGGCCGATACCACCATAAAGGCCATACCCCTGGGGCTCCGGCGCAGAGTGGCCTTCCTCGCCGCACTGGCCCATCGGCCGGAGCTGCTCGTGCTCGACGAGCCAACTTCAGGTGTGGGCCCTCTGGGCCGAGCCGATCTGTGGGAGACGATCCATGAGTCCGCCGATGACGGGAGCGGCGTGCTGGTCACGACGCATCACATGGACGAAGCCGAACAGTGCGATCGTCTCGTCTTCATCACCGCCGGCCGGCTGGTGGCGTCAGGCACGGCAGGGGAGATCGTGGCCAGCCATGCCACCGTGGAGGCCACACCGGCCGATCCACCGGCGGCTCTCGAATCACTCGAGCGGGCCGGCATGTCGGTGCTGCCTGCCGGCAGACATCTCCGAGTCCCGGGAGCCAGCCTCGCCAACGTGCGGGCCGTGCTCGGGGCCGTACCGCCGCTCAGCGAGCAACCATCCACCCTGGAGGAGGCCTTCATGATCCTGGCCCGGGCCTCCTGATGGCGCGAAGTGGCCGGCGTCCCGGTGCCACCGACACCAGGGCGGCCATCCTGACCGCAGCTCAAGCCGAGTTCGCCGCCAAGGGATACGACCGGGCCACCATCCGTGGCATCGCCGCCGGTGCCAAGGTCGACCCCGCCCTCGTCCATCATTACTTCGGCACCAAGGAAGACCTCTTCGCCGCCTCGATCGACCTGCCTATCAGGCCTTCCGAGTTGGCAGACACCGTGATGGCGGAGGGGGTCGAGTCGGCGGGCCGCAACATCACGACCATCTTCTTCACGACATGGGAGAACCCGGTGACGCGAGCTCCCCTGCTCGCGATGCTGCGCGGTGCGTTCGACACCAGGCACGGAGCCGACGTGCTGCGGGAGTTCTTCGGAACCGCGATGCTGGGGCGCGTCGCCGGTCTGATCCCCGGGCCCGAAGCAGAGATACGGGTGGCGCTGGCCGTCTCCCATCTCATCGGGGTGGCCGTGCTCAGGTACGTGCTCGGCTTCCCCTCCCTGAGCGATGTCCCGGTGGCACGACTGATCGACGAGATGTCCCCGAAGATCCAGTCCTATTTCGCGTAGTGGCGGGCGCCCATCCCCCGATAGGCGCCCGCACTGGTCAGATGGTTCAGGCGGAGATGGCCTGGCCCAGGACCGCCTGGCCGAAGTAGATGAGGAAGGCGATCGCTACAACCCACATCAGTGGATGGACCTCGCTGAACTTCCCCTTGATCACCTTGATCAGGACATACATGACGAACCCGGCCCCGATGCCCACTGTGATGCTGAAGGTGAGGGGCATGAGGACGATGGTGAGCAGGGCGGGAAAGCCCTCCTCGATGTCCTCGAAGTCGATCCCCTTGAGCAGTCCGGCCATCAGGAACCCGATCAGGATCAGGACCGGCGCTGCCGCCTGAACAGGGACGAGCGCAGCCAATGGGGAGAGGAAGATCGCCACCAGGAACAGCAACCCGACCACGATCGCGGTGAGACCGGTGCGGCCACCTTCGGCCACCCCCGCCGCACTCTCGATGTAGCTGGTGTTGGAGCTCACCCCGGCAGCTCCTCCGGCGGCGGCCCCGAGCGAGTCGACGAACAACAGCTTGCCCACGCCCGGGACGTTGCCCTCTTCATCGGTCAGCTCCGCCTGCTCGGCGATGGCCGTGGCGGTTCCGATCGTGTCGAAGAAGTCGGTGAGCATGAAGCTGAAGATGGTCAACGCCGCGGCCACGAAGCCGAGCGTGGAGAACACGTTGCCCAGATCGAAGTCGCCCAGCGTGGCAAAGCTGGGCGTGGCTGTGAACTCACTGGGGAACTCGGTGAACCCAATGATCAACCCGAGAGCGGCGGTGAGCAGGATGCTGATGATCAGCGCCCCCGGCACCTTCCTCACAAAGAGGATGACTGTGATGAGAAGACCGATGAGGGCCATCCAGGCGCCCGGGCTGTTCGGGAAGACGAACTCCACCGGAACGGGCCCGTCACCTTCGGGTTGGCGAATGAGACCTGCGTCGACGAACCCGATGAAGAGGATGAACAGGCCGATGCCCACCCCGATTGCTCGCTTGATCGCCAACGGGACTGCGTTCATGATCGACTCACGGAGCCCGACCACGACCAGCGCCAGCACGATGAGGCCCTCGAGGACGATCACCCCCATCGCCCCGGCCGGAGTCAGGCCGTCGCCTAGCACGAGACCGAATGCCACCGCGCCGTTGATGCCCAGGCCCGCTGCCATCGCGATGGGGTAGTTGGCCACCACCCCCATCAGGATGCAGAGCAGGCCGGCCACCAGCGCGGTGCCGGCGGCTACGGCTGGGGCATCGAATCCGGCTGCCGACAAGATGGCGGGGTTGACGAAGATGATGTAGGCCATCACCAGGAAAGTCGTCACCCCGGCACGGATCTCGGTGCCTACGGACGTGCCTCGCTCACTGAGCTTGAAGTAAGAATCGAGACCGGACCCTCCCCCCGATCCTCTCGACTCCGTGCGATCGACGGTGTCGGTCATTTCTCCTCCCAGATTCGAGGATGCCGGGCTTGGCATCGCCAATGAGACCCAAAGTAGTGAGGAGGGGTTACCGGCCGCCTCCGTCGCCCGTCGTGGTTCTTCGCGATCTTCTGTCTCGTGTACACCGGGCCACTGGCACGGGTGGTTGGTCAGCACACGGGACTTCAGACGAGGGCCCGCACCACCCAGAACACAACCATGCCCGCCACCAAAGTCCAGATCTGGCTCCTGGTCCGGAAGGCCACCCCCCCACCGGCCAGGAATCCGGCCACCTCGGGGAAACCGATGGCGACGTTGCCGCCGGCATCGGTGAGGAGGGTCACTACCAGAGCGGCGAGGACGGCGGAGCCGACATAGCGAAGGGCAATCAACACGGTTTCGGGGATCCGCTTCTTGGCCAGGGCGACAATGAATACGGCCCGCATCACATAGGTGCCGACCCCAACGATCACGACTGCCGCCAGGTCACCCACGGCGAAGCCTCTCGACGATGGTGCCGGCGGTCACTCCCGCCACGGAGCCCACCAGGAGGCCGGTCCGGTTGGGGAGACTGGCGACGAGATAGGTCACGGCGGCCCCGGTCAGGGCGGCCACCACCTCGGGCCAGGTCTCGGTCCCGACCACGAGCAGCCCGATGAAAAGGATCGGGATTGCGAACCCCAGGTTCCATTCATCGGGGACCACCGGCCCGATGAGCAGGCCCAGGGCCACCACAGCCGGCCAGAGCACCCAGAACGTCGCTCCGGCCGCGAGATAGTAGGTGCGAAACCGATCGGGGTCTTCCTCGGGCCGCATCGTCACCAGGGCGAATACCTGGTCGATCAGCAGATAAGGGCCGAGCCAGCGGAACCAACGGGGTTGTCTCTGGAACGCGGGGGTCAGGGCCACCGAATACATCAGATGGCGTGCATTGACCACCAATGCGGTGCTGATGGCCGCTGCAAGGGCCACACCACCCCCGAGAAGGGTGATCAAGGTGAGTTGGGCTGCTCCGGCGAATATCAGCCACGAGCTGGACCATCCAGCCAGCGGATTCATCCCGGCCTCGGTGATGGCCAGACCGATCACCAGCCCGAAGGGAATGGCCGGCACGAAGAGGGGGAGGGCATCGGTGATCCCCTGGCGGGCCACCGATCGGTCCACAGACATCCGGCCAGGTTATGGGCCTATGAGCCGGCGTCGGCCCGGACCGCCTCCAGAGCGATGACCACCATGTCGTTGAACGTCTGCTCCCGCTCCTCCGAGGTGGTGGATGCGCCGGTCCGGACGTGGTCCGAGACCGTTGCGATGGTGAGCGCCCGGCCCCCCTTCTCGGCGGCGACGCCGTACAGGCCGGCCGCCTCCATCTCCACGGCCAGGACGCCCATCGATTCCATCCGATCGAACGCCTCGGGGTCCGGGTTGTAGAACAGGTCAGCGGAGTGGACGTTTCCCACCTTCACCTCGACACCCTTCGCGGCAGCAGCATCGGCCGCAGCGCGAAGCAAGTCGAAATCGGCCGTGGCCGCGAAGTCGTAGCCGCCGTATCTGACCCGGTTGACCCCCGAGTCGGTGCAGGCGCCGATCGCCAGGATGACGTCTCGGAGCTCGACAGAGGGAAGGATCCCGCCGCAAGAGCCCACCCTGATCAGCCGCTCCACCCCGTATTCGGTGATCAGCTCTGTGGCGTAGATCGAGGCCGAAGGTATGCCCATCCCGGTGCCCATGACCGAGACCGGGACACCCTCGTAGCTCCCGGTGTACCCGAGCATGTTCCGCACCTCGTTGACCTGTGTGGACTCTTCGAGGAAGTTCTCGGCTATGTGCCGGGCACGGAGCGGGTCGCCGGGGAGGAGGATGGAGGGGGCGAAGTCGCCCTTCCGGGCTGATACGTGGGGGGTGGGCATGCCTCATCGACTCCGTTCGTTTCGGTGACTTCGTGTCCGGGACGGCGTCAACTTATTCGATCAGCCGGTCGGTAGGGTGCCCGGCTCATGCCCGAGATCCCACCTTTCCCGAAGGATCGCACCGACCTCACGATCGCCCTGGAGGAGCTGGGAGCGCCACGTCTCCCCGGGCTGCTCGGGATCGAGCTTCTGGAGCTGGGCGATGGCTCGTCGGCCATGCGAATGGAGGTCGGGGAGAGGCATCTGGCCTCCAACGGGTACCTCCACGCAGCATCGGTGGTGGCGCTGGCCGACACGACGGCCGGCTATGGCTGTGTGGCCAACCTCCCGGAGGGGGCGATCGGGTTCACCACCATCGAGCTCAAATCGAACCACCTGGGCACACTGCTCGAGGGTGCGCTGCTGGCGCAGGGGTCGCTGGCCCACGGCGGCCGCTCCACCCACGTGTGGGACGTCGTGGTGCTGGCCGAGGAGAACAACAAGAAGATCGCCCTGTTCCGGTGCACCCAGATGCTGCTCTACCCGCGGTAGTGGGCCACTGCCCTAGTCTCGCCGGCCATGTCCGAGAGCTACGACCTCATCATGAAGCTGCGCGCCATCCGCGACTTCCGGCCCGAGCCGGTCTCCGAGGAGCACCTCGAGGCCATCCTGGAAGCAGCCCGATGGACCGGCAGCTCGAAGAACCGACAGGATTGGTCCTTCGTCGTCGTCACCGGAGACCGACTCCAGGGCCTGGCGGAGTGCGGTGACTTCACCGACCCGGTGCGACACTCGGCCGCGACCATCGTGCTGGTGAAGGAAGAGGGCGGGAACATGTTCGACATCGGGAGAGCGGCGCAGAACATCATGCTGGCTGCCAAGGCGATCGGGGTCGCCTCGTGCCCGATCACCCTGCATCGATCGGGAGAAGCGCGAGAGTTCCTCGGCGCCCCCGAAGGGACCGAGACCCGTTATGCGGTCGCCCTCGGGTATCCGGGGGACGCTGCCTCCCCGCGCCGGTTCGGAGGTCGCAAGCCGGCCGAGGCCGTGGTCCGCCATCAGCGCTACTGACCGGGTCAAAACCCGGCTGACAATCCGGGTGCCGGCACTAGCGTCGATTGGTCATGTCCGAACCTCTCGTCCAGGCCCGCGGCCTGACCAAGAAATTCGGTGATTTCCTCGCCGTAGACGCGGTCGACTTCGACATCGCCAAAGGTGAGGCCTTTGGCTTCCTAGGCCCCAACGGCGCGGGCAAGACGTCGACCATGAAGATGATCACGACGGTGAGCCCGATCACCGAAGGAAAGCTCACCGTATTCGGGCTCGACCCAACCGTCGAGGGGCGTCAGATCAGACAGCGTCTCGGGGTGGTGCCTCAGGAGGACAACCTCGACATGGAGCTGACCGTGGCCGAGAACCTCTACATCTATGGGCGGTATCACGACATGCCCCGGGCTGACATCCGGAGACGCATCACCGAGCTCCTCGAGTTCGCCCAGCTGAGCGACAGGTCCGAATCTCCGGTGGAGCCGCTCTCGGGGGGGATGAAGCGGCGGCTCACCATCGCTCGGGCCTTGATCAGCGACCCCGACCTGGTCATCCTCGACGAGCCGACAACGGGTCTCGACCCGCAGGCGCGCCATCTGCTCTGGGATCGTCTCTACCGCCTCAAGCGGGAAGGTGCCACCCTCATCATCACCACTCACTACATGGACGAGGCGGAACAGCTCTGCGACCGGTTGGTGGTGATGGACAAGGGCAAGATCGTCGCCGAGGGCTCCCCTCGCCAGCTCATCGCCCAATACGCCCCGCGCGAGGTGGTCGAGCTGCGTTATCCCGAGGAGCAGATGGAGGGCATCGGTGAGAGACTCGGGTGGCTCGAAGGCGGCATCGAGGTCCTGGCCGATCGTGTCATCGTCTACACCGACGATGCCGAAGCCACCCAGCATGAGCTGACGATTCGTGACATCCAACCCGAGCAGGTGCTGGTCCGCAGGTCGAGCCTCGAGGACGTGTTCCTCAAGCTGACCGGGCGCAGCCTCGTGGACTGATGACGACGCTCGCCCGCTCCTGGCGTTGGGTCGAGTCGGAGGCGATCGGCTACCGGCGGGTTTGGCGGGGCACCGTGATCTCCAGCTTCGTCAACCCGGTCCTGTTCCTCTCTGCGATGGGCTTGGGCCTGGGAACGCTGGTCGATGCAACCAGCAACCAATTGTCCGTGCCATACCTGGCATTCGTGGCCACCGGGCTGCTCGCCGCCACCGCCATGCAGACCTCGGCCGGCGAGGGGACGTTCCCCGTCATGGCGGGGATCAAATGGCGAAAGGGGTTCCACGGGGCGATCACGACACCCCTGGGACCGGCGGACATCGTGATCGGGATGATGATGTGGGGTGCGATCAGGCTCAGTTTCGTCCTCGTCGTCTTCGCCCTGGTCTCTGTCGTCCTGGGGGCGTTGGAGTTGGGTCCTGCGCTGCTCGCCGTCCCTCCCGCCGTCCTCACCGGGCTCGCCTTCCAGAGCACGGCTACCGCCTACACGGTGACCAGGGAGAACGAGATCTCCCTGTCGACGTTGTTCCGGTTCGGGATCATCCCCCTCTTCCTCTTCTCCGGGACCTTCTTCCCGATAAGCCAGCTACCCCAGCCACTGCAGATCGTCGCCTACTTCACCCCTCTCTTCCATGGGGTCGAGCTCGTGCGAAAGATCGCCCTTCCCGGCGCCGACTCCTCCATCGTCACCGACCTACCCCTCTGGGTGCACCTCGCATATCTGACCGTGATGACGATCGCAGGGATCGCACTCGGCGCTCGCTGGCTCGACCGCAGGCTCCGTCCGTGAGCGTGTCCCTCCCCACCAGGCTCACCCCCCCGGGCCGGATGACCCCCTTCCGGGCCCACCGGATCTGGGAGCGGAACTATCTGGTCTATCGCCGGGTGTGGAAGGTGATCCTCACCGGGTTCTTCGAGCCGGTCTTCTATCTCTTCTCGATCGGGATCGGGATCGGGGAGCTAGTACCCGAAGTGCCCGGGCCGGGTGGTGTCCCGATCGACTACACCGCCTTCGTCGCCCCCGCGCTCATGGCCGCCTCCGCCATGAATGGGACGGTCCTGGAGACGACGTTCAACATCTTCTTCAGACTCAAGTTCGAGAAGACCTATGACGGGATCCTCACCACCCCGATGAGCTCCCGTGATATCGCCATCGGCGAGATCGGCTGGGCACTGGTTCGCGGTGCGCTCTACTCGACCGCGTTCTTCGTCGTGATGGTGGCGATGGGCCTGACCGTCAGCTGGTGGTCGGTCCTCACCATCCCGGGGGCGGTCCTGATCGGGTTCGCCTTCGGATCGGTTGGACTCGCCGCCACCACCTTCATGAGGTCATGGCAGGACTTCGACCTCGTCTCTCTCGTCACCATGCCGCTCTTCTTGTTCTCCACCACCTTCTACCCCCTCGATGTGTACCCACCGGCCATCCAACCGCTGATCCGGCTCTCTCCGCTGTATCACGGGAACGAGATGCTTCGAGCTTTCTCCCTGGGAATCTTTGACTGGACACTGGCCGGTCACATCGCATTCCTCCTCGTGATGGGGCTGATCGGCGCCTTCGTCGCCTCGCGCCGGCTCGACGGGCTGCTCAGGAAATGAGAACCCGGGCGGCTGACCAAGAAGGCCGGGGGCGCGCCCTCGCCTACTCCCAGCCGAATCCGAGGTGTATGACGAGGCTCAGCATGAGCATCACCAGGAAGAACCCGCCGACCACGCCACCGATCCCGGCCGGCAGCAGGCCTCGGTCCTCACCTTTGCGCCGTGCAGCCAACCCGAACCACACCGCCGCCGACGCGGTGGCGATCGTGAGTGGCCCCAGGATCTGGGAGACGATCTGAGTCAGCGAATTGCTGGCGATGAACGTGGCAACCAGCAACGCGAACATCGCGGCCACCGACGTCCAAGCCCATGCCAACAGAGTGCGGGCACGAGACGACGGTGGGGTTCGGACGGGCAAGCTCGCTCCGGAAATGTTGGGCCTCCTGTCACCATCATCCTCGGCCCATCGGCTGCGAATCGGTAGAGGCCATGGTCACAATCGGCCGCCTCGCTCTCCCGCCTAGGCTCGTCGGGGATGCTCGACATCGCTTTCCCACTCCACGCCCCGCACGGGCGGGACTTGAACACCAGGGGCTGGCTCCAAGAGGGCGCGCTCCGCTGCCTCCTCAACAACCTCGACCCGGATGTCGCCGAAGACCCACAGAACCTGATCGTCTACGGGGGTAGGGGCAAGGCGGCCCGCGATCTCGGGTCGTTGCACGCCATAGTCCGCACCCTGGAGCGACTGGCCGACGACGAGACCCTCCTCGTCCAGTCGGGAAAGCCGGTCGGTGTCTTCCGCACCCACGAGCTCGCCCCCCGGGTGCTGATCGCCAACAGCCTGCTGGTCCCACGTTGGGCGACGCTGGAGGAGTTCTGGGAGCTCGAGGCGGAGGGTCTGACCATGTACGGCCAGATGACGGCAGGGTCCTGGATCTACATCGGGACCCAGGGCATCCTCCAGGGCACCTTCCAGACCTTCTCGGCGATCGCCGACCAGAGGTTCGGCGGGACACTTGCCGGCACACTCACCCTCACCGCCGGCCTGGGCGGGATGGGTGGGGCCCAGCCACTGGCCATCGCCATGAACGGCGGGGTCGCTCTGTGCGTGGAGGTCGACCCCCACCGGATCGAGCGGCGGCTCGAGACCGCTTACCTGGACGAGAGCTACGACGACACCGATCGAGCATTGACCCGGGCCCTGGAAGCGAAAGAGAGCCGGGAGGCCGTGTCCATAGGGTTACTCGGCAACGCCGCCGAGATCTTCCCGCAGCTCCTGGACATGGGCATCGATGTCGACATCGTGACCGACCAGACCTCGGCCCACGACCCTCTATACGGATACGTCCCGGCCGGGCACAGCCTCGAGGACGCCGCCCGGCTGCGTGAGGACGACCCCGACACCTACATCAAGGCGGCTCGGGAGTCGATGGCGAGCCAGTGCGAGGCGATGGTCGGGTTCTCACGGGCCGGAGCGGAGACATTCGACTACGGGAACAACCTTCGTGGCGAGGCGTTGATCGCGGGCTACACCGACGCCTTCTCCTACCCGGGGTTCGTCCCGGCCTACATACGACCCCTGTTCTGCGAGGGATCCGGGCCCTTCCGCTGGGTGGCCCTCAGTGGGGAACCGAGCGACATCGCCGTCACCGACCGTGCCATCGCCGAGCTGTTCCCTGAGAACGAGTCCCTGCACCGATGGCTCAGGCTGGCCGCAGACAAGGTCCAGTTCCAGGGCTTGCCGGCCCGAATCTGCTGGCTGTCGTACGGCGAGCGACACGTCGCTGGTCTCCGTTTCAACGAGCTCGTCGCTGCTGGTGAGGTGAGCGCACCGATCGTCATCGGCCGTGACCACCTCGATTCGGGCTCGGTGGCCTCCCCTTATCGCGAGACAGAGTCGATGGCCGACGGCTCCGATGCCATCGCCGACTGGCCGATCCTGAACGCAATGCTGAACGTGTCATCAGGGGCGGCATGGGTCGCGGTGCATCACGGAGGTGGAGTGGGCATCGGGAATTCGATCCACGCCGGTGCCCAGGTGGTGGCCGACGGGACCGACCAGGGGGCGTTCCGGGTCGAACGCGTCCTGACCAACGACCCCGGGACCGGCGTCATGCGCCACGCCGACGCCGGCTATGACATCGCCCGCCGGGTGGCGCGGGAGCGCGGGGTGGACATCCCGATGTTGTGAGCCCCGGTCTGCGGTTGGGGCTCAGCCCCGTTTCTTGCCCGTTGACCGACGCATGTCGAGGATGGCTCCCACGAGAGTGCCCATCGCGGCTCCGACGACGGGAGCGATCCATAGCTCTGCCGAGAAGATCGTGCCGATCAGCAGACCCAAGGCAGCTCCCATGACCAGTCCGTAGCCGGTGTACATCATCACCTCCTGAGCGGATGCCGGGGCCCTGTTGCACAGGGCCCCGTCATCAACACGTGCCGTTCAGAGGATCCAGACCAGGCCGAACACGACGGCCCCGGCCAGAGCGAGAACGGCCAGACCGGTCGCCATCACCGACTGGATCGTCCACACTCGGTCCTCTTGAAGGATCCGACGAGCGAAGAGCCCGAACGCGGCTGCCAGCAGCAGGCCTGCCCCGACGAAGGCGCCGAGGTACCAGCCCTCGGCCAACCCGCCGAGGAACCAGTCGGTGGGCACGTAGTACATCCACACGCCCACACCGGCCGTTACGGCACCGAGGATCCCGAGCACCCACTCGGTGACTCGGGACCGCTGCGGCATTCGGGTGATCTCCGTAGTGCCACGCTCCATGAGCGTTGTCACGAAGATCACCTCCTTTCTGGTGACCCCCTTTCGAGGTCACCATGGTCATTGTCCGGAAGCCTGCGCGGCCCGACCAGGGTCTTGTGGCCCTTCCTCTTGTGACCGCCGGGTTAGGGCTGCGCGACGACCGGATTTACCCTGGCGGTCCATGCCCATCAACGACCCACACTGGCCCCGCGCCGATGTCTGGCTGGCCCAGGACCACCCTGACCCCGACATCTTGGTGGTCGGTGTCCCCACCTCGCGCGCCTCGCTGTCGCCGTCCCAGGCCGACCTGGCCCCGCTCGAGGTCCGGGACAGATTCAGCAGGTTCTCCACCTTCCATGGGGAGTGGGGAATCGATTTCGGAGAGGTCAGTGTCAGGGACGAGGGAAACTGGCCGGTCTCCGAGCTCGACATGCACCAGATGCCGGATGTGGTGGAAGGGCTGGCCGCCTCACTGACTCGAGGCCCGCTGACCATCTACCTGGGCGGGGACAACGCCATCACCAGGCCGTTGGCCCGCTCTCTGTCCCCCGACCGCACCAAGGTGGGCCTCATCACCTTCGATGCACATCACGATGTCCGGACCCTCGACCTCGGGCCGACCAACGGGACTCCGGTGCGGGGCCTCATCGAGGAGGACGGCCTGCCGGGCCAGAACGTGGCGCAGGTCGGGATCCACTCGTTCGCCAACTCGGCCGGGTACCGCGCCTATTGCGAGGAGCAGGGAGTAACCGTGTTCACGGTTGCCGACATAGACCAGCGCGGCATCGGATCGGTCGTCGAGGATGCCCTCACGGTGGTGGCGGTCAAGACCGATGCCGTCCATGTCGACGTCGACATCGACGTCCTCGATCGGGTCTTCGCCCCGGCCTGCCCCGGCTCGCGACCCGGTGGGCTAGGCCTGCGCGACCTCGCCGAAGCGGTACGGATCTGCGCCCGAAATCCCAAGGTGGCTGCCATCGACCTCGTTGAGGTGGATCCCGCATCCGATCAGGACGGCCTCACCCTCGACGTCATGGCGCACCTCGTCCTCTCCGCCGTTGCGGGCTACGCAGAGAGGGTGTGACGGCTCACCCGGGGTTCCTGCCGCCGGGAAGCGGTGCTGTACCGACGAACAACGTCAGCCCCCGCTGACGACCTGCTCCGCCTCTGCCCCGAGGCGGTCGCCCTCTCGATGGTCGAGGAAGCCATGAGGCAGACGCACGGGACGTGGGCCGTGAGAGTGGCCCCGCACCATGTGGTTGGCCTCTTCGGGAAACGGGATGTCCTGGTCCCATCCGGAGAGGAGTGTCTCGAGATGGTCGACCGATTCCACCCGCGCCAGGGCGTCACGCATCTGCGGGCCTGCCGGAAACCCCTTCAGGTACCAGGACGGGTGCTTGCGGAACAACGAGACCCCCACTCGCTCCCCGAAGTGGTCGGCGAGTAGTCGGGCGTGACGAACCATGATCCGGGCAACCTCACCCGACGTGGGCGCTGTCCGCAGTGGCCGGCCGGACATCTCATCGGCGAGGTCGCGAAACAACCACGGCCGTCCGAGACACCCTCGTCCCACCACTACCCCGTCACACCCGGTCTCGGCCATCATCCTGACCGCGTCGGCGGCGGTCCAGATGTCACCGTTGCCCAGAACCGGGATCGTGGAGATCGTCTCCTTCAATCGGGCGATCGCCTCCCAGTCGGCCTCACCCGAGTACAGCTGGCGAGCGGTTCGGGCGTGGAGCGCCACAGCGGCGGCACCCTCCTCCTCCGCTGCCAGCCCGGTGTCCAGGTAGGTCAGGTGGTCGTCGTCTATGCCTTTCCGGAACTTGACCGTCACCGGGATCTCCCCGGCACTGGCGACGGCAGCTCGCACGATGGCACGGAACAGATCCTTTTTCCAGGGGAGGGCAGCACCGCCGCCGTGTCGTGTGACTTTCCCCATGGGGCAGCCAAAGTTCATGTCGATGTGGTCGACCTGCTCCACATCTGCCAGATAGGCGACAGCCTCACCGAGAGAGCCCGGGTCGGTCCCGTACAGCTGGATCGAGCGCGGCGTCTCGTCGGGCGCGAACCGGGCCATCGCCCGCGTCTTCTCGTCACCTTCGACCAGCCCCCGAGCGCCGATCATCTCCGAGACATACAGACCGGCCCCGTATTCCCGACAGAGTCGGCGAAACGGGGCATTCGTGATGCCCGCCATGGGGGCGAGCACCACCGGCGGATCGACAGGGATGGGTCCGATGCGGAGCATGGGCCGGCAAAGGGTAGGTCGGCTCGCTTCCCTGTTCGCCCGCGCCGGAGATGGCGCCACCAGTCTCAGGTAGGCGTCTGGAAGTCGGTAGACGTGATGTTCTGGAGCCGGACCTGGCCGCGCGCCACGAGCTTGCCGTCGTCTTCACGGGTGACCGCAACCTGCCACAACTGTTGGGTACGGCCACGGTGGATGGGGGTGGCGGCGCCGATGAGGACTCCATCGGTCGTGGCTCTCAGGAAGTCTGTCTGATTGGACACCCCGACACAGCCGGCCATCCCGTTCTCCATCGCCCACAATGCCGCGCCGGTGGAGGCGAGCGTCTCGATGAGGGTGCAATACACGCCACCATGGACCACGCCGTATGGCTGCTGGTGGATGTCCTTCAGGACCAGCCTCCCTTCGCAGGCGTCGGCGGAGGCGTCCGTTATCTCGATTCCGGTGTGCCCGACGTAGGTGGGCCGATCGAGGAACGGGTTTTCCATCAGGCGCCACATCCGGACGCGATTCGCATGACGGGCCCCTCGTTGGTCGACTCCCACACCTCGACCCCGATCCCCTCGTAGTAGGCGCCGGTGAGCACGATCTCCATGACCCCGTCGCCGTTGAGGTCTGCCAGCGCCCCGATGGAGTACGCCACCACGAACGGCTCGGTGGCGGTGACGATCACCGATTCCCCGAGGATCGAGGTCCGCACATCACCTTGCACGGTCTGCCGCATGAAAGCGATCGAGTAGTCGCCGTCCTGGGCGAACAGGCCCTCGCTCACGTCCTCGGTGACCACCAATACCTCGTTGACCCCATCCCCTTCCAGATCGACCTGCATTATCTGCTTGAGGGTGGGGTCGGGCACGTCGAGCCCGCGCTCGGCGAGCAACTCGCTGGCGAATGCCGAATAGGTCCCGTCGTCTTCCAGCTGCTCTACCAGGTGGGGCGTGATGACCCATGGCGCGGAGATGGCCACGCCCAACGGGCCCGGGAAGTCTCCGAGGAGCTCCTCGTTCTCGAGCACGACGCCTGGATTGTTGACCGGCTCGCAGAGGGTGGTGGGCGCACCGCCCGCAACGATGGCCTCTTGACCGATGAGCGCCACCTGATAATCCTCTCCCCCGGCCACCGGGAGCGCGGTAGTCGGCTCGACCTGGACCCACCCGGCGCCGTCCCACCACCCCAGGGCGCCAAAGGCGGCCGCGACCAGCGGCGTGTCGCTCCAGTTGCCGGCCACGGCAGCCGAGGTCGTCGTCGTCGGTGCGATCGAGGTGGTCGTGACCGCGGCCGTGGTCGTTGTCGATGCGCCCGTGCTGGTGGTCGTGACAGGTAACGCGGTGGTGGTGCCCGCCGGCTCGGTCGTGGTGGTGGCCAGGCTGGACGTGGTGGTCGAGTCGACGGGCTCATCGTCGTCGTTGGCCACGAGGAACACGACGGTGCCTGCCAGAACCACGAAGAGGCCGGAGAGGATCCAGGCGGTGCGGTTCATGCGGGCAAGTTACCCGCCGACCTCCTTTGTGAAGCGAGTCACCTCGATACCTGTGGCGGCGACCAGCCGCCCCAGCAGGTGGATGGGGAGCCCGACCACGGTGGAAGGGCTGCCCACGACCTTGGTGACGTACATCCCGCCCATGCCCTGGAGGGCGTAGCCGCCGGCCTTGTCCAAGGGCTCACCGGTACCCACGTACCAAGCAATCTCCTCCTCGGTCATCGGGAGCATCGTCACCTTGCTGACGTCGACCAGCGACTCGAGCCGAAGAGCGCCGTCCAGCCACGCCACGGCGAGACCGGTGAGCACCTCGTGAGAGTCGCCCTGGAGTCGGCGCAGCATGGATCGCGCCTCTTCCGGGTGACCGGGCTTGCCCATGACCTTGCCCTCGTGGACCACTGCGGTGTCGGCAGCCACCACGATCAGCCCCTCGTCCGCGACCGCCCCTGCCTTGGCGCGTGCCACCCGTTCCACGTAGGAGGCCGGCTGCTCTTCGGGCAGTCTCGTCTCGTCGACATCCGGTGCCCGCACCTCGAAGTCGAGCCTGAGACGATCGAGCAGCTCCTTGCGTCGCGGGGAACCGGAAGCGAGCACCAGCCTCATCTCACCAGCCTGCCCATCCTGATCACCCTGGAGGGATGGGCGAGCACCCCCGGATCCACCGTGGGGTCCTCGCCGAAGAGGACAGCATTGGCAGGCTCCCCGACCTCGAAGGCCGCATCACGACCGGACGCCCGATAGCCCGACCACGAAATGGCATCGACCACTGCCGACGGCGCCATTCCCAGCTCCCACAGCCGCACCGCCTCACGTGCCACCTCATGGGTCATGATGGCCAGATCTGTGCCGGTGAGAACGTGGACACCCGCATCTACCGCCGTTTTCAGGTTGGCTGCGACGTTGTCGAGGCCCTCCGTGAGGAGACGGCCGCCGGACGACCGCTCTCCGAGCTGCTCGATCACTGCCTCCATCTGGATCACTGTCGGCACCCAACTGCCGCCACGCTCCCCGAGAACCTCGAGGTCACGAGACGAGAGAAAGAGCCCGTGCTCGATCGAGTCCGCACCGGCTTCGACCGCCATGGCCGGCACCTCCCGCGCCATGGTGTGCACCGCGACGCGGGCCCCGTTCGCCCGGGCCACCGCCACGGCCTGTGCCAGCTCGGCTTGGTTGAAGTTGACGACTGGGCCAATGCCCTTCCTCGGCCAGTCTCCGATCAGCTTCACCCAACCTCTCCCTTCACGGGCCGCCCTCGCGACCTCGTCCACGATCCGGCCGGGAGCGACATCCCTGCCGAAACCGGCCCAATAGCCTCCTTCGACGGCGAGGATCACTCCGGCCGCCTCGATGTCGGGCCGTTCGTCGACGGGTACCTGATCCGCCATGCGCAAGACGGTCAAGTCGACCCAGCCCTTGTCCAGGATCATCCCCACTCCGGCTTCCAGGGCTCGTCTGGCCCGGGCACCTGTCTCCTCTACATCTCCCGGCTGGAAGTCCATGGTGGGCCGGGCGAGATGGGCGTGAGCATCGACCAGGCCGGGCAGGGCCCAGGTGTCCGAGGGAGTCGACTCGTCCGGCACTCCCCAGGGATCGGCCCAACGACCGTCCAGCGTGTCGCGGACCAAGGTGTCCCCGTCCGGGATGCGCAGCACGACTCGCAGGTGCATTTCGCGCGACGGTAATGGCCGGCGGTGCCGATAATGAACGCATGCCCCTCCTCCGGGATCACTCGAAGGCCGGCCCAGTGCGTCTCGGCGCGGTGACCGCGGCACTCGCGCTCCTGACTGCGTGCACGCCTGCCACGGACACGGCCTCGACCGCAGGGCCCTCCTCGCCGGTCACCACCGAGGTCGCCATCGCCGGCTCGACGACCGTGCCGGAGGCGCGCCAGCTGCAGCTGGTCGGGTGTGACCCCGTCGACCCCGACGTCGAGATCGTGTGCGAGGCCTATGACCTGGTGCGGCGGCACTACGTCGACGAGGTATCCGACGAGGAGCTGGCACGTGCCGCAGCACGAGGACTGGAGCAGCTCGATGACGCGGCCTCACGCTCCGAGCTGGTGTGCCCGGCCCCGGCCACACACTTCATCGAGACCTGTGAGCTGGCACTGGAGAAGGCCGACGTCAGCACCGAGGCAGCCGAGGCGATGGTGTTCGGGATGGCCACCTACGGCCTCGACCCGCATTCGGTCTACTTCGACCCCGAGGCGCTTGACCTGGTCGAGGAGGAGCAGGCCGGGGAGATCCAGGGAATCGGCGCGATGGTCACCGCCGAGAGCCCGGCCACGGGCGATGTCTGCAACGTCATCTCGGACCAATGCCAGATGTCGATCGTCTCGACCATCGACGACACGCCCGCCGACCTGGCCGGGCTCCAGCCGGATGACGTGTTGCTCGCCGTCGACGGTGACGACATCACCGGCTGGACCGTCGACGAGGTCACCGCGGTGGTGCGCGGGCCCGCCGGGTCCGAGGTTGTCCTGACCGTCGATCGGGGAGGTGAGATCCACGACATCGATATCACCAGGGCGGCCTTCATCGTGCCGGCGGTGGAGAGCGAGGTCGTGGGCACCACCGGCTATCTCGCCCTCAACATGTTCACCGACAACGCCGACGAGCTGTTCCAGGAGGCCCTCACCGGACTGCTCGCCCGGGATGTCGAGACGCTCGTCGTAGACATGCGCAACAACCCGGGAGGCCTTCTCGACACCGCGATCGAGGTGGCGTCGGCCTTCCTCCCCGATGGTGAGGTGGTGGTGACCCAGGGACCGGACTCATCCACCTCTTACCCGGTGTCCGGGGAGATCCTCGTTCCCGAGGACATGCGCGTCGTCATGGTCGTCAACGGGGCCAGTGCCTCGGCGTCCGAAGTGGTGTCCGCCGTGCTCCAGGAGCGGGGGCGGGCGACCATCGTGGGTGAGAACACCTTCGGGAAGAACACTGTCCAGCAGCGGTTCGCTCTGTCCAACGGCGGCGCACTGAAGCTGACGATCGCCCGCTGGCTCACACCGGAGGGCCATGATTTCGGCTCCGTCGGCGTCACCCCCGACGTCCGCAACGAGATCGAGACCCAGCTCCCCGTCGAGAGCGTGGTCCAGGAGGCTCTGGCCGCCTCGGTGACCCTGGGCGGTTAGCCCGACGAGATCACTCAGCCCAGCGGGTAGGCGATGCCGGTGTTGGCATGGCAGTCGTACCCGTGTGGGTTCTTGCCCAGATACTGCTGGTGGTAGTCCTCGGCGTAGTAGAACTCGCCCAGCGGTGCGATCTCGGTGGTGATGTCATCGAAGCCGAGCGGGGTCAGCTCTGCTTGATACTTGTCCCGGGAGCGCTTGGCTGTCTCCAGCTGCTCGTCGGTGGTCGTGTAGATCGCTGACCGGTACTGCGTGCCGATGTCATTGCCCTGCTGCATCCCCTGAGTGGGGTCGTGGGTCTCCCAGAACACCTTGAGCAGCTCTTCGTACGACACCTGCTCGGGCGAGTAGACCACCAGCACCACCTCGGAGTGACCGGTGCGACCCGTGCACACCTCTTCGTACGACGGGTTGGGGGTGTAGCCCCCGGCGTACCCGACCGCAGTGGTGTAGACGCCATCCATCTTCCAGAACCGCCGCTCGGCGCCCCAGAAGCACCCCATGCCGAACACGGCGGTCTCTGTGCCCTCGGGGAAGGGGCCGACCAGCGGCTTGCCGTTCACGAAGTGGGCGGCCGGGACCTGAACCGCCTCCGCCCGCCCGGCGAGGGCGGCTGTCGCCTCGGGCATCTCGCTCTTGTTACGTCCGAACATCGGTCACCTCCGCTGAGTATTGGCTTCCCACCCACCCGCCGAGGGGATGGTCATCCCAGGACAGCTTCCATCTCGATCTCGACCTTCCAACGGGGGTCGAGCAATCCACCTACGACAACCATCGTCGAGGCCGGCCTGATTCCCGAGAAGACCTCGTGATGCGCCTGGCCGACCGCCTCCGCATCCGACGCGTCGACCAAATAGGTCCTGGTTCGAATCACGTCGTCGGCCGTTCCGCCGGCCTCCCCGAGTGCCTGGAGCGCGATGTCGAGACATCGTCGGGCCTGGGTCGTGGGATCAGGATCGACCGAGCCGTCGGGCCAGATGGGGGCGGTTCCCGAAACCACCACCCGATCCCCCAGACGAACTGCCCGGCTGAATCCGATCGCCGTCTCGAATGGGCTCCCCGACTGGACATTCTTCCGTTCCATACCTCGAGGAAGCTAGCCGGGCGGCCGGTCCTCACTTCTCGTGCCCACACCGTTTCATTACCCTCCACGGGTCCCAATGCGTGCGCTGCGCCCCCTTATCGCCATTCCCCTGGTTCTGGTCGCCCTGACGACAGCCCTCGGCCACCCCGTCCGGGCCGGCGCCCAGACCCTGGACGAGAGCGAAGATGAGGCCAGGGCGGCGGAGCGGCGGGTCGAGGCCGCCGTGGGACTGGTCGACAGCGCAGTGGCCCGGAGGGCGGACATCGAGGCCCAACTCGCCACGAGCATCTCACGAATCAGCGACCTCTCGGCCGAGCTGTCGGCGGTGTCCTCGAGCCTCGACACACTGGCGTCGCAGATCGCACACGGTGACGCCGAGCTCTCCGGGATCGAGGCAGACATCGAGGTTCACGCCGTCGACGCCTACATGACCGCATTGGCCGGCCCTGGCATGAGCTTCGTCAACAGCGACAACGTCGAACAGGCCCTGGTCACCGGTCAGGTCGTCGGTGATGTCGTGACCTCTGGGGCCGCCCGCGTCAACGAGTTGGTGGCTCGGCGTGAAGCACTCGAGCGCCTCCGTGAGGACTTCGAGGTGCAGGAGGCGCGGGTGGCGGCACTGAAGGCCGAGGTCGACACCGAGGTCGAGCATCTCGCCGAGCTCTACGACGAGGCCGATGCGGCGGTGGGACAGGCAGTCCGTGACGCCAATGCCGCCGACGCGGCCTATCGGGAAGCACTGAGCGCAGTCGACACCGCACAGGCCAGGGAGGAGGAACGACGGCGTCAGGAGGAACGAGGCACCACGACCACCATTCCCGCACCGCCGACGGATGATGGCGAGGGAAGCACCACAGCCACCACTGCGACGACGACCCCGACGGCGCCGACCACGACCATCGACGACGGCGGTGGGGGAGGTGGCACGTGGGACTTCCCACCCGCCGTCGAGCGATGGCGATCTCTGGCTGCCGCCTACTTCCCCGGGGGCCGCGTCGATGAGGCCCTGGCCATCATCGACTGCGAGAGCCTCGGCGATCCCGACGCCTACAACCCCTACTCGGGCGCGTCCGGTCTGTTCCAGTTCCTCCCCGCCACCTGGGCCTCGACCTCACCCCAGGCCGGTTTCTCGGGGGCCAGCCCATTCGATCCTGAGGCCAACATCGGCACGGCGGCCTGGCTGGCCAACCGGTACGGGGAGCTGGGTCAGGGCTATTGGAGCCCGTGGTCCTGCCGGAGGGTCCTGTGATGAGGCCCCCCTATGGTGAGGACATGGACGACCGGTGGTACTACTGCCTCGACCACAAGACAGTCGAGCCTTACGACGGATGCCGGGACGAGGTACGGATCGGGCCCTTCCCCACCCGGGAAGAGGCCGAGCGGGCGCTCGATATCGTGGCTCGCCGCAACGAGTCGTGGGACAACGATCCCGACTGGGACGACGACTGATCTGAGCCCACCGGGTCCCCGACTCGGCAACACGGGCACAAGCCCATACAATCCCGCAGCCCGATGGAGACGACGAACCTCGACCCCCGACGGCAGATCCTGTTCATGTCGCTTGCGGTGCTGGCCACACTGCCCGGGATCTACTTCCGGCTGACCGGGATCCATCCCGAGCCGATTGTCGGAGCCGTGGCCTTCGGCCTGGCCATCGTCGGATCGGCGTTCATCCTCTCCTGGGCCGCCGAGGTGATCCAGCTCGACATCGCCGCAGGGCTTGCCCTCGCCCTGCTCGCATTGATTGCCATCCTCCCCGAGTACGCCGTGGACTTCGTGCTCACCGCCAGAGCCGGACAGGAGTTCACCGAGACCGGCCATCCCACTGTGTACGGCCCCCTGGCCCTGGCCAACATGACCGGGGGCAACCAGCTTCTCATCGGCCTCGGTTGGCCGATGGTGATCCTGATCGGCACGTGGCGGGTTCGCAAGACGAAGAGCACACCCGTGGACGCGGAGATGACCACGCCTTCGGAGATCCATCTCTCACGGAGTCAGTCGGTGGACATCGCCTACCTGACCATCGCCTCGCTCTACGGATTGAGCCTCTTCCTCAAGGAGACACTGACACCGTTCGACGCGGTGGTGTTGATCGGGATCTATGTCCTCTATCTGAGACGTCTATCGGGTGCGCCCCCCGGCGCGCCCCATCTGGTCGGCCCTTCCGCCTACATCGGTTCCCTGCCCAAGCGGGCCCGGCGGATCATCAATTACGCCATGTTCGTCTTTGCGGCCGGCGTGATCCTGCTCTGCGCCGAGGCCTTCGCCGAGGCGATCATCGAGCTGGGTAGGGCGACGGGGATAAGCGAGTTCCTGCTCATCAAGTGGATCGCACCCACCGCCTCCGAGGCCCCGGAGCTGTTGGTGGCCACCCTGTTCGCCTGGAGGCTGGCGGCTCGGACCGGTCTGGGTGCTCTCGTCTCGTCCAAGGTCAACCAGTGGACCCTGCTTGTCGGCACCCTGCCCATCGTCTTCTCGATCTTCGCCGGTGTGGTCCACGGGTTGCCTCTCGACACGCAACAGCGGGTCGAGCTGTTCGTGACCGCGGCGCAATCGGTCTTCGCCGTGGCGATCGTGGCCAGCCGCTCGGTGAGCCGCAAGGAGGCATGGGTCATGCTCGGCTTGTTCATCGCGCAACTGGCCGAGTCCGGTCTGGCCGAGTTGGGACACCTCTCCGAGGACCAGTCGGCCCAGGCCCGGATCGGGGTCGGGATCGTGTTCCTCATCGCGGCCGCCTGGGTGCTACGCCGCGACTTCCGGGCGTGCATCATCAATGTGCGCGACGGGCTGCGCACCCCCTGGTCGGAGCTGGCCGCCGAAGAGCACGTCTAGGCCAGACCCCTTCAAATCCGTCGTCCCGGAGACGTATGGTCGGACCTGACCCGATTCTGAAGGACTCCTGGAGATGACCACCGCCAAACGACACTTCACCCCAGCACTCTTCGCCTTCCTCCGGGAGCTGGAGGCCAACAACGAGAAGGCCTGGTGGGACGCCAACAAGGATCGCTATCGGGCACTGGTGCGCGACCCCGCCCTGGACTTCATCATCGAGTTCGGGCCCCGCCTCCGCAAGATCTCACCCCATTTCGTCGCCGAGGCGAAGGCCACCGGTGGGTCTTTGATGCGCCCCTATCGCGACACCCGATTCTCGATGGACAAGACGCCCTACAAGACCAATGTCGGCATCCAGTTCAGACACGAGGCAGGAAAGGACATCCACGCCCCCGGCTATTACGTGCATCTGGAACCGGGGTCCTGTTTCGTCGGGGTCGGTCTCTGGCACCCCGAGACCACCGTGGCCCGGGCCCTCCGCCAGGCCATCCACGACGATGTCGACGGCTGGTCGTCCGCCACCCAAGGGCACCGGCTTCCAGGACACCTGGTCGCTGGATCAGGACGAAGACGAGATGCTCAAGCGGGTCCCGTACGGTTTCGACCCGGGCCACCCCCATGCCGACGACCTGCGCATGAAATCGTTCATCGCCGGGGCCTCGCTCAATCAGAAGCAGGTGACCGGTTCCGGCTTCGACGAGATGCTTGCCGTGATGTACGCCAAGGCGAGCGGATTCACCCGTTTCCTGTGCAACGCACTGGACCTCCCGTTCTAGTGAGGTCACTAGTATTCGAGATCCGGGTGAAACAGACCGAGAGTGTGTCCGGGGGGACCAACCGATGACGACATACGCGGGCGTGGCCACCGTCGAGAACGACCACGTGCCAATCAGGGTGGATGTGGACGACGAGAAGATCACCCTGGTGTCGGGTGAGGTGTCGATCCGCGAATGGCTCGCAGGCGACTACCAGGTGATCGACCTCGGCTCGGGCGAGTTCGTCATAGAGTCTGCAAAGGACTCGATCGCCTTCCTCCCCGACGAACCCGACCGCTTCGCCGAAGGTCTCCAGGGCGAGGCCACTCCTGAGCGGGAATCTACCGGTGACACCTGGGAGATCCGCATTGGGCCACCGCCCAGGCCACTGACGCTGATCGGATTCTGGGCACTGGCGGCCGTCACTGCAGCCCTCGGGGTCTGGGGTGCCCTCTCCCTGATCTGATCAGCTGGGGAGCTCCATCCAGCCGCCGACTCGATCGAGGAGGTATTCGCTGACCTCGTGTGACCGATCGAGCACGTCACAGAGCTGATCCCGGCCCATGAGGACATCGACCAGGCTCACCGATGCCCTTCCCGTCAACGTGAGCCGTCGCTCCGGGGCGTCGGTCACGGCCCCGTACGAGTCGATCGCCGACACCTCCACCGGCAAAGTCAAGCCGGCCAAGCCGGCGAGGTCGGTGGCGAGGACCAACAAGTCGGGCGGGCTGTGCAACGGCGGCACCGCCCAGTTGAAGAACAGGTCGAGGTGGTAGACGTTCTCCGGCTCCTCGAAGTCGGAGTCCATCTCGTCCAGGGCCTCGCGTAGCGAGAGGATCACCTTCGGGTCCACGTCGAGCGCGACATGAAGGTCGATGGGCCCTCCGCAGCCGGCCTCGGGATGGAGGTCGACTTCCCACGACTGACGCAACGAGTAGGTCTCGACGAAATGACGCTCGTCGTGGACATGGAAACCGTGCTCGGTGGCGTGTTCCTTTAGGTCGGTGACGAACCCGGCGATGTCGACTGACATTGGCCTTGAGGTTATTGGAGACTCGAATCAATTGACAGAAGGTCAGCGGCGGCTACCCCGCCAACCCGCGATCAGACCGGCGATGAAGGCGAGAAATGCCGCTCGTGGGATCCCGGTGGGCGGTTGTGCCACCACCACCTGGGGGTCCGTGTACAGCGGTGCGACGACGGGCTCGGCCGCCCGCTCGGCGAGCACATCGGCATATGCCTTGGTCACCTCCACGCCGAAGAGGAAGACCATGGCGAGGAAGTAGGCGAGAAAGAGGATCACAACGAACGACCCGGCGAAGCCGAGAGCGGTGGTGGGCCCGGCGATCGAGAAGTAGACCCCGACTCCATAGGCGGCGGCCAGGAACACCACTGCAGTGAACAACCCGCCGACCCATACAGCTCGCCAGGGGACGTTCGCCACGGTCATCGTCTTGAAGATGAGCGCGAAGACCAGAGGAAGGAGGATCACCGATACGAGCGGCGTGACCAGGGAGACGATGTCGCTGACAGCGTCGAGCTCGCCCGGAAGGAGGCCGGCGATGATGCCCCATGCGGCGTTGATCGACCAGGTGGCCACGAGCAGGAACCCGAGGCCCAGCACCCAGAGAAAGCCGATACCGCGGGTGCGTGCCATCGCCATGATCCCTCTCACCTCCTCATGGGGGACCTCGAAGATGTCGTTGAGGTCTCGCTGTATCTCGAGGAACAGGCTCGAAGCCGTCCACAACAGAAGGATCGCACCGATCAAGTACGCGGAACCGGTCGATTGGAGGGCAGAGGCGAGGATGGAACCGATCGCTTCGGCAACCTCCGGGCCGGCCACCCCCTCGATGGCGTCGATGATCTCCTGCATCGCCTCGGCCCTGCTTCCCAGAAACGTGCCGAGCACGGCCACGGCGATGATCAAGAGCGGCGCAAGGGCGAAGACGGTTCGGTAGGCGATTGCTGCGGCCATCCGTGAGTCGCGATGATGGCCATAGCCCTCGGCCGCCTCGGCCAGTATCTCCGCCGGTCCCTTCGCCCAGCCGGGGAGACGGGCGATGTACTTCTCCATGTCGGGGCGAAGGCTATCCCTGCTTACACTCGCTGCCCGTGAGTCACCCCTTCCCGCCCCCCATCGAGACGATGGAGGCCAGGACTTCGGAGCGATGGCCCAAGGGGGACTACGTCTACGAGCCGAAATGGGACGGCTTCCGCTCCGTGTCCTGGTCCCGGCCTGAGAGCCGGATCGACTCCCGCAACCAGCGACCCCTTCTTCGCTACTTCCCCGAGCTCGCTCCTGCCCTGGATCAGCTCCCCGAGGGCACCGTGGTGGACGGCGAGATCGTGGTCGTGGTGGACGGAGTGACCCATTTCGACTCACTGCAACAGCGCATCCACCCGGCCGCATCCCGCATCACCATGCTCTCCGAGCAGACACCGGCAGAGATGGTGGCCTTCGACCTCCTGGCCGATCGTGGTGAGGACCTGCGGGAACGCCCGTTCCGCGAACGCCGGGAGCGTCTCGTGGCGTTGTCAGGGTCCCTCGGCGATCCCTGGCACCTGACCCCGCAGACCGCCGACGAGGAAGTGGCCCGGCAGTGGTTCGACGAGTTCGAATCCGCCGGCTGCGACGGCATCGTGGCAAAGGACGCCGGGCTCGCCTATCAGCACGGGAAGAGGGCGATGATCAAGCTCAAGCACCGGCGGACGGTGGACTGTGTGGTCGGGGGCTTCCGGGAGCACAAGGACGGGAGCAAGATCGGATCCCTCCTCCTCGGTCTCTACGACGACCGGGGCGAGCTTCATTTCATCGGCCACTGCTCGGGATTCGGCGATGCCGACCGAGTGGAGATCTTCGATCGTTTCAAGGAGCTGATCGCCCAGGACAGCTTCGGCGGGCACGCTCGCGCACCCGGGGCGCAGAGTCGTTGGTCGGCCGGCAAGGAGCTCGACTGGACGCCGGTGGAAGCCGGCGTGGTGGCAGAGGTCAGCTACGACCAACTCGAAGGTGACCGCTTTCGTCACGCCACCCGGTTCCATCGATGGCGCCCCGACAAGGACCCCCTTCGATGCACCATGGACCAACTGGAGCGCCCCGAGGGCCCCGGCTTCCACGAGGTGGTCCTGACTTGACGGCAATATTGGAGGTTTCGGACCTCACTCACGACTATGGCGAGGTCGTGGCGCTGAGCGGCCTGAGTCTCGAGGTTCCGCCCGGTGTCACCGGTCTTGTCGGCGCCAACGGCGCCGGCAAGACCACGCTCCTTCGCCTGATGCTGGGTCTGCTCCACCCCACGTCGGGTGCGCTGCAGGTCCTCGGGCACGATCCACAGCAGGAGCCCCTCGTGGTTCGCTCCCGAATCGGGTACATGCCCGAAGGCGACTGTCTACCCAAGGACCAGACTGCTGCCGATTTCGTTTCGTATGCAGCGCAGTTGGCCGGGCTGCCCCCTCGTGAGGCAAAAAGACGGTCCTCCGAGACGCTCTACCTGGTCGGGCTCGAGGAGGAGCGGTTCCGGTTCCTGGGCGATTTCTCCACCGGGATGCAGCAGCGGGTGAAGCTCGCCCAGGCCATCGTGCACGATCCCGATCTCCTCCTCTTGGACGAGCCTGCCTCCGGGCTCGACCCCGAGGGCCGGACCCAGATGCTCGACCTGATCAAGAGGCTGTCGAGCTTCGACATCAACGTCATCGTGTCCTCGCATGTCCTTACCGACATCGAACAGACCTGTGACTGGGTCATCATGCTCGACGCCGGGAACCTGCTCCGCAATGGGCCGCTGCAAGGCTTCGAGAAGCTGGGCACGGTCCTGGTGGAGGTGCTGGAGCGCCCCGAGGAGGTAGCCGCCGCCATCCGGGCCGGAGGGGTGGATGTCGCCGTGGACGGGCTGCGCATGGTGGTCGGCCCGGGGGACGAGACGATCGAGCCAATGGTGATGGCCGCCGCGGCCGCCAGCAGGTCGGGTCTGGTGAGGATGATCCGGGGATCCTCGTCCCTCGAGGACCTGTTCCTCAATCGGGAGGCGGCGACATGACCGATCAGGTCCTCTACGACCGCGGCTACCGCACCTACGACGGGCCGCGCCGCGGGACCTCGGGGGCGAGGAAGGCGGTCTTCAAGGACGGGGTGCGGCGGGTGCTCGGTCTCGGTCGCAAGGCCCGCCAGAAGATCTTCCCCTGGTCGCTCATCGTCATCGCCATCATCGCCGCCGCCGTCTTCATCGGGATCCACTGGGCGATCGGGAACATCGAGGAGAGCCTGCGTCAGGAGATCCCCACCTACGGCGGCCTGTTCGACTTCTACTCGGGGATCTCGCTGCTCTTCATCGCCCTCGCCGGGCCCCAGCTTCTCATCCCGGACCGGACCAAGGGCGTCCTGTCGGTGTACTTCTCTCGACCTCTCACGGTCGACGGGTATCTCGTCTCGAAGATCGGGGCCTTCGCCACGGTCGTCGGCGCCATCTACGTCGTGCCCCAGGTGGTCCTCCACCTCGGCCTCGCCCTCATCGCCGAGGAGGGATTCCTCACCTACCTCGGTGACAACCTCGACATCCTCTGGAAGGTCCCGGTCACCACGCTCGCCTTCATCGCGGTTCATGGCGCGGTGGTGTTCGCCCTGTCCGCGGTGATCGACCGGACCGGGATCGCCGCCGCCGCCTTCCTCGGAATCCTCTTTGCCGGGGCCGCAGTCGCCGGGCGGGTGGCCGAGGCCGGGTTCGCCGGTTCCAGGTACTTCGCACTGCTCGCCGTGGATCATCACCCGCGGATCGTCAGGGACTACTTCTTCGGTGACACCGTGGCCTACGCCCCCGAACAGGCCGGATTCGAGGTTTGGGTTTCGGTCGTCGCCATCGTCGTTCTGGCGGTCGCCTCGGCGCTCTTCGTCCGTTACCGCTACCGGAGGCTGGCGTGACCGACACCATCGTGGTCACCAACCTGTCCAAGTGGTTCGGGCTGAAGGTGGCGGTGAGCGAGCTGACCATCAGCTTCCGACCCGGGGTCACCGGGCTCCTCGGGCCCAATGGCGCAGGCAAGACCACTCTGCTCCGTGTCATCGCCGGGCTGCAGCGCCCTTCGCAGGGTGAGGTCCGCATCCTGGGCGTCGACCCCAGGAAGGACACCGACATCTATCGCCGGATCTCACTGGTGCCGGAGGACGAGTCTGTGTACGACCGTCTCACCGGGCGTGAGTTCGTCGAGCTCGCTGCCAAGCTGGCCAAGATCGACCATCCCGTCGATCGGGCCCGCTCTGCGATCGAGACGGTGGCTCTCACCGATGCGGCGGACCGAGCCCTCGGTGGCTTCTCCAAGGGCATGCGGCAAAGAGCCAAGGTGGCGGCCGCTCTCGTGTCCGACCCCGAGATCCTCCTCCTCGACGAGCCTTTGAACGGCGCCGACCCGGTGCAGCGGGCACAGCTGATCGCCCTCTTCAAACGGCTCGGGACCGAGGGGAAGACACTGCTGGTCTCCTCGCATGTGCTCAGGGAGGTGGAACGCGTCTCCGACCGGGTGGTGGCGATGGTCGACGGGCGTCTCGCCGCGGTGGGCGACGTGGCCACGATTCGGGCGGCGATGACCGACAAGCCCCGTCGCATCTACGTCGACACCGGCAACCCGAGGAAGCTGGCCGCCGCCTTGATCGCAGGCCAGGACGTGCTCGGTGTCCAGGTGGACGGTGACACGGTTCATGTCGAGACGTCGGACGCAGCCGGCCTGGCCAGGCGCCTTCCCGCCATCTCGATCGAGCACACCATCCCCATCACCAAGATCGAGCCGGTCGACGAGTCGTTGGAGTCTGTTTTCCGCTACCTGGTCGAGGGCCGTTAGTGACCCTGGCCATCCATCTCCACCGGCGAATCATGCGCCGGAGCCGGGTCATCGGGCTGCTCGCCCTCTCCGCAGTGCCCGGCCTCGTGTTCTGGCTCTCGGCTTTCGATGCCGAGCAACGGGACCTGACCGCCATATACACCGACGTCCTGGCCGGGGTCGGCTACACCTTCGCCATCGCCGCGCTGATCCTGACCACGGCGACCCTGCGCGACGAGCGTGACAGCGGGACGCTCCCCTACATCTACATGCGGCCGCTGTCCAGGTCGTCCATGGCCATCCAGTCGATCGTTGCCGGCACGGCTGCTGCGCTGGTGATCGGGATCGGAGGCTGGCTCGCCTCGGCTGTCGCACTGCTCGCCGTGGGCGGCGACCTCGACGCGGCGCTCCGTTCCCTGTCGCTGTTCGCCGCCGCGGGGGTGGGCTACGCCGCCATCTTCGTGCCACTCGGGTACCTGGTCCCCCGTGCCCTGTTGGTCGGCCTCGGTTACATCCTCGTGTTGGAGACGATCCTGGCCTTCGCGGTCGAGGGTCTGGCCCAGCTCTCGATCTGGCGGATCTCGCTGTCGATCTACGCCGGGCTGGAGGATGGATTCGGAGAGTTCGCACAGGAGGCGATGAGCCCGGTCACCCCTGGTGTCGGCGGCGGTGTGGCCAAACTGGCCGGGGTCCTCCTCCTCGGCCTCGTCGTCCTGACCTGGGCCCTGCGCAGAAGGGACGCGTTGTAGCTCTCGTCCGAAATTGGGAGCCGCGGCGTCGCATAACGCAGCTTGCGGTCCCAATTTCGGATAGGGATCAATAGTCCTCGCTGGGTCGCCGCTGTTTGGAGGGCTGGACCCGGGGGGGCTCGTCGGGCATCTTGGGATAGTGGGGCGGCCAGGGAGCATCGCCCAGGCCATTCTCCTGGTCCCGGGCCACCCACTCCATGAGGGTGTCGATCCTGCCCGCAGATTCGTCGATGCCGGTGGTCAGATCGCCTACGGCCCGATATCGGTCGCCGAACCCACCCAGCGGGAAGTCCTGGATGGCCACGTCGGGAAGCTCGTCCCAGGTGACCGGGGTCGAGACGAACCCGGTCGGCCTCACCCCGTAGGCGGAGCAGACCGACTTGTCCCGCGCGTTCTGGTTGTAGTCGATGAACACACCGTTGCGCTCCTCTTTCCACCACTTGGTCGTGACCAGGCCATCCATCCGGCGCTCCAGCTCACGGGCCGCAGCGAGGACGGCGCGGCGGGTCTGGAAGAAGTCCCACAACGGCTCTATCCGCACATAGACGTGGACTCCCCGGCTCCCCGAGGTCTTGGGCCATCCCACCAGCCCCACTTCCTCGAGAAGGCCGCGCATACCCAGCGCAGCCTCCTTCACCTTCTCGAAATCGAAGCCCGGAGTGGGGTCGAAGTCGAAGCGCAGCTCGTCGGGGTGGTCGATGTCCTCCGCCCGGACCGGCCAGGGATGGAAGTCGAGACAGCCGAGTTGGACAAGACGGACTATGTCTCCCTCGGTGCGGGGCACGTTCATCACCCCGGGCCGTTGTGAGGGGAAACGGATCTGCACCGTCTCGAAGGGTGTGTTCTTGGCCGCGCGCTTGTGATAGATGGGGTCGTCATCGACCGTGCCCATGTATCGCTTCAACATGGTGGGACGGCCGAAAACGCCACGGATGGCTCCATCGGCGACGAGGGCGAAGTGATTGACCACGTCGAGCTTCGTCCAGCCCTGGGTCGGGAAGATCACCCTTCCCGGGCTGGAGATCCTGATCTCCTCGCCGCCGACGTCAACCGTGGTCTCATCGCTCATCGTCTTCCTAGTCTTGTGGATCATCCTGTAGAGGCGAGCGATGGAACTGGTCGAGACGGTGAGAGAGGCGGTGATCGGCAAGGACACCGCCGTGCACACCCCCTTCGGCCTGCGCCGAGTCACCTACGCCGACTACACGGCCTCGGGCCGCTCATTGGCCATCATCGAGGACTTCATCCGGGAACAGGTGCTCCCGCTCTACGCCAACACCCACACGGAGACCTCGGGCACCGGTCTGCAGACGACGCGATTCCGGGAGGAAGCACGGGAGATCATCCGTGAAGCAGTAGGTGCGAGCCGGGAGGAGCACGCGGTCATCTTCGCCGGGAGTGGCTCGACCGGCGCGGTGGATCGATTGGTCGGGCTCCTCGGCATCCGCATCCCGAGGGGCCTGAACGTGGCCTACCGGCTGGAAGAGTCGATCCCCGAAGCCGAGCGGCCGGTGATCTTCGTCGGCCCCTACGAGCACCACTCCAACGAGCTCCCGTGGCGGGAATCGATCGCCGACGTCATCGAGATCAAGGAGGACGCCGACGGTCACATCGACCTGGCCGACCTGGAGGCGAAGCTGGTAGAGCACTCCGGGCGTCCCGTCGTCATCGGGTCCTTCTCGGCGGCGTCGAACGTGACCGGGATCATCTCGGACACCTCGGCCATCGCCCGCCTGCTCCACCGGCACGGCGCCCTGTCCTTCTGGGACTTCGCCGCGTCCGCCCCGTATCTCGAGATCGAAATGGGCTCCTCGTCGAGCGATGGCGAGTACCTGGACGCCATCTTCCTCTCCCCCCACAAGCTCATCGGAGGGCCGGGCACCCCAGGCGTGTTGGTGGTCAGGCGCGACCTCCTGCGCAACGAAGTGCCCGTCGTGCCGGGCGGGGGCACCGTCTCCTACGTCTCTCCCGATCATCACCTCTACGTCACCGATCCCGAGCACCGCGAAGAGGGCGGCACTCCGGCGATCATCGAGTCGATCCGCGCCGGCCTCGTCTTTCGGCTCAAGGAGAAGGTTGGGGTGGAGACGATTCGCCGACTCGAGCACGACTTCATCCGCCGCGCCATCGAGTCGTGGTCCCGCAACCCCAACATCGAGATCCTGGGGAACCCCGAGGCGGAGCGTCTCTCCATCGTCAGTTTCGTCATCCGCCATGGCGACCGAACCCTCCATCACAACTTCGTGGTGGCGGTCCTCAACGACCTGTTCGGGATCCAAGCTCGGGGCGGGTGCTCGTGCGCAGGTCCCTACGGCCACCGTCTCCTCGGTATCGACCGGGAGACCAGCGTCCGAATCGAGGAGGCCGTCGCCGAGGGGTGCGAGGTGATCAAACCGGGTTGGGTCAGGGTGAACTTCAACTACTTCATCGCCGAAGAGGAGTTCACCTACATCCTGGAGGCGGTGCATCTCGTCGCCGACCAAGGATGGCGGCTTCTCCCCCAATACGGGTACGAGCCGGGCACGGCACTCTGGCGTCATCGGGACGGGCTGCCCAGGCCACCCATCTCGTTGAACGACCTCGACTTTGCCGGCAATGGAGCCGAGGCACCGCTGACGGCACCACTGGGCGATCTCGACTCCTATCTGGCGGAAGCGAAGCGAATCCTGGCGGCCCAGCCCGTCACGGCCGGTGCCGCGCCCGACCTTGGGTCGACCGCAGAGGGTCTCCGTTGGTTTCCCAACCCGGCGGAAACCGAGACATGACCGAGGCCACCGAGAACCCGTCGGACGCCGACCTGGCGACCTGGAATCAAACCTTCGCCCCGAGGGCGTTCAACGAGGCCTGGGCCCTGCTCGATCTCGCCGATCCCAACCGTGAAGACGAGGAGGCGATGCTGTCCGCCACCTTCGCCCAGCGTTACCACTGGTATCAGGTGGGTACCCCCCGCAACCAGGCCATCGCCGACTGGCAGGTGTCCCGGGTGGCTGCGGTGCTCGGCTACGCCGATCTGGCCCTCCGCTTCGGTGAGCGATCGCTGGCAATCTGCCTCGACCACGACCTGGACGCCTTCGTGACCGGGTTCGCCCACGAGGCCATCGCCCGAGCCGCGGCCGACGTCGACGACGTCGAGATGTTCACCGAGCATCTCGAGGCCGCGAAGGAGAAGCTGACCGAGATCGAGGACCCCGAAGAGCGTGACACGCTGGAGGCCGATCTCACCGAGATGTCGGAGAGGTAGTGGCCGTCACCTGTACCAGGGGAGCCGCTTGAACACCCAGGTGAGGGCTTCGACCATCCGGGTGTACCGCTCCGGGGAGATCCCACCGAAAGGGGAATAGGCCGGGATCAGCCGCTGTATCGCCACGGTCTGTGGCTCGGTGAACTTGAGGATCCCATCGAGCCCGTGACGTCGTCCCAACCCTGAGGACTTCATCCCGCCCATCGGGGCGTCGTGTGAGCCCCAACTCGCCACGAGGCCATCGTTCACGGTGACAGAGCCCGCCTTCAGTTCGACCGCGATGTCCACCGCCTTGCCGGTGTCGGAGGTCCACAGGCTGAAATGAAGCCCGAACTCCGAGTCGTTCGCCTCCGAGATCGCCTCGGAGAGCTCGGAATAGCGGTGGATGGAGATCACCGGGCCAAAGGTCTCCTCACGACACACCGCCATCTCGTCGGTGACCTCGGTGAGAATGGTCGGTGCGTAGAAGAGCGGTCCGACATCGGGACGGGGCTTGCCACCGGTGAGGACGTTGGCACCCTTCGACACGGCATCGTCGACATGGGCCTGGACCCGGTCCATCTGATCCTGATCGATCAGCGAGCTGAGCTTGCTGGTGAAGTCGAACCCCGAAGCGATCGGCAGCTCGGCGACATGCTCGGAGAGGTTTCGGGTGAGCTCCTCCGCGATGGAATCGTGGACGTAGACCCGCTCCATCGAGACACAGGTCTGCCCGCCATTGGCAAAGCTGCCCGCGGCCAGGTCTCGCACGGTCCTGCCGATGTCTGCGTCGGGGAGGACGATGGCGGCGTTCTTCCCGCCGAGCTCCATGGAACAGCCGATGAGACGGCGACCTGCCATTTCTGCGATGAGCCGTCCCACCTCGGTGGACCCGGTGAACATTATGTAATCGACCGAATCGACCAACACCTCGCCGATCGGCTCGCCGGCGCCGGTGAGCACCTGGACCAGCCCTTCTGGCACCCCCGCCGCTTCGAGAAGTCGGGCGCCGAACAAGGCCGAGAAAGGAGTCTTGTCGTCGGGTTTGACCAGCACCGCGTTTCCGGTCGCCAGAGCGGCGATGGCGTCGCTGATGGCCAGCATGAACGGGTAGTTCCACGGGCTGATGAAGCCCACCACACCCTTGGCGTGCCTCAACTCGAATGTCTTGGTGAAGAAGGGCATGGCCCCCTGGCGGCGGCGGCGCTTTGTGGCGCCCGGCGTCACATTGGCGATGTACCGGGTGACTCCGATGGTGTCGACCACCTCTTTCCAAGCATCCATGCGGGCCTTGCCCCCTTCCAGCTGGACGAGGTCGGTCACCTCGTCCACGCGGTCGAGAAGGAGGTCGTGGAAGTCCAGCAGGATCGCGGCACGCCTCTCGGCTCCCAGAGCCTCCCAAGCAGGTTGGGCCGCCCGAGCCAGAGCGGCGGCAGCCCTCACATCGTCCTCGGTCGACTGGGGAACCCTCCCGATGACATCCAGGGTGAACGGCGCAACGACGTCGATCGGCTGGCGCCCCTCCTGCCTGCACCGGGCCTCGAGCTCACGCAAGAGAGGCGCCATGGCCGCGGCCATCTCGTGTGTCCCCATGACGGAACCGTACCGGCGCGAACGGATCACGCCGTAGCCTGGGATTGCCCAAGTCGAGAGCGAGGAGCCTAATGACCGACGTCGGTGCCTGGGTTGAGACATATCGACAGGCGTGGGAGGAGAGCGATGCCGCCAAGGCGGCGGGACTCTTCACCGAAGACGCGACCTACCGCTCCAACATCTTCGAGGAGCCTCATTCCGGTCACGAGGGGATCGCCGCCTATTGGACCTCGGTGACGGCGACGCAAAGCGATATCGAGGTCCGCATGGGCCGGCCCATCGTGGACGGCGAACGGGTGTCCGTCGAGTTCTGGACGACCATGAACAACGAGGGGGCCGATGTGACGCTCCCCGGCTGTCTGCTCCTCGAGTTCGCCGATGACGGGCGGTGCCGGCGCCTTCACGAGTACTACGAGTTCATGGCGGGAAGGCTGGAACCGCCCGAGGAATGGGGATGACACCGATCTAGGCTCGATCGGGATGAGCAGGCCTATCGAGGACTACGCCATCATCGGCGACACCGAGACCGCGGCCCTGGTCGGCCGGGATGGCTCGATCGACTGGCTCTGCTTGCCTCGCTTCGACTCCGGCGCCTGCCTCGCCTCCCTTCTCGGCGACGAGGGCAACGGGCGATGGCGGATCGCCCCCGCTGGGCCCCTGAAGCGCGTCCGACGGCAGTACCGACCCGGCACACTGGTCTTGGAGACCGAGATGAAAGCCGATGGCGGGACGGTTCGTGTCGTCGACCTCATGCCGATCCGCGGTCGCGGCGACCGCAACAACGCCGATGTGGTTCGAATCGTCGAGGGCGTCGAGGGGACGGTGCCGATGCGGATGGATCTCACCATCCGGTTCGACTACGGCCACCTGGTCCCATGGGCGACCCGGCTGGACGGGAGACTCCAGGCGGTGGGTGGGCCCGACGCGGTCACCCTGACAACACCGATCGAGCACCACGGTGAGGACCTGAGCACGGTCGCCGCCTTCGAGGTGAGCAAGGGCGACCGCGTCCCGTTCGTGCTCACGTGGCATCCATCGCATCGGCCGGCGCCCGACGATGTCGAGGTCGACCAGGCCGTGGAGGACAGCGAGAAGTGGTGGCGTGAATGGACCGATGCCAACACCTATCACGGTGACTGGGAGGAGGCAGTGGACCGCTCCCTGATCACCCTCAAGGCCCTCACGTACGCACCCACCGGAGGGATCGTCGCCGCGCCCACCACCTCCCTGCCAGAGGTGATCGGCGGGACACGCAACTGGGACTATCGATTCGTGTGGCTTCGTGACGCCACCTTCACCCTCGACACGTTCATGACGGCAGGGCACAGGCAGGAGGCCCTGGCCTGGCGTGACTGGCTCCTCAGGGCCGTGGCCGGGGATCCGGAGGATCTCCAGATCATGTACGGGTTGGCCGGAGAGCGTCGTCTCCCCGAGATGGAGCTGGATTGGTTGAACGGGTACGAGGGATCTCGGCCGGTCCGCGTCGGTAATGCCGCCCATTCCCAGCTTCAGGTCGACGTCTACGGCGAGCTGATGGACGCCATCTATGCCGCCCGTCGAATGGGCATGGACCACGAGTCCACCATCTGGGATCTGCAGAAGCTCCTCCTCGAGAACCTCGAGGGGAAGTGGGCCCGTCCCGACCACGGCCTCTGGGAGTCCCGGGGTGAGGCCCAGAACTTCACCCATTCACGCCTGATGAGCTGGGTCGCCTACGACCGCGCGGTGAAATGTGCCGAGCAATGGGGCTTCGACGGGCC
>JAICNB010000108.1 GCA_025928935.1 Acidimicrobiia bacterium
GCAGTCCGACTAATTCACCCGCACCAGAAACCCCATGTTCCTAGCGTCATCGGGTCATGTCTCCCCAAATCGAGTTCGTCGACACGCGGGTCGCGCCCGAGCAGACTCTCGAGGCGCTGCACGAGCTCAACGTCATCTGGGACGACGAGGTCCTTCCCGGCGATCCTCCTGTTCCTCTGGCGCAAAGGGTGGTCGACTGGCGTTATCTGCTCGACTCGGAGGGGAGTCCTCGCTGGGTGATGTGGAAGGGTCCCGACATCATCGCCACCTCCGGCATGTACGTGGACCTCGTGCAGAATCTCGAGAACGCCTTCGGATGGGTCTACGTCCACCCGCAGCATCGAGGCGCAGGCCATGGGAGGGCGATCGCCAAACCCCTGTTCGAGGCCGCCGAGAAGGATGGGAGAACGCGATTCGCCTGTGCCGTCAACCACGGCGCGGTCGAGGAGGCCCTGCTGTCCAGGGCCGGTCTCAGGTCTGCCTACCGGGAGAAGGTGAGCAGACTCGACTTCCGGACGGTGGACTGGTCCTTGATGGAGACCTGGGTGGACCGTGCCAGGGAGCGGGCGGCGGACTACGAGCTCCTGTTCATGAAGAGCCCTGTCGACGACGAGCACCTCGAAGCCTTCTGCAGGCTGATGCTCGTGATGAACACGGCGCCTCGCGAGGATTATGTCGAGGACGAGGAGGTCATGACCCCCGAGATCTGGAGGGACCTCGAGACCAAGATGGCGGCGAGGGGCCGTGAGATCCTCACCTACGTGGCCCGTCACAAGCCCTCGGGGCGCTTCGCCGGTTACACCAATGTCGCCTACAAGCATCTCCAGCCAGACATGATCGAGCAGTGGGACACCGGGGTGGATCCCGCTCACCGCAACCTTGGGTTGGGCCGATGGGTGAAGGCGGCGATGGCCTTGGAGCTGAGGAAGACCTACCCCGATGTCCGGCGCATCGATACCGAGAACGCCGGGTCGAACGCACCGATGTTGAGTATCAACATCGAGATGGGGTTCAAGCCGATCCTGGTTCAGAACGTATGGCAGGGTGACACGGCCGGCGTTCGCGAAGCCCTGTCGGTCTAGCGACCCGCCACCCTCAACACCGCATCGATGCTCTCGTCGATCTCCTTCTCCGTCGTCCCGAAGTTGGAGACGGAGACACGCATGGCGGTCTTCCCCTGCCAGACCGTTGGCCCGGCGAACAGGATGCCTTCGGCCTGGACCTCGCGAACGACCCGTTGGGTCTCCACGGGGCCGCCGAAATCGACCAGGACCTGGTTGAGGACGACGTCGTTGAGGATCGAGAAGCCGGCCTCACGCATCCCGTCGGCGAATCGCTGAGCCATGTCGACTGTTCGCTCGATCATGTCGACCAGGCCCGATCTCCCCATCGCCTTGAGGACGGCCCACGTCGGCACGCCACGAGCCCGCCTCGACATCTCAGGGGCGTAGAGCCCCGGATCCTGCCCGATGTGCCCCTCGACCAGGTACGCCGCCTCGATGCTCATGAGGCGCTCGAGATCCGAAGGGTTTCGGATCAACGCCAGCCCGGCGTCGTATGGCACGTTGAGGTACTTGTGCGCGTCCGTGGCCCAGGAGTCGGCAAGTTCCATGCCCTCGGTGAGATGGGCCAGTCGAGGGGATGCAGCTGCCCAGAACCCGAAGGCTCCGTCGACGTGGACCCAGGCACCGGCCTCTTTCGCCCTGGGGATGATCTCCGCCATGGGGTCGAACGAGCCGGTGTTCACGTTGCCTGCCTGGAGGCAGACGATCGCCGGGGGAGACACGTCGGGGAAGGCGTCGGCCCGCATGCGGCCCTGAGCGTCGGCTGGCACCTCTACGACCCGGTGCCGTCCGAGGCCTACCACTCCCAGCGCCTTGACCAGGGAGGGATGGACCTCGGCGCCCACCACCACCGAAACCGGGGGCGCGCCAAAGAGGCCCTGCCCGGTTGCGTCCCAACCTTCGGCTGCCAGAACCGCCGATCTCGCTGCCGCCAGGGTCGCGATATGGGCCACGGTGGTACCGGTGACGAACACGCCCCAGCAGGTCTCCGGGAGGTGGGCTGCCTCCTTCACCCACTGGATGGCGGCAGCTTCCATCGCCACGGTGGCAGGACTCGCCTCCGCTGCATAGGTGGGCTGATCCCATGCCGACACCAGCCAATCGGCGGCCAGGGCCACCGGCTGGACTCCGCCGATCACCCACCCGTAGAAACGCGAGCTGGAGAAGCCCATCGTGCCTGGTGTGCCGACCTCGTCCATCAACTCGAGGACCTTCATCGGATCGGTCGGCCCGTCGGGGAAGTCACCGCCGAGTTCGGATAGGTCAGCCGACGGATCGGGGCGGATCGGCTCATCGGGGACCCGCCGCCGGTAGGCGATGGCGCGGCGCGCTGCCTCCGAGAGCAGTTCCTCCATCGTTTGAATCTAGCTGGCGGGCCGGGTTTTCAGCCCTCGCCCCACCCTTGCGCCGCCTCGGCCCCCTCATTCTCGCCCTCGAGCCGCGCGACGTAGGCCGCCGCCTCGCTTCGCCGGCTCATCCCCATCTTGGTGAGGAGGTTCGACACGTAGTTCTTGACGGTCTTCTCGGCCAGGAACATCTCGTCGGCGATCTGCTTGTTGGTCAGGCCATCAGCGATGTGACGGACGATCGTGCGCTCCTGCTTGCTCAGCTTCGACAGCAAGGGGTCGTCCTTGGGGCCGCTTCGGAGACGGCTGAACAGCTGCTCGGTCATGTCGGGATCGAGCAGCGACTCACCCGCGCCGACCCGGCGGATGTCGTCGACCAGATCCGACATCTTCACCCGTTTCAACACGTATCCCGAGGCACCGGCCAGGATCGCCGACATCAATGCCTCCTCGTCGGCGAAGGACGTCAGCATCAGCACCTTCACCTCGGGGAACCTCGATCGTATGTCCCGACAGGCCTCCACTCCACTCCCATCGGGGAGTCGAACGTCGAGCACGACAACGTTCGGCTCGTCGTATCCCACGCGCCGCACACCTTCGGCCACGGTGCCTGCCTCGCCGACGACCACGATGTCGTCCTCGGCGTCGAGCAGCGCCCTTATCCCGGCTCGGACCACCTCGTGATCGTCCACGAGCAGAACTCTCAGCTTCTCCATCGACCGAGACGGTAGCGGTACTCTCCTCGGCCCATGGTCGAGCGAACCGTCGTCGATCGCCTGCCAGACCTCATTGAAGCTGCGGCGTCCGTCGTCGGCGCCGGTGATCTGGAGCAGCTCCTTCGGCGGCTAGTCGCCGAGGCCAGGGCTGCCACCGGGGCCAAGTACACGGCGCTCGGCGTGCTCGGCGAGCACGGCGTGCTCACCGAGTTCATCCACGAGGGCCTCGAGCAGCGCCAGGTGGCGCAGATCGGGGCGCTGCCCACCGGTAAGGGCGTTCTGGGGACGCTCGTCCGTGAGAACCGGACCATCCGGCTCGACTCCATCTCCAATCACCCGGACTCCTTCGGGTTCCCGGCCCATCACCCGGTCATGACCACCTTCCTGGGGGTGCCCGTGGCGGCGGGGGGACGGGCATTTGGCAACCTGTATCTCACGGAGAAAGAAGGTGGGTTCAGCGACGACGACGTGATGCTCGTGGAGGCGCTGAGCCGGATCGCCGGCGCCGCGGTCACCACGGCCCGCCTTCAGGAACGGCTGCGCTCGATCGCGGTGGGTGAGGACCGGGAGAGGATTGCCCGAGACCTGCACGACACTGTCATCCAGGACTTGTTCGCGGTGGGGCTGGCCCTGCAAGGCATCTCGGAAGTCGTGAGCGACGGCACAGCGGCGACGACCATCGAGGACTCGATCGACCGTCTCGATCTCGTGGTCGAGACCCTCCGCTCCTACATCTTCGAGCTCCGGTCTCGCGGCGAGAGACGCCAGCTCGACGAGCGGCTGCAGGAGCTGGTCGCACGTCTGGGCTCGGCCTACCCGGCGAACGTGGTCCTCGAGATCGGGGTCGACCAGCTGGAAAGCACCCAGCTCGAGGATGAGGTGGTCAAGGTCGTGACGGAGGCATTGAGCAACGCGCTGCGTCATTCGGGGGCGACCGAGGTCGACGTACTGGTGGATTCCGACGGCGAGTGGTGCCGGGTGAGCGTCCGCGACAATGGGGCCGGGTTCGACACATCGTTGTCGACGTCCGGGATGGGACTGGCCAACATGACCGCCCGAGCGGCAGGTCTAGGGGGGCATGTGGATCTGAGCAGCGCCCCGGGCGTGGGCACCCTGATCGAGATCAGCTTTCCGGTGACCTGACCCCGGAGACCAACGATTCGGCCAGCCGGTCGGTCCAGGCCCGGACAGTCGATTCGGCGACGTGGCGCAGCAACGCCCGATCCATCACCTTCCCGAGCGGGCCGAGGGGTGGCTGATAGGTGCCCTCGAGGACGATCTTGGTTCGGTCGTGACCGACATGAGAGAGCATCAGATCTGCTGTCAAACGCGGGAAGAGGTTCTCCGATCCGATCGCCGACCAGCTGACGGGATAGATCAGCCCGGTACGGTGTATCTCGGGTGTGCCGATGACGAGGCGGACTTCCTTGGCGACTGCGCCGGCACCCGGTCCGACTTTCGCTCGCAGCTCCTCTCCCTCTCGGTAGGCGACATCGGCCATCGAGCCCAGGTCGGACCTGACGACGTCTAGACGACGTTCGACTTCGGACAGCGGCAAAGCGACCTCGGACTCATGGCGGATGAACATCAGAGACGGCCCGGACGTGTGCGGAATGTGAATCCACGGCCCGACGACATTCCGGTGATCTCCTCGATCGTGACCTCGATGACGTGAGGGAAGGACGCCATCGGCTGGAGCCCGCCGTGGCCCAGGGGAGACCCGAGGACCACTTCGTACTTCTGGAACAGCAGCTCGACCGTCCTCGTGGTCGTGGGCTCGTCGGTCCTCTCGGTGGCCGTCCCTGTGACCACCACACTCACCCAGTCCCCTGTCACCTCGTCGAAATGGGAGACTTCGATGCTCACGCTGGGGTTGGCCGCTATCGCTTCCAAACGCATCCCAGGCTTGGTCCGGAAGAAGAGTCGCCGCCCGTCGAGGACGAACGACATCGGCGTCACGTAGGGCTTGCCGTCCCGAACGACGCCGATGTGAGCGACCATCGCCTCTGCGAGGAACTCCAGAGCCTCATCTTCGGCGATCGGCTCCACGCCTCAACTCTCCTCGTCGGTGACCGCCCAGAGAACGTCCTTGATCGAGATGACGCCGACCACGTCGCCGCCATCCACCACCGGGAGATGCCGAAAACCGGTGGCGAGCATCCACTCGGCCGCCTCTTCGACCCCCATCTCGGGATCGAAGGAGTCGGGGTACTCGGTCATCCACGTGCTGATCGGCTCGGTGTCGAGATCGGCGCCCTCGGCAACGGCACGCAGCAGGTCGCGCTCCGTGAATATCCCTTCGAGGGCCCCGTCGACCTCGACGGCGACCGATCCCACCTCGGTCGAGACCATCATTTCGCGCCATCCCGCGCCGGTCTTCACCAGC